>JAPPNM010000154.1 GCA_028873825.1 Gemmatimonadota bacterium | reverse complement strand
AGCGCGGATGCGTCGCCGCTCGAATGCCGGGGGGATTTTGTCCACGGGCTGCTAGTCCTCCCTCGCTTCCACGACGACGGTGATATGGCTCGTCCGCCGCCGCCGGGGCTTGGCCCTTCCCATCGCACCCGCCCTCCAGCGTCTGCGGGTGGGGCCCGCATCGACCCATACGCCGCTCACCACCAGTTCGTCGATGTCCACCAGCTCCCCCTCCCGGGCGGCCTTGTCGCGGGCGTTGGCGACCGCGGACCGAAGCGTCTTGCCCATGGGAACGGCCGCGGCCTTCGGCGAGAACCTCAGAAGCGAAATGGCCTCGTCCACCGAACACCCGCGGATCTGGTCCGCGACCAGACGGACCTTTCGCGGACTCATCGTGATCTCCCTGGCGATCGCGCGCGCCTCCATGACGGGCTCCCTCACCTTCTCGACCGCTTGTCGGCGAGTTTGCCGCCGTGGCCCCGGAAGAGGCGCGTGGGCGCGAACTCGCCGAGCTTGTGGCCGACCATGTTCTCGGTGACGTACACGGGAATGAACTTGTTCCCGTTGTGTACCGCCACCGTGTGCCCGACGAATTCGGGCGAAATCGTGGAGGAGCGGGACCAGGTACGGATCACGGTTCGCTCGTTCCGCGCGTTCATGAGCTCGACCTTGCGGAGCAGCTTCTCGTCGATGAACGGGCCCTTCCTGACGCTTCGCGGCATGTCCTATCCGGTCTCCGTACCCCCGTAGTCAGCGCGTGGCCTTGCCGCGCTTGCGCCCACGGACGATGAACTTGTTCGACAGCTTCTTCTTCCTGCGGGTCTTCGTTCCCTCGGGCCTGCCCCACGGCGTGACCGGCGGACGCCCTCCGGACGCCTTCCCCTCACCCCCTCCCAGAGGATGATCGACCGGGTTCATGGCCACGCCGCGCACCTTAGGGCGCCGTCCCCGCCAGCGGCTGGCGCCGGCCTTCCCCAGGGACTGGAGGCCGTGGTCCACGTTGCCGACCTGGCCCACCGTGGCGAGGCAGCGCCGGTGGATCCTGCGCACCTCGGTGGAGGGAAGCCGCAGGGTCACGTAGTCGCCTTCCTTCGCGACGACCTGCACGCCCGCACCTGCGGAACGGGCCATCTGCCCGCCCTTTCCCGGTTTCATCTCCACGTTGTGGACGGTGGCGCCGAGCGGGATCCGTTCGAGCGGAAGCGCGTTGCCGGGCCGGATGTCCGCGTCGGGACCCGAAGAGACGACATCTCCGACACCCATTCCCCTGACGTACAGAATGTAGCGCTTCTCTCCGTCCTCGTAGTGTACGAGAGCGATGAGCGCCGAGCGGCCGGGGTCGTATTCGATCTCGGCGATCCTCCCCTTGACGCCATGCTTGTTGCGCTTGAAGTCCACCTTGCGGTACCGGCGCTTGTTGCCGCCGCCACGCCGCCGCACGGTGATCCGGCCGTGGTGGTTCCGGCCCCCGGACCTCTTCAGCGGCTCCGTGAGCGACTTCTCGGGACCCTTGCGGGTGACCGCGTCCTTGGCGGTCACGGACCTGAACCGGGTTCCCGGGGTCACGGGTTTGAACTTCTTCAGCGCCATCGGATCAACCCATCTCGTAGAATTCGATCTCGTCCCCCCGGACGAGCTGCACCGCCGCCTTCTTGTACGACGGCCTTCGGCCCAGCTCCCAGCTCTTCACCATGCGGCCGAGCAGCGCCCGCTTCGCCTTGCCCGGGTACCGCATCGTGCGGACGTCCGTCACTCTGACATCCCACAGCGCCTCGACGGCGCGCGCGATCTCGTGCTTGTTGGCGCGTTCGTTCACGATGAACGTGTACAGGCTCGCCTCCATCTGCGCGGTCGTCTTCTCGGTGACGACCGGAGCGACGATCACGTCGTACGCTTCGCGCATCAGCCCTCCTCCCCGTCCGCCGCGGGCCCGGCGCCGGCATCGCGCCGGATCGGGCGGCGCCGCGGGCCCCCGCCGGAGGCCGGGGCGTCGCCCAGCCCCGCCAGCGCCGCCTCCTCGATGATCGTGGTGCCGGACCAGACGACGTCGTAGGGCGACTCCGCACCGAAGGGAAGGACCCGCACGCCGGGGAGATTGCGGCCCGAGAGGTAGAGCTCGCGGTTCACGCCGTGAGTCAGAAACAGGATCTTGCCGGGTCGGTCGAGCTTGCCGAGCAGCTTCGTCAGATCGCGCGTCCTGGGGGTCTCGAAGTCGAAGCCCTCGATGACGGCCACCCGGCCCGCCTCCGCGCGGCTGTTGAAGGCGGAGGTCCTGGCGAGGGCGCGCAGCCGCTTGGGCACCCGCCGCTTCCAGGAACGCGGCCGGGGAGGAAAGGCCCTGCCGCCGCCCCTCCACTGGGCGGCGCGTATGGTCCCCTGCCGCGCCCGCCCGGTACCCTTCTGCCGCCAGGGTTTGCGGCTGCCGCCGGCGACGGCCGCGCGGTTCTTCTTGGAGGCCGTCCCCTGGCGCTGGTTGGCGAGGTAGGCCCGGATCGCCTGATGAAGCGCGCCCTCGTGGACCGCTCCGTCGAAGAGGGAGTCCGGGAGCGTGACCTCCGGCCCGGCGGAGCCGTCCGTTCTGAAGTAGGGAGCCCGGTACATCGTTCTAGCTTTGTCCATGGGGCCGCTATCTCCGTACCAGGACGTAACTGTTCCTGGCGCCCGGAACCGCGCCCCTGACGAAGAGCAGGTTCCGCTCCGGGTCGACGCGGACGACCTCCGCGTTCCGGATCGTTTTTCTGTTCCCGCCCATGCGGCCCGGGAGCTTCTTGCCCTTGATCACGCGGGAGGGGTCGGTGCCCGGGCCCATTGAGCCCGGATTGCGGGACATGGGGTGTCCGTGCGACGCGGGTCTTCCCTTGAAGCCGTGCCGCTTCACGACGCCCTGGAAGCCCCGTCCCTTGGCGACCCCAGTGACCCTCACCCTCTCTCCGGCCGCGAACAGGCCGACCGTCAATTCCTGGCCAGGCTCGTAGGCGTCTCCCTCCGCGGGCCTGAACTCGCGAAGGAGACGCGGGGCCGCTTCGAGGCCGGCCTTGGCCGCGTGCCCCAGTTCAGCCCTCGTCGAGCGCTTGAGCTTACGCTCGCCGAAGCCGACCTGCACGGCCGCGTATCCGTCGGACCGAGGGGTCTTGACCTGGATCACGGTGCACGGACCGGCTTCGAGCACCGTTACGGGGACGGCGCGGGCCTCTTCGGTGAAGACCCGGGTCATCCCGACCTTCCTGCCGATCAGTCCCGGCATCGTTCAATCCACCTTGATCTCGACGTCGACGCCGGCGGGCAGGTCGAGCTTCGTCAGCGCGTCGATGGTCTGGGGGCGGCTCTCGACGATGTCGATCAGGCGCTTGTGGGTCCTGAGCTCGAACTGCTCCCGGCTCTTCTTGTCGATGTGCGGCGAGCGCAGCACGGTCCATCGCTGGCGGCGGGTGGGCAGGGGGATGGGGCCGCGGATTCTCGCACCGGTCTTCTGGGCCGTGCGCACGATGTCGGCGGCGGTCTGGTCCACAACCCAATGGTCGAACGCCTTCAACCGGATCCGGATCCGGTTGGTGATGCCCTTGCCCCGCTTCCCCTCCGCCGTGTTCGCCGGCTGGGGGGCGGGTCCGCGTGACGCTGCCATGATCGGTCCGCTCTCCGCCTATTCGACGATGGAGGTGACGACGCCGGCGCCCACGGTCCGGCCGCCCTCCCGGATCGCGAAGCGCAGCTCCTCGTCCATCGCGATCGGCGTGATCAGCTCCACCTCCATCTGCACGTTGT
>JAPPNM010000057.1:31918-38470 GCA_028873825.1 Gemmatimonadota bacterium | reverse complement strand
TGCAACCACAATCACCGCAACAAGATGCGAAACTACAACCACATGTCGGCCCGGCGCCTCGCCGCTCCCGGTGCTACGGCGGCGTTGTCGGCTACGGCCCCGAGGGTTGGGACAGCCTGTTGCATCGGAAAGCCGGTACCGCTATAGTTCACCAATTGGTCATTCTCTGTATTCCGTTTGGGGTGATCTCATGCAAAGCTACCTGCAAGGTGTCCCCGGGCCTCTCTCGCGCCTTATCGTCCGGGAGGGGGCCGTAACTCTGGTCCGTGGCGGCCTTCCCTTCGCGACGCTGGATGAAGTGGCCGCCGCCGCGGGAATCGGAAGACTGGCCATGGCCAGGGTCATCGGCCTTCCCCCCACCACATTGGCCCGGAGGCGGGAGTCGGGCGCGCTGACGACCGAGGAATCGGACCGGCTCGTGCGCGTGGCGAGGCTGGTCGGGATGACCTACGAGCTGATGCGGGGCGATGGGAACGCGGCCCGCCGTTGGCTCAAGGAGGGTCACGAGCTGCTCGAAGGAGAGTCGCCTCTCGAACGTGCCTCCACTGAGGTGGGTGGCCGGGAAGTCGAGCAGCTCGTTGGTCGTCTCCGGTACGGGACGTTCAGTTAGCGGCCGCGTGATCGAGGCATGGCGCCTGGCCGCGCCGGAGTACTCAACCACCGTCGAAGACATGCTCTCCGGGGAGGGGGCGTTCCGTTTCGGCGGACGCTGGAACAGCCCGGGGCGCAGGGCGGTGTACCTGGGCGGCAGTCTGGCGCTGGCAAGTCTGGAGTTGCTGGTGCATCTCGGGGTGCCGGAGGTGTTGCGGACCTACCGGAAACTCCGCGTGATGATCCCGGAGGGAGTGGTCAGGGCGGTGGACGGACGGGGATTGCCGGGGGGATGGGCGATGCCCGGCCTCCACCCCGTCACCCAGGAGATCGGGGACCGGTGGCTTGCTTCCGGAGAGTCCGCCGTGCTCAGAGTGCCCAGCGCGGTTGTCGCCGGTGAAGTGAACTACGTACTGGATCCCACTCATCCGGGCTTCGCCGAGGTCGAGGCTGGCGGTATCAGGGACTTCCGGTTCGATTCGAGGATTGTGAAGACGGTGTAGCGGCCGGAGGCGGCCGGAGGTGCCTCGGGATTCGCCCTGACAACCATCCCACATCGGAGGAAGCTCATGCACGAAGTCAACCCGTTTGCGGTACTCGTGGCAGGAATCGTTCCAATGGCGATCGGCGCGCTCTGGTACGGCCCGATCTTCGGCCGGCGCTGGATGGCGCTGATGGAAAAGACGGAAGAGGAGCTCCGCGAGGGCTTCAATCCTCTGAGGACCTACGGCGTGAGCTTCGCGCTGGCGCTGGTCACCGCCTTCGTGCTGGCCCAGCTGGTCGCGGAAATCGCGCCCGGTGACGTGTCCTCCATGGAGGGGAGCGCCGGTTCCGGGATGGTCGGGGTGCACCTCGGACTGATGGCGCTGGTCGCCTTCGTGCTGCCGGCCGCGCACCAGTCGGTGGCCTTCGAGAAGCGCAAGGCGGGGCTGGCGTGGCTGAACATCGCCTACAACGGGGTGGCGCTGATCGGGCAGGCGGTGGTGGTGGCGGTTTGGAGATAGCTCGGCCGATCGTAGCCGTCCGCGCTCCGTAGCAGCAACCGTCGCCCAGCTCGCCCGAGAGCGCTGTTGTTCATCAAGCCTCCACGAGGAGCGCGGCCACGCTTGCCATGTCGGGAACCGTGACGTCCGGGCGAGCCTCAGCGGGGGGGGTGGCGCCGCTCCCGGCCCCTCGGCTGGGACGGTCCACGTGCACGGTGGAGTATCCGAGCGCGGAAGCGGGCGCGATGTCGTGAAAGAGGCTCTGCGCGATGTGCAGCGTGCGCGCGCGGGGAATCCCTGAACGTCCGGCCATCTTCTCGAAGTGCGCGGTGGCGGGCTTGTAGCTGCCGACCTGCTGCGCGGTGACCACCCAGTCGAAGTCGGTGCCTAGGCGCTTGCCGGTAGCGGCAAAGAGGTCGTCGTCGACGTTGGAGACGATGCCGAGCCGGTAGCGGGCGCCGAGGCGGTGCAGGGCGTCGATCGTGTCGGGGAAGGGGGGCCAGTCGGCTACCGAGGCCGCGAATTCGTCGCACTGGGCAGGCGTGGGATGGAAGCCGAGACGGGGGCCCATCTTCGCCAGGGTGAGCGCGAGCACCTCCCTGTAGCTCCTGTACCGCTCCGTCTGGACGAAATGCTCGGTCTCGGCGAAGGCCGACAGGATGTGCGCGTCGTCCCACGAATCGCCGTGCAGGGGACCGGGTGGGGTGCGGTGGGCTGCGGCGGCCTGCCGCACCGCTCGGGTGATCCCCGCCTCCCAGTCGACAAGCGTGCCGTAGCAGTCGAAGGTGAGGAGGTCGAAACGGTCGGGATCGAGGCGGCGCATGTTGCCGGGCCGGGGTGCGGATGGGTGTGACGTCCTTGTGAATCTTTTCACGAATGGCGCCGAGACCGGACCGGGGTACCCGTGGGCGTGAACGCTACATGTCGGGGAAGTCGGCGGTCGGCCCGAACTGCTGCGGTACCGGCGCGTCGAGCAGGCGCAGGTAGACGCCGAGCTGCGCCCGGTGGTGGATCATGTGGTCCATGATGAAGGTCCTGAGCACGACTCCCTTGGGCAGCGTGAACCGGGGTTCGCCTGCCACGAGCATCGTCCAGGGGGCCGCGAGATCGTCCTCCGAACAGCTTTCGATGGCGCCGCGGGCCGCGGCGGCGCTCTGGTCCAGCGCCGCGACGAGTTCGGCGGCGGAGCCGAGCGGCTGCAGGGGCGGGGGACCGCCGTCCGCGGGATCGATGTCGAACTCGGGCGCCGACAGGGTCGGCGCGGTCCAGTTGGGGAGGTTGGCGAGATGGGTCGCAAGCTCGCCGAGCGTCCAGGAGCGGTCGTGGGGCCGCCAGCCCAGGTGTTCGCCCGGAACCGCTTCCAGCATCGTCCTCGACCCGGCCACGATCTGGTCGAATGCGGCCAGCGTGTGTTCTACCGACATTTGCCTTGGCCTCGGTGGTGCGTGAATCGTGCCGCCCGCTTGTCGGGCTGCAGCGGTGGGAAAGGTAGCACGGCAGAAGGTCGCTCGTCCCTTACGGCAGCCGGTAGGCCCGGATCCGCGGGACATCCAACTCGTCCTGCTCGACGCCGATCATGCGGCCGCCGCGAACCGCATGCACTTCGAACTCAGCAGGGAGCTCGACGGATAACTGGTGCGTCCCGTCCACCAGGAAGGCGGCCCATTCCCACTTCGTCAGGCCGGCGTCGCGGAGACCGATCCAGATGCGTCCCTCGTCATCCACGACGAGTCCTGTGAGTGACGGCCAGAAATAGGGCGCGCCCTCGCGGAGCAAGCGGGCGAAGTTTCTGCTCAGTCCGTCGGCGGCGGCAGCCAGATCGCGGCGGGAGACCGGCACGTCGGCGGTCGGGTAGGAGAAGGCTGTTTGGACGTCGCCGGCGAGGTCGACGGTCCTCACCTCCAGCGCGTCGGAGCTGACGTGTGCGATTCGCCCGTCCGCCAGAAGGCCGACGAAGGAGCTGCGCCCGAAGGGATGTTCGGCCACGCTGACCGCCCCCTCGGCCCTCAGGACGAGGCTTTCGGCCGCGGGATACGAGAAGATCACCTCGTCCACAACCCGGCCCTCCTCCTCCCGGACGTGCCGGAGGACTTCGGTTCTGGTGGACCCCTGGTCGGAGCCGTCGGCCATGTACGCCGTCGATGAACGCGCCAAGTAGGCGCCGCCAGCCAGCCTCCATGTGGTACCGCTGCGCTCCTGGGTGCCCAGTGAGCGGACCGACGCGGCTCCGCTTTCTCCCGGCGGGAAGAGCGTCAGCCGTTGCAGCTGGGAATCCCAGACGAGCAGGGAGTCCCCCTCGAGGATCTGAGCCGCGGCCGCCCTCCCGAATTCGCCCGGGCCTTCGCCCTCCCGGCCGATCGTGCGCTCGTAACCCAGGTCGCGGTTCAGCTCGACGATCCCCGGCTCCCGAAAGTCGACGACGTAGACATGGCCGCGGGAGTCCGTCGCAAGGTCCCAAACGTACGAAAGGACCGCGTCGTCCCCGGAGGTTGCCTCCAGAACCGGCTGGACGGGCGGGCCGGCGGCCCAGGGACGGTCGGCCGCCGGGGCGTCTGTGGAATCGGCCCCGGGGGTGTCGGCGGAACAGGCGACGAGAAGTGTGGCGGTGATCAGTGCTTCGAAGAGCTTGCGTTCGGCAGTCATATCGTCTCGTGGATACCCTTTTGAAAGAATCTACTCTACCGCTCTATCCGCCAAATCCGCCCCCCGCCCCCCGCCGCCCAGCCCACCCGCCCGCCCGGCGCGAACTCCACCGCCCACGCGCTGACACCCGGCAACACCGTCCAGCTTTCCCCCATGTCGCCAGTATACGCGGCTCCCGGCGGCGCCACGGCCACCACCCACCGGTTCGCACCGGTCCCCCCCGCCGCGCTCCCGTACACGGCTCCGTCGATCGGCGCGGGGCTCGCCGGCTTCCAGGTGCGGCCTCCGTCCAGGGACACGGCCGCGTTCCCGGCCACGACCTCCTCGCGCCGGTCCAGATCGCCGCCGAGCGCCATGACGGGTAGCCAGCCCGCGGGAACCGGCGTCTCTCCGTCGGCGCGCGCGGTGCGGATCTCCGGGACCGCCAGCGTAAAGACTCCCGCCGCCTCGCCCCTGGCCAGCGGCACCTCGGCGGCCGCCCACGTCTTCCCGTAGTCGCCGGTCGCGAGCACGCGCGCGGAGCCCCCGGCGCCGGTGCCGATCCAACCCCGGCCCTTCCGCCCGGTCCGGGCGCAGGTGCCGCTCGCCGCGAAGCCTCCCTCGCCCTAGTTGGCGGGCGGGGCCGCGTCGGCGGGGACACGAGTCCAGCTGCGGCCGCCATCGCCCGTGACAAGGATGTACGGCACCCCGTCGAAGGAGTCCCCGTAGGCGAATCCTCGGTCCTCGTCCCAGAAGTCGAGGCAGTCCAGGAAGCCGGCGGGCTCCTCCATCAGGAAGCCCAGCGCCCAGGACCCGCCGGCGTCGTCGGTACGGTAGATGCGCGAGCGCGGCCCTTCGCCCGCGGTCAGCCCGACGGCGGACTCGGAAGAGAAGCCGTGGATGTCGCGGAACTGCAGCGAATCGCCCGCCGGCGCCGGAACGAGCTCCCACACCGACCCTCCGTCGAGCGTCCGCAGGATGACCCCGCCGTGTCCGCTCACCCAGACCGTTTCGCCCGACACCGGGCTGATCGCCTGCAGGACCTGGTCGGTGCCGCTGGACTGCTCGGTGACGCTGGGTTGCGCGGCAAGGCGGAGGGACGGCGCCAGGAGGCAGATGGCCAGGGCGCCGGTGGCGATTGCCGATTGGGACATCTCGGATGCATCCGGTCTGCGGAGGGGTTGCCGAAACTCGCCTAATCGTACCGCCGGCGACGTGCGCCGAGCCAGCCCCGCGGGCTTAGGCGTGTGGTCGCAGCCGCCGTAGTATACGGTCACGCGAACGACCGGGGCTCTACCGGTAGGAGGGTAGCGGAACACGGTATTGAAGCTGCGGTCCGACACGAATGTACGGGCCGTGGTCGCCCAGCGTCGATACACCGAGTACGGCATCAAGCGAGGCTGTGAATCTGCCGAAGGAGGTTCCGCCGCCCAGTCCGACACCCGCCATGTCGTAGGCGTCTCCCGACAGCGCTCCTCCCTCTACGACTCCTCCTCCGCTTTCGGAGAGAGCGTAGGCGTTCCTATAGCCGAGCCGGACCCGGCGCATGTGTTGGTGATCGTATACGGCGTGAAGGAATTGCAGCGACAGCCAGATCGGCACCTCCGGCAGATCGAGGATCAGATCCAGGCTGTAGCCGGGTGACGGGATGGGAATAAGCTCTCCCCGCACCCCCGCCAACACGCCCAACCGCAGCCTCCTTTTCCGCCGCATCCGGAACGGAATCCACCTCCTGGGCCGGAAGACCGGGCGCGACCGCGGCTCCCCCCGCCATCGCTGCGACCATGGACAACGGCACCGCACCAACTCTCTTCACGTCCATCGTTTCGACCTCCGCTGCGAGCGACTCATGACCACCGCCGGCTCTACGCGGCCGTTCTCCCGCCGGTTTCCCCCGGGGAGCGCGCCGGGGCGGACCCTCGGCTTCCGTGCGTTACCTCGGTTTCACCCCTCCGAAGCCGCCGCGGCCTCCTTGGCCCTGCGCACCATCTCGCGCACGTCGGCCAGCATCTTCCGCGCGTCGTAGACGATCCCGTCCTTGATCGTGTACCTGATGCCGCCCACGCGCTCGACCTTCCCGGTCTCGTCGTTGAGCTTCACGGCGCCGTTCCCGTACAGGACCTTGAGGTTCCGGAGCGGGTTCTCGTCCACGACGACCATGTCGGCCTTGAGCCCCGCGCGCAGAATCCCGAAGTCGATCTTCGCGCCGCTGGGGTCGTGGAGCTCCTCGGCGCCGTACAGAGTGGCCGAACGGATGACCTCGACCGGGTGGAAGCCGGCCTCGCGCAGCAGCTCCAGTTCGCGGATGTAGTCGAAGCCGTAGAGCTTGTAGATGAAGCCCGAGTCGGAGCCGGTC
>JAPPNM010000057.1:0-31793 GCA_028873825.1 Gemmatimonadota bacterium | reverse complement strand
TGCCGAAGCGGTGCTGCTCGTTCTGGTAGTTGTAGTCGAGCGGCCAGTCCTGGATGCTGTAGTCGGTGAGCATCGACTCGAAGAGGCCGTAGTAGTGGGTCATCATGTCGAGGCCGGCTTCGGCGGCGTCGAGCGCGGTCATGCGCCCCACGCCCATCTGCCCGAGGTGCGCAACGGTGCCGAGGCCGTGCTTGCGAGCCTCGTCGATCACCGCGGCCATGATGTCGGGGTCCATCGCGCCGAGCTTCAGGCCGTCGATCTTCTGTCCCTCCACCTCGACCGCGGCGGCCCAGCGCACCCACTCGCGGGCCTTTTCGGGGGAGTCCGCGCGGCCCTTGTCCCAGGCCTCGCCGGGACGGGCGTAGGCAAACATGCGCGGGGCCACGATCTCGTTGCGGGCCGCGGCGGCCTTCTCCTTCAGGGCCCACATCACGGGACCGTGGCCGACGCCGCGCGACGTGGTGATTCCGTGCCCCATCCACAGCTTGTAGACGTATTCGGCCTGGGGCGCCTTCCCCGAGCCGCCGGTGTGGGCGTGCATGTCCACGAAGCCGGGCAGGACGTACATGCCGGACAGGTCCATCTCCCTGGTGGCGCCGTAGGGGCGGCGGTTCTCGTCGATGGGGACGCCGGGATATCCGACCGTCCGGATCAGGGATATCCTGTCGCCCTCGACCACGATGTCCACCGGGCCCACGGGAGGGGCGCCGGTGCCGTCGATGACGGTGGCGCCGCGCAGGACGAGCCGTTCGTGGGGGCCGTCTCCCTCGTCGGCGCGCCGGGGCGTGGTGGGCTCCATCTGCGCGGCCAGGGCGGCGGGAACGGCCGTCGCGAGGAGAACGTGGGAGAATCCGCGCACGCGGATGCGTCGCCGCTCGAATGCCGGGGGGATTTTGTCCACGGGCTGCTGGGCCTGCATTCGGCACCTCCTGGCTGGTGAACCGACGGGGAAGGGTTCGGGAACGCGACGGCCGCCAAATCTACGCCGGGGTGCGGGCGCGTGGACAGAAGCCGCGGCCCGGATTAGCGTTTTCAATGACCCGACACGTTGCCTGCGAGGCGGGTCCCGGAGCGCCGGGCGCCGCCGACCCGGGGAAGCTCAGCCTCGGAGAGGCCGCCGCCGAGGCCGCGGGACTCCACGAATCGCTCCACCGCCACAACCGCCTCTACTACGTCGAGGCAGCGCCGGAGATATCCGACTCGGCGTACGATGCGCTCTTCCGGCGGCTGCAGGCTCTGGAGGCCGCCCATCCTTCGCTGGGGACGGCCGACTCGCCGACACGGCGGGTGGGCGCGGACCCGCTGGAGACCCTGCCCGGCATCGAGCACGCCGCGCCCATGCTGTCGCTCGACTCGGCCCGGGAGGTGGCCGAAGTCCGCCGTTTCGACGACCGGCTGCGCAAGGCGCTCGGGGACGAGGAGGTCCGGTACGTCCTGGAACCGAAGCTCGACGGCGCCTCGCTGGAGCTGGTGTACGTCGGCGGAGTGCTGGAGCGGGCGGTGACGCGGGGGAACGGACGCGTGGGCGAGGGAGTCACGGAGAACGTGCGGACGATTCGGACGGTGCCGCTCCGTCTGCGCCGCGACGAGCTCCCGGCCCCGGCGTTCCTCGCCGTCAGGGGCGAGGCGATGATGCACCTGAGCGATTTCGAGTCGCTCAACCAGCGTCGGATCGAGGCGGACGAACCCCCGTACCAGAACCCCCGCAACGCGACTTCGGGCGCCCTGCGCCAGCTCGACTCGCGGATCGCGGCCCGGAGGCCGCTGACCGTGCTGGCCTACGACGTCATGGTGGTCGCGGGCGCGGCCTTCGACAGCGATTCGGAGGGGATCGCGGCGCTGAAGGCGTGGGGGTTCAGGACGCCCGAACGGGTAACGCTGGCGCGGTCGGTCGAGGAAATAGCCGCCTATCATCGCGCATTCGACGCCGACCGCGAGTCTCTCGACTACGAGATCGACGGCGTGGTCGCAAAGCTGGACGCGCTGGCCCCCCGCGCCGTTCTGGGAAGCACGGCGCACCACCCAAGGTGGGCGATAGCCTTCAAGTTCGAGCCGCGCAAGGAAGTCACGCGCATAGACCGGATCTTCGTGTCGGTGGGGCGCACGGGAGTGCTGACCCCGGTGGCGCTGCTGCGACCGGTCGAGGTGGGCGGAGTCACGGTCTCGCGGGCTTCGCTGCACAACCGCGAGGAGCTGGAGCGCAAGGACCTGCGCGAGGGCGACCTGGTGAGGGTGCAGCGCGCCGGCGACGTGATCCCGCAGATCGTCGAGCGGATCGACGACGAGACGCGCGTGCGCGGCGAGCCGTTCGCAATGCCCGCGGCCTGCCCGTCGTGCGGAACGGAGCCCCGTGCGAAGGGACCGTTCACCGTTTGCCCAAACCACCTTGCGTGCCGGGCGCAGCTGAAGGCGCGGATCGCGCACTTCGGGTCGCGCGGCGCGCTGGACATCGAGGGACTGGGGGAAGAGACGGCGGCGCTGCTCGTCGACAAGGGCCTAGTGGGAGAGCTGGCCGATCTCTTCGACCTGACCGTGGAGGATCTCGTGCCCCTCGAGGGCTTCGGCGAGGTGTCGGCGCGGAATCTGGTCGGCGCCATCCGGGACCGGAAGCGGGTGGAGCTGGCGCGGTTCCTGGTGGGACTTGGGATTCCGGAGGTGGGGGCGGCGGTGGCGAGGGACTTGGCGCTGCATTTCCGGGGGATCGAGGCGTTGCGAGCCGCGCCGGAGGAGGCGCTCGCGGAGATCCGCGGGGTGGGGGAGAAGATGTCGGCGGCGATCCGGGGCTTTTTCGAGATTCCCGACGTGCGCGACGCGCTGGACCGGCTGCTGGGCCGGGGATTCCGGTTCATCGTGCCGGAGGCGCCGCCGGCCGGGGACGAGGCGAAGGAGGGGTGGGCGGGGAAGACGATAGTGCTGACGGGTTCGATGAAGGACGGTCCTAGAAGCGAACTGGCGAGGGAACTCCGGCGCCGGGGCGCCCGGGTTGCGGGGTCGGTGAGCTCCCGCACGGATCTGCTGGTCGCCGGCGCGAACCCGGGGTCCAAGCTGGAGAAGGCCAGGAGGCTGGGGGTGGAGGTGCTGGACGAAGCGCGGCTGCGGGCGCGGCTGAGTGCTCCTCGGGCCGGAGGCGCGGTTGATTGACCTGGTCGCGAACGTCGCCCTCGTGGTGGGCGGGTGCGGCGCCCTCTACTTCGGCGCCGAATGGCTGGTGCGCGGGGCGGCGAGAATCGCGTCCCACATGGGAATCAGCCCGGTCGTCGTGGGTCTCACCCTCGTGTCCCTCGGAACGTCCGCGCCGGAGCTGGTGGTGGGCGTCTTCGCCGCGCTCGACGGGGAGACGGGCCTGCTGGTCGGCAACGTCATGGGCTCGAACCTCGCCAACATCGGGCTCATCCTGGGCGCCACCGCGGTGATCCGGCCCCTGGCGGTCGCGGACAGGGTGGTTACCCGCGACGTGCCGATCATGGTGGTCATCTCGATCCTCGTCTTCCCGCTGGTGCTGGATCTGCAGGTCGATCGGGCCGAAGGGGTGATCCTCCTGGTCCTGCTCGTCGTGTACGTGGCCTTCACCTTCCACACGGCCGAGGAGGACCTTCCCGGGTTGCGCGACGACGCCGACGGCGTTTCCGCGGAGGAGGAGGACCTGGAGGGCGCGGGAGGAATGCTCGGAAATCTGGGCTTGGTCGCCGCGGGCGCCCTGGGGCTCGGATTCGGAGGGAAGGCGATAGTGGAGGGGGCTTCGTACCTGGCCCAGGCGCTCGGGGCGAGTCCCGAGGTGATCGGCCTGACCGTGGTCGCCGTGGCGACCTCGCTTCCGGAACTCGTGACGTCGGTCGTGGCCGCGGCGCGCAGGCAGGCGGACATCGCGGTCGGCAACGTCGTGGGATCCAACATCTTCAATCTCACGGCGGTGCTGGGGGCGTCGACGCTGGTGCGGGAGTTCCCGGTGGATCCGACCATTCTGACCCACCAGCTTCCGGCGGTTCTGGCAGTCTCGCTTCTGGTCTGGCCGGTGACGGCAAGCGCCCGCAGGGTGAGGCGGTCGGAGGGAGTGCTGCTCGTGGTCGCCTACGTCGCCTTCACGGTCTGGATCACCCTTGCCGGCTGACGGCAAACGTCCGCGCGGCGGCGGCGCCCGGAGACGGTGGGCCGAGCGGCTGGCGCGGGTGGAGTCCCGCAACGTCACCCGGCTGAAGGGGCTTCCCCCCTTCTGGACGCACGCCTCGGGGAGCGAAGTGCGCGACGAGTCCGGGAACAGCTACCTAGACCTGTCGGGAGCCTTCGGGGTGGCCTTCGCCGGCCACCGTCATCCCCGGGTCGTGAAACGGATCCGGGAACAGGCGGGGCGGCTCGTGCACGGAATGGGGGACGTTCATCCGCCGGCGGTCAAGGTGGAGTTCCTCGAAGCGCTGGCGGCACGACTTCCGTGGCCGTCGTCGCGCACGATTCTGGGACTGAGCGGGTCGGACGCCGTCGAGGCCGCTCTGAAGACGGCCTGCCTGGCGACCGGGAGGCCGGGCGTCGTCGCCTTCGAGGGTAGCTACCACGGTCTGACCCTCGGCGCCCTCGCGGCCACCCACCGACGACATTTTCGCCGCCCCTTCACCCGGCGGCTCGCGGACCACGTGCGCTTCGCGCCCTTTCCGGATTCGCTGGCCGGAGCGAGACGGGCGCTCGACCGGGTGTCCGACCTCCTGGCGGGCGGCGCACCCGTGCCATTCGGCGCCGTAATCGCGGAGCCCGTCCAGGGCCGCGGGGGGGTGCGCATTCCTCCGCGGGGATTCCTGGCGGAACTCGGGCGGCGCGCGCGCGGGGGCGGCGCACTCCTCATCGCCGACGAGATCTTCACGGGCATGGGGCGCACCGGAGCCCTGTTCGCGTCCGGGCACGACGGCGCCGTCCCGGATATCATCTGTCTCGGCAAGGCGCTGGGCGGGGGAATGCCGCTCTCGGCCTGCTGCGGTCCGGCCGCGGTCATGGACGCGTGGCCGCCGTCGACGGGCGAGGCCGTCCACACGAGCACCTTTCTCGGTCACCCGCTCGGCTGCGCGGCCGGGCTGGGCTTTATCGAGGCCCTGGACGACGACGACCTGGTCGGCCGGGCGCGCCGCCTCGGCACGCGAGCTCTCGCCTTTCTGAGAGCTGCTCTGCACGGGTGCGACAACGTGGTGGACGTGCGGGGCCGGGGGCTGATGCTGGGGGTCGAGCTGCGCAAGGACGGGCGCCCCGGCCCCGCGGTGGAAGTCGCGGGAAGGTTGCTGGAACGCGGACTGATCGTGCTCCCCGCGGGCGAGGCGGGGGAGGTGGTGGAGCTGACGCCTCCGGCGACGCTGGCCTCGGAGGAGCTGGAGAAGGGGCTGGCGGTCCTGGCGGCTGCGGTGCGCTCAGCGCGCTGAGGTTGCGAAATCGATCCGCTCCGCAAGGCTCAGGTCCCGCTGGGTAACGCCGCCCGCGTCATGGGACCAGAGCCTCAGACGAACCCTATCGTAGCGGATCCTGATTTCGGGGTGGTGGTTCAGTTCGTCCGCGATGGTAGCCACGCGGTTGACGAACACGACGGCGCTCCGAAACGAGGGAAAGACATATTCCTTGCGGATGGCGTCGTCGCGATACTTCCACCTGGCACGGGCTTCCGCCCACGCCTCGACGATCTCCGGCGGGAGTCTTTCCGTCATAAGTGTCTCCGGTCCTCTCGCTCCGCAGGCGTGGCGGGGTGGTTTGCCGCACCGGCTTCCCGGCATGAAATATAATATAATGCGGACTTTGGACGGAATCCCCCGTTCCTCGCCGCCGCCCGAGTCCCTGCCACATGTTCAACGGCAGGCCGGGAGTCACCTAATGTCCCCGGCCACCCTGCACGCCTCCGGCGCCTCGCGGAACGGCGGCCGCCGACTCCCCCCTCGCGGCGTGCACGACGACGAGTTCGGCCAGCGCCCCGGGCCAGCGCGGCCCGGCCCCCTGCCGGTGCTCGGCGGCTCGGTGCGCTCGGCGGCTCGCGGGCTTCCGGGACCCGACGATGCGAAGATCGCCTTGGCACCCTTCAACCCACCTGGATACACTTGTTCACGCCGGTTCGGCATCCTGCAATCGGGAGCGGAGAATAGCGCGTGACCAGTAACCCCAGCGAGGTGGCGGCGACCCGTCCCGCTTCCCCGGCCACGATTCCCGCGGCCTACGCGACGGGTTACCGGAAGGCCGCGAAGCTGGAACCCGCGCTGGCGGCCGCATACATCCGCCACACCACCGTCGGCGATCCGCTCGCGGACGCCGTGGCTTCCGACCTCCGGTCGTTTTCTCCCGGGCAGGTTCACTCGTTGCTGGCCGGCGTTCTGCAGAATCCTCGGGAGCTTCCTCCCGACACCCCGGAGTCGCTTCGGCGCTTCATCGCCGAGGCCCTCGAGGTGCCGGACTGGTTCGACGAGGAGATCGCCATGATCGCCTCGCGGGCGTTTCTTCGGAATTCCGACATCGTACTCGCAGCCCTGGTCGGGGGCAGCATCGTCGAGGGTTTCGCGACGCTCATCAGCAAGTCCTTCCGCATCAGGGGCCGAGTCACCCAGTCGGGGGTGCGCCGCCTCAAGCAGAACGGGCTGCAGCTGGTCGAGCAGTACCTTCCCGGGGGAATGAGTCCGCTGGGCGACGGATGGAAGCTGACGCTTCGCGTGCGCCTGGTCCACGCCCGGTCGAGAATGCTCATCGGCAGCTCGGACGAGTGGAGCCACGAACGGCACGGACTGCCGATCAGCGCCGCGACCGTGCTCCTGGCCGGCTCCGCCTTCTCCGGCCGGCTCATGCAGCACGTGGCGACGCTGGGGGGCGACTTCACCAGAGAGGAGCGCGAGGCGTACGTTCACGTCTGGCGCTACACGGGGCTCCTCATCGGAATACCGAGGGAGATCCTCTTCCGGGACGAGGAGTCCGCGGTGCGTGCGTTCGAGATCGGCCACGTGTGCGAGCCTCCCGCCGACGAGGACGCGATAATCATGGCCAACAGCATCATCAACAGCGCGCCCCTGGTCATAGGCGTCTCGGAAGTGGAGGCCCGGCGCAAGCTGGCGGGGTACGCCTATCAGATATCCCGGGAACTGATCGGCGACGAACTCGCGGACACGTTCCTGTTTCCGAAGGCCAAACGCAGGGCGGTGCCCGTCCTCAGGGTTCGGAACAGGGTCAGTCGCCTAGTCGGCAGGGTGGTGCCCCGCTGGCGCAGGACCAAGGACCTGGATCGCTTCAGGGCCCTTGTGGATTTCGTCAACCTGGGCAGGCTCGATCACTCCTACGGCCTGCCCACCGCCCTCTACGACGAGGAATCGTCCGACTGGTAGCATTCGTCGCGACCGGCGGGCCGCTATCCGGAGCGCCGCCTCCGCCGCGACCCGAGGTTGAACTGGACCATGACCAGCGCCGGCACGACCAGCATCAGCAGGAACGTCGCGACCAGAACTCCGAATCCCACGGAGGTCGCGAGCGGCACCAAGTGCTGGGTCTGCACGCTTCTCTCGAAGATCAGCGGAGCCACGCCCAGGAACGTGGTCACGGACGTCAGCAGGATCGCGCGGAAACGCGCCTTCGCCCCGGCGATGACCGCGTCGCGCGGACGCATCCCGGCCTCCGCCGACCGGTTTATGAACTTGATCATCATCAGCGAGTCGTTGACGACCACTCCGCTCACCCCGATGAGTCCCTGGATGGACGAGAAGCCGAGACTCAGCCCCAGCACGACGTGTCCGAAGAGCGCGCCCACGAGGCCCAGCGGGATCGCCGCCATGACGATGAGGGGCTGCGAGTAGGAACCGAACGGGATCGCCATCAGGGCGTACATGACCAACAGCGCGAAGAAGACGGCCCGGGGCAGCGCGGCGTTTACTTCCCGCTGCTGTCGCTGCTCGCCGCCGTGGCTGTACGCGAACCCCGGATTCTCCTCCGGCAGCCGGGCCAGGAGCGTGCGCTCCAGAGCGCCGTTCACCCCCTGGCCGGTGACGACCCTGCCGTCCACGCTCGCGGTGACCGTGACGACCCTCCTGCCGTCGAGCCGGTGGATCGTCGTGGGCGACCTGGCGAAACGGACTGTGGCCACCTGGCCCAGGGCGACTTCGGCGCCGGCCGGCGTACGCACCGGGTAGTCCTCCACGTCGGACGGGGAATCCCGGTCCTCCTCGGGGAGCCTCACGTACACCCTCATGTCCTCGCGGCCTCGCTGCACCCTCAGGGCTTCGCTGCCGAAGAAGGCGGACCGGACCTGGCGCGCGAAGTGGTCGAGGGTCAGGTGCAGGGTGCGGGACGCGGGCTTGAGTTCGAGCTGCAGCTCCTTGAACCCCTCGTCGTGGCTCGTCCTCACATCGTATACGCCGGCCATTGCATTCAGCTCCGCAACCACGTCGTCCGCGATGGCGGCGAGCCGCGCCGGATCCGGGTGGGACAGATCGAGATGCACGGGGAGCCCCAGGGCGAGCGCGCCCGCCGAGAAGCTCACGGACCTTGCCTCGGGGAGAGCGCCCGCTTCGTCGCGCCAGGCGTTCCGAAAGTCGGTGGAGGAGAAGTCGCGCAGCCGCGATTCGGACAGCTTGAACTCCACGGCCGCAAGGTGGCCGCGCGGCGCTTCCACGGCGTCGCCCCCCAGGGGGTCGAAGAGCTGGGCGGTCCGGCCCACCGTGACCGCGACGCCGGCCAGGGCCGCTTCGCCGTCCTCCGCAAGCTGTTCCAGTGCGCGGCGTCCCGCCGCCTCGAGCAGCTCCGCAAACTCCGCCGTGCGCTCGCTGGGCGTGCCCACCGGCATTTCCAAGTTCGCCGAGACCACGTCCCCCTCGATCTGCGGAAGGAACTCGTACCTGACGAACCCGGCCCTCACGACGGTCGCCGACAGCAGCAGGAGACCGGCCGCGGAAGCCAGCACTATGCCCGGATGGCGGGTGGCGAACCGCAGGCCGCGATCGAGAGGGCCCGCGACGGCGCGGTCGACGAGCTCGTCCACGCCTTCCCGGATGCGCCTCGCCAGACGGGCCGCCCGGTTGGCGGGCCCGCCCGGCGGAGGCAGGCGCGCCAGGTGGTGGGGCAGCACCAGCAGCGACTCGACGAGCGAGAGCGTGAGCACGGCGATCACCACGATCGGGATGCTGAGGCCGATCTTGCCGATCGGGCCGGGCACGGTGAGCAGTACGGAGAAGGCGGTGATCGTCGTGAGCACGGAGAAGATCACGGGCGCCGCGATACGTTTCGTCCCGCGAATGGCGGCGACCACGCCGCCGGCTCCCCTTTCCCGCTCGGTGTAGACGTTCTCTCCCACGACGATGGCGTCGTCCACGACGATGCCCAGCGCCAGGATGAGGGCCATCAGGGAGAACATGCTGATCGAGACGTCAAGAACCGCCATCACCAGGAAGGTCCCCGCGAAGGACGCCGCCAGCCCGACGGCGACCCACATGGCCAGCCGGATCTGCAGGAAGAGGGCGAGCGCCAGGAAGACGAGCGCGAGCCCGACGGCGGCGTTTTCGAGGAGGAGGTCGACGCGGCCCTCGAGATCGATCGAGTCGTCCCGCCAGAAGTCCACGGCGACGCCTTCGGGCAGCTCCGGCGCGACCTCCGAGTCGACGTAGTCCCTTATCGCCCGCGCGATGTCGATCACGTTCTCGCCCGCGCTCCGGTAGACGTCCAGGCGAGCCGCGGGCCGCCCGTTGAAGCGGGTGATCAGGTCCGTGTCGGCGAAGGCGTCGCGCACCGTCGCCATGTCGCCCAAGCGCACCGAGGTGCCGTCGGAGCGGGTGAGAACGACAATGTCCTCAAAGTCGCCCTGTTCGTAGTTCTGACCGAGCGTGCGAACCCGTATCTCCTCCTCGCCCGTCGAGATCTTGCCGGCGGAGAGTTCCAGCGAGCCCCGCCGCACGGCGGCCGCCACTTCGTCCAGCGTCAGGCCGAACGCCCGCAGCCGGCCGAGCGGAACCTCGATCGAAATTTCGTAGTTGCGAACGCCGCTCGTTTCGGCGTACGAGACCTCGGGCAGACCGAGGACGCCGTCCTCGATCCGGTACGCCAGCTCCTTGAGCGTGCGTTCCGGCACGTCGCCGTGGACGACCAGGCGAAGGACGATCTGGCGGCTGGTCACCTCCCGGACCTCGGGCCGCTCCGCGCCGGCGGGAAAGGTCGCTATGCGGTCGACCCTGGCCTTGACCTCGGACAGAGCCCGGCTCAGGTCGGTGCCCTGTCCGAACTCGGCGATGACCGATCCCAGGCTCTCCGCGGCCGAGGACTCCGTCCGCTTCAGCCCCTCGATCGACCCGATCTGTTCCTCGATCTTGCGGACGATCGATTCCTCGACCTCCTGGGGCGCCGCCCCGGGGTACGGCACCACGACCTGGATTCGGTCCAGCGAAGCCTCCGGGAGAAACTCCTGCGGAAGCTCCAGGGCGGCGAGAAGACCGGCGACGAGAAGGAACCCCATCAGCAGATTCGCGGCGATGGGACTCCGCGCCATGAACGAGATGGGGCCGCGGGCGCCGTTCGGGACGACGGGCGGACCGGTCGGCGAAAACCCTCCCGTCGAGTCGCCGCCGTGGTTGGTTGCCGGGCTCATGGACGTTAGGTGTACCGTGCGCGCCAATTGCCGGCAAGGGCGTTCCCGCGGGGGGAGCGGACCGACGAGTCGTTCGCCCGGACGCTGCCGGCGTTGACTGGACCGGCATGCCCTTCGACAATCCACCGATGGCCACGCTTCAGGAGCTCCTCGGGCGGTCCAGCCGCACCTTCGCCGTGGGAATCGAGATTCTTCCCAGCCCGCTGAGGGGAGAAGTCACGGTCGCGTACCTGCTGCTGCGCGTTTCCGACTACCTGGAGGACAACCGGGAAATCGAGGATCGCGACAAGGTCGTCCTGCTGGAGGATTGGAGACGCGTGCTCGCGGGCGGCGATTCGCGGACTCTGATCGCCCGCCTGAACGAAGCGCGGGAGGACACGCCGGACGCCTTTGTGGCCCGCCACGCGGCTACAGTGCTGAGGGGCCTCGACCGGCTGGACCCGGGCGCGCGCGAAATCCTGGTACGCCGCGTTCGCGAGTCGAGCGCCGGGATGGCGCGCTGGACCGAGCGGGGGCCGGTCTTCGAGACGGAAGCGGATCTGGACGACTACATGCACGAAGTGGCCGGACGGGTGGGCCACCTGCTCACGGAGCTGTTCGTGCTTCGGCTCGCGGGGCTGAAGGGCGTCCGGGAACGCATGATGCGACTCGGGCGGGAGTTCGGGCTGGCGTTGCAGACCGTGAACGTAATCCGCGGACTGCACGAAGATCGCGACCGGGGCTGGATCTACGTGCCGGGCACCTTTCTTCCGGAACCGGGCATAGATGTCCGGGAACTCTTCGATCCGTCGAACCGCGAGGCCGCCATGGCGGTTCTGGCCCGGCTGGTCGACAAGGCGGACCGGCATCTGGGCGCGGCGCGCGCCTACGTTCGCGAGATTCCGAGACGCCATCGCGGGGTGCGCCTCTTCTGCCTGCTCCCGTTGCTGTTCGCGGTTCGCACTCTGGCCCTCAGCCGGGGCAACCCGGAAGTCCTTCGGCGGGAGACCAAGATGACGCGTCGCGACGTGGCCGCCATAACGTGCCGCGCCCGGGTCATGGGCTTTTCGAACCGGTGGATCGACTGGTATTGCCGGCGTCTCTCGGCCGCGGGCTAGCAGGGCCGTGGACAAAGCCGCGAGAGCGGCGAGCCGGCAAGGCGCGACGAAGGGGGGAATAGCAGCGCTATTCGCCCGAGGAGCAACGCAGAGCGAAGCCTTGGAGTGGCCAAATGTATAGCAGACTTGGCGCCCACGGTGCGGGACAGCGGCGCTTGACCGTTCGCAATGTAGAAGGAGCGGTGGGGGGCGCGTGCGCTCACTTCGTCCGTACGACGGTCGCCAAGTTGTCTCGGGACGATGCCGCTTCGCAAGCCTCATCGGCCCTATCGCCCACTCACTCACCTGAGTTCTCACGCGCAACCATGGAGAATCGCCAAATGCCCAACCCTGACCGCATCGGTACCTGCCTCTGGTTCGAGGACCGCGCCGTCGAGGCGGCGGAGTTCTACGTCTCGCTCTTCCCCGATTCGAGGATCGTGCATGTTTCGACGGTCTCCGCGGGGCCGGCCGAGGGCAACGCCTTCATCGTCTTCGAGCTTGCCGGACGGCAGTTCCAAGGGATCGACGGTGGCCCCATGTTCAAGTTCACGCCCGCCATCTCGTTTGTGGTCCACTGCGAGTCCCAAGAGGAGATCGACCGCTACTGGAGCGCGCTTTCCGACGGTGGCGAGGAGGGATACTGCGGATGGCTGAACGACCGCTTCGGAGTGTCGTGGCAGGTCATCCCCGCGAACATGGGCAAACTGATGAGCCGCGACCCGAAGGGAGTGATGGAAGCGCTGCTAAAGATGGGCAGGATCGACATCGAGGGGCTGGAGAAGGCGGGGGCCGGAGACTGAGGACGCTCGGGCGCCCGAGGCTCCCGCTCCACATGGCTCCTCGCGCCAGCCCTCCACCAAGTCCTCGACGAGCGACCGCGGGTCACCTCCGCCGATTAGCGGGAGTCAATCGGCGGGAATCTCACCTCCGAATCGTGTAACTTCAATCAGGGTAGTTGGAAACGATCCCGCAACCTCCTGCCATTATGTCATGTGTAGTTTACATTCGCCGAAGGGCGGCGAGCCGCGCCGTCCGTAGGCTTCCGGCACCGGGAGCCGTCCTTTTCGCGGCCTGCGTCTCCGGCGAACCGCCCGTCCTGCGCAGCGGCGATCCGGCTCCCGACTTCACGGCGGCATCCCTTCGCGACGGCTCCCCCGTCACCCTCGCCGACTACCGCGGCCACGTCCTCCTGGTCAACCTCTGGGCCACCTGGTGCCACCCCTGCCGCGACGAGACCCCGTATCTTCAGTCCCTGCACGAGCGCTACCGGGACGAGGGGCTCCGCATCCTGGGGGTCTCGGTGGACAGGCCCGCGGACTACGATCGGGTGGTCGAGTTCGTCGAGGAATTCGGGGTGGAGTACGACGTCGCCCTCGACCCGGAGGCGGTGTCGCGGGGTCTGTTCCGCGCGCGCGGCCTGCCGACCTCCGTCGTCCTCGACCGCGACGGAACCGTTGCGTTCAGCTGGGTGGGACCGATCCCGGAAGGGGACCCGACGTTCCTGGAGGGTCTGGAGGCCGCGCTGGGGGGGCAGACGGGATCGCGGCCGTGATCGAGGGGCGGGAATAGCCCTCGCGCCTGCCCTCGCGGGTTGCGAGAGGTCTCTCGGCCCCCCAGCTTGCCCCTCGTCCCGGAGATTCACGAAAGCCGAGTAGCCCAAGATGGAAGGCGGCACGAGCAGTGATCCCGTTGCCCTGAACGGAGAATCGAGAAGACCGAATGGTCCTTGGCCGACTGGAACTGCCATGGCAGCCGCTCTCTCGGCCCTCATCGCCTGTGGAGACGGTTCGGAAGAGCCCGCCACCATCTCCGTAACCCCCGACTCGGCCACTCTCCGGGCTCCCGGAGACACGGCCCGGTTCACGGCCGAGGTCCTCGACCGGAACGGCCGGGTGTTGGTGGGCCATATGGTCGACTGGGCAAGCGGAGACCCGTCGGTCGCGACGGTGGACCCCTCCGGGCTGGCAAGTGCGGTCGCAGACGGCACAACAAGAATAACGGCCACCGCTGGCCCGGCGTCGGTCGGCGCAGATGTGCGGGTCGTGACTTCGCGGGGCGCCCTCATCGAGTTGTACGACGCCACCGACGGACCGGCCTGGGCCAACAGCACCGGCTGGCTGAGCACCGCGCCTCTGAGCGACTGGTACGGCGTCACCGCCAACGACGACGGCCGGCACGTCGTAGGGCTGCGCCTCGCCGACAATCTCCTGAGTGGCGAGTTACCCCCTTCCATGAGCAACCTGATCGAGCTCGAAACGCTCTCGCTCGACGACAACCATCTGACCGGTTCGATTCCCGAATCGCTGGGCGACCTGAGCCGACTGCTGGAGCTGTCGCTCGGTGGCAACGAATTCGCGGGGACGATTCCTTCCAGTATCAGGCAGCTGAGCGGGTTGCGGTTTCTGGGACTTGAACGGAACCAGCTGGAAGGTGGCGTCCCTACGGCGCTCGGCGACCTGGCGGAGCTGGACAGCCTGTACCTGCAGGAGAATCAGCTCACCGGCTCCATTCCGCCGGAGTTGAGCCGGCTGGTCGGCCTGCTGGACCTGTCCCTGCGCGACAACCGGCTGACGGGAGAGATTCCGGCTTCGCTGGGGGATCTCAGCGGGCTCCTCCAGCTGTCGCTCCAGCGAAATCAGTTGGAGGGAGACTTGCCCGCCGCGCTTGGGAACATGTCGTCGTTGGCGGGCCTGTACCTTCACGAGAACAACCTGTCGGGGTCCATTCCCGGATCCCTGGGGGACTTGGGCAGCCTCCAGGAACTGACGCTCGGCGACAACCGGCTGACGGGAGAAATCCCCGCGGTCCTCGGTGAGCTGGGCGAACTGCGGCGGCTGGCCCTGCAGCGAAACGAACTCGAGGGGGAACTGCCCGCGTCGCTCGGAAACCTGGCGGCGCTGGAACGTCTGCATCTGCAGGAAAACGGTTTTACGGGTCCGATCCCGGAGTCGCTGGGCGACCTTGGCAGCCTCCTGGAGCTGTCTCTCCAGGGGAATGAACTGACGGGTCCGGTCCCCGCGTCGCTGGGCGACCTGGGCGGGCTCGTCCTGTTGGCGCTGCAACGGAACCGCCTGGAAGGCGCCTTGCCCGCTTCAATTGGGAACCTCACAGGCCTCCAGTATCTCTACCTTCACGAGAACGGGTTGACAGGACCGATCCCGGACCGGCTCGGCAACCTTGACGATCTCGTGGAGCTCTCACTTCGCGACAACGAGTTCACCGGGGAGATTCCGGCTTCCCTGGGCAGTCTCGCGCTCCTGGCGCAACTGGCCCTCCAGCACAACCTGCTCGAGGGGCCGGTCCCCGCATCGCTGGGGAATCTCACCGCTCTGGAACACCTGTGGATGAACGGCAACGCCGGGTTGACGGGTGCGCTGCCGCTGGAGCTCGGCAGACTCACCGAACTCCGGACGCTGGACTTGAGGGACACCCAGCTGTGCGCACCGCGCGACAGCGCGTTCCAGGCGTGGCTCGAGGGGATCGAGACCCGGAGCGGCGTCTGGCACTGCCCGAGCCCGGACAAGGGGCCAATGGAGGAGCTTTACCGGAGGACCGGCGGGGAGAACTGGACGGACAACTCCGGCTGGCTCGAGGCCCGGCTGCTGGGCGACTGGTACGGGGTCACGACCCGCAGCGGGACCGGCCACGTGGCCCGGCTCGCGCTCGGCGACAACAACCTGGCGGGAGAGATGCCCTCCTCGCTGGGCGATCTCGCCGATGTCGAGGCACTCCAGCTTCACGGGAACCGGTTGACGGGTGCGATCCCGGAGTCGCTCGGCAACCTGGGCGGGCTCCTCGAACTGTCGCTGCGCGACAACCGGTTGGAGGGGGAGATTCCGGCCACGCTGGGGCGGCTCAGGAGCCTGACGCGGCTGGCCCTCCAGCGCAACCGGCTGCAAGGGAAGTTGCCCGCGTCGCTGGGGAACCTGACCGACCTGCAACACCTCTCGCTGAACGGCAACAAGGGGCTGACCGACACCTTGCCCCTTGAACTCGGCAGACTCGCCAAGTTGGACACGCTGGACCTCAGGGACACCGACCTGTGCGCTCCGCGGGACAGCGTGTTCCAGGCGTGGCTCGCGGGGATCGGGATGCGCCGGGGCGTCTGGAACTGCCCGAGCCCCGATAAGGAACCGTTGGAAGACCTCTACCAGGCAACCGGTGGAGAGAGCTGGACTGACGACTCCGGGTGGCTGGAGGCCCGGAGGCTCGGCGACTGGTACGGCGTCACCACGCGGAGCGGCACGGGCCATGTGGGCCGGCTCGAACTCGGCGACAACAACTTGGCGGGAGAGATCCCGTCCTCGCTGGGCGATCTGGCCGATGTCAGAGTGCTCTGGCTCCAAGGAAACCGGTTGACCGGTTCGATTCCGGAATCGCTCGGCAACCTGGGCGGGCTCCTCGAACTGTCGCTCAGGGACAACCTGTTGGACGGCGAGATTCCGGCCACGCTGGGCAATCTCTCGGACCTCGAGCAGCTCGCGCTGCAACGCAACCGGCTGGAAGGCGGTCTGCCCGCCTCTCTGGGGAAGCTCGGCGACCTCGAGCACCTCTATCTGCACGGCAATCACGTGTTGGGGGGTCCCTTGCCGCTCGAGTTCGTCGGCCTCACCAGCCTCGCGACGCTGGACCTTCGCGACACGGAGCTATGTGCGCCGCGGGACAGCGCGTTCCAGGCTTGGCTCGAAGGAGTCGAGACGCGCCGCGGCGTCTGGGACTGCCCCAGCCCGGACCGGGAACTGCTGGAGGATCTCTACCGAGCGACGGACGGCAACGACTGGACGGACAAATCCGGATGGCTGGAGGCCCGCCGTCTCGGCGACTGGTACGGCGTCACGACCCGCAGCGGGACGGGTCACGTATCGCGGCTGGAGCTCGGCGACAACGCCCTACGCGGCGAGATCCCCTCCTCCCTGGGGAACCTAGCCGACGTGGAGGTGCTTCGGCTCCACGGAAACCGGTTGACGGGTGCGATCCCGCCGTCGCTGGGCAACCTGGCCGGCCTGCTGGAGCTGTCGCTGCGGGACAACGGACTCACCGGGGGAATCCCCGACTCGCTGGGCGAACTGACCGGCCTGGAGCAACTGGCGCTGCAGAGAAACCGGCTCGCGGGCACTCTGCCCAGCGAACTGGGAGGCCTCATCGAACTCAAGCACCTGTGGCTAAACGGAAATACCGCGCTGGGCGGTCGCATGCCGCCCGAGTTCACCCGTCTCACCAAACTCGAGACGCTGGACGTGCGGGAAACCGATCTGTGCGCACCGAACGACAGCACCTTCCAGGAATGGCTCAAGGGCATCAGGACCCGGCGCGGGGTCTGGCCCTGTCCCACCGCGGACCAGCAGGAACTCGTCGAACTGTACGAAGCCACCGGCGGAGAGAACTGGACGGACGACACCGGCTGGCTGGTGGCCAGGGAATTGGGCGACTGGTACGGAGTTACGACCGGAAACGTAACCGGACGCGTCGTCCAGCTTGCACTGGGCGACAACGCTCTGCGCGGCAGGATCCCGCAATCCCTGGGGAACCTGGACAGCCTTCAGGCGCTGTTCCTTCGCGACAACCAGATCACCGGAGGAGTTCCCGCATCGGTGGGGCGCCTCGCCCGCCTGAAGAAGCTGGCACTGCAAAGAAACCGATTGGAAGGCGAACTGCCCGTCGCGCTGGGGAACCTCGCCGACCTGGAGCACCTCTGGCTGCACGGCAACCCCGGGTTGACCGGTGCCGTGCCGCTGGAGTTCACCGGCCTCCGCAAGCTCAAGACGCTCGACCTGCGGGAAACCGGGCTTTGCGCTCCGAGAGACGCCGGGTTTGCGGCGTGGCTCGAGGGAATCGAGACCCGCCGTGGTGTCTGGACCTGCCCGAGCGAGGACAGGGAGCCCCTGGTGCAGCTCCACGAGGCAACGGGAGGATCGGCCTGGACGGACAATACGGGCTGGCTGGAGGCCAGGCGACTGGGCGACTGGCACGGGGTCACGACCCAAGCGGGGAGCGGTCTCGTGCTGGAGCTGGACCTCGGCGCCAACAACCTGTCGGGACAGTTCCCGTCTTCGGCGGTTGACCTGACCGAACTGGAACTGCTCGACCTGTCCGGGAACCTGTTGACGGGGCCGATCCCAGAGTCCGTCGGCGACCTGGCCAACCTCCGGGAACTTTCCCTCGGCAACAACCTGCTCAGCGGTGGAGTTCCCGCCTCCTTGGGCGAGCTCACGGGCCTGAAGCACCTGGCCCTGCAGGAAAACGAGCTGCAAGGGACCTTGCCCGCCTCGCTGGGCGGCCTGGCGGAACTGGTGCGCCTTCATGTTCACGGGAACGGTCTGACAGGTCCGGTTCCGTCGTCTCTGGCCGGCCTGGACGCCCTCGAGGAGCTGTCGCTCCACGGGAACCGGATTGGGGGCCAGGTACCGTCCTTCCTGGGCGACTTGACCGAACTGACGCTACTGGCACTGCAACGCAACGATTTCGAGGGCGGCCTGCCTTCCGCGCTCGCCAACCTGACGGCCCTCCAGCGCCTCTACCTCCACCAGAATCAACTGAGTGGGCCGGTTCCCCAATGGCTCGGCGAAATGGACAATCTTCTGGAACTGTCCCTGCGCGACAACGCGTTCACGGGAGAGATCCCGGCCTCTCTAGGGAGCCTGCCGGAGCTGCGACTATTGGATCTCCAGCGGAACCGTCTGGAAGGCGAATTGCCGGAGACTCTCGGCAACCTCGCCCAACTCGAGCATATGCTTCTACGCGGCAACACGGGGCTGACCGGTCCTCTGCCGCTCGAACTCGCCAACATCGCCGCACTGCGGACTCTGGACCTGCGCGAAACGGAGCTGTGCGCGCCGAACGATGCCGATTTCCAGGAATGGATGGCGGGGATCGAGACGCGTCGCGGCGTGCGGGCCTGCCCGAGCCCGGACAGACCGTTGCTGGAGGATCTGTACAATACGACCGACGGCAACGACTGGTCGGACAACTCCGGCTGGATGGAGGCAGGTAGCCTGGGAGACTGGTACGGGGTCACGACCAGCGCGGGCCGTGTCGTGCAGCTGAAACTCGGCGACAACGCCCTGGACGGCGAGATCCCGTCGTCCGTGGGCGATCTGGCCCGGATGGAGGTGCTCTGGCTCTACGACAACCGGTTGAGCGGCTCGATCCCGGCGAAACTGGGCGGTCTGGCCAACCTCCGCGTACTATCTCTCAGGGACAACGAACTGGACGGTTCGGTCCCGGCGGCGTTGGGAAATCTGGCCCAGCTCGAGCAATTGGCGCTGCAGCACAACCAGCTTGAGGGCAGCCTGCCTTCATCTCTCGGCAACCTGACCGCTCTGGTGGCATTGTACGTTCACGAAAACCAGCTGAGCGGATCGATCCCCGATTCGCTGGGCAATCTGACCGACCTCGAGGAACTGTCGCTCCGCGACAACGAGCTGACGGGTGACATCCCCTCCTCCCTGGGCGACTTGACCGATCTCAAGCTACTGGCGCTTCAGCGAAACGAGCTGGAGGACGCCTTGCCGTCCGACCTGGGCGACCTGACGGAGCTGGAGCATTTGCTCCTGAACGGAAACACCGGCCTGTCGGGACCGTTGCCTTCGACTCTGACCAATCTCACCAAGCTGGAGACCCTGGATCTGCGGGAAACCGACCTGTGCGCACCCACGGACGACGACTTTCAGGAGTGGCTGCAGGGCATCGAAACCCGCCGCGGGGTTCACAATTGCACGAACTAGCACTAGCAGTCCGTGGGCAAAGGGCTCTCGGGGGAAGGTCGCTTGTGCGTGGCGAACGCGGTGCACAAGCGGGCCGTCGTGGTGGGCGCCTCGGCAGCCTCGCGGAGACCCCCTGTAGCAGTCCACGACAGATTCCACGGGATTCCGATCACTGATTCCGGTTCACTCCGATCATCCCCGGTTTGGGCGAGCGGCCGTGCTGGCGGACGATTCGAGAAGTGCTTCGGCTGAAGCACGAGCTGTGGCGGAGCCACCGGGGAGACCGCCGGGTCGCTCGGCATCGCCAACAGCACGGTGAGCGACACGCGCGGCGAGCTGCGGCGGGCGGTCTCTCTTGGCCGTTGCCGGAGGGGCTGGACGACGCCGCGTTGGAGGCGGCGCTGTTCCCGCCGTCGCCGCCGTCGCGGGTTCTGCTCCACTTCTTCCACACCCTCACCAACGCGGCCGACCGGGTCCACACCTTCGTCTTCGGCACCCGCCTCACGAACATCACCCGGCTGTTGCGCGACCGGGACGTGGACCGCGCTCTCGACCGCATCGGCCACACGGTGCGGGACTGGTACGGCTACCGGGGCTTCGCGCCGAGGGCGGCGGGGATACGGGCGCTGCTGCCCGAGATGCACGAGCACCGGCCGGTTCACAATCTGGACAGTCTGGCGCAGTTGGCTGAGGTGCTGGGCGGGAGGGTCGGGGGGCTGGCGGGAAAGGGGCGATCGCCAGCGAGCCGGGGGTAGGCGTCCGATCCCGAGCCGTGTCTTGCAGTCATTGCCTTCATACCATATGATATGATGTCATTGCATGCACACCCGATCCAAGCGTCGACATGCCTCAACTCACCGTCCGCAAGTTGTCCCGCCAGATCATTGACGGGCTGAAGCGACGGGCCGCCAGGAACGGCAGGTCCGCCGAGGCCGAACACCGGGAGATTCTGCGCCAGGCCCTCCTCCCCGCGGAAGGCGCCTTCGCGGAGCGGGCACGGGAAATGCGCCGGCGCCTCGCTTCCGGGATCGACAGCACCGACACGATCCGTACCGACCGCCACCGGGACTCCGAATGAGGGGCTACGTCGTCGACGCGAGCGTGGGGGTGAAGTGGCTCGTGGCCGAGCCGCTGTCCGGTGAATCGGCGACCCTGCTCGACTCGGGTGCCACGCTGCTGGTGCCCGATCTGTTCTTCGCCGAGGCGACGAGCGCACTCGCCGCCAAGCACCGGCATGGAGAGATGAACCGGGACGACCTTGCGGAGGCCGTGGACCTGCTCCGAATCGCGCCCGTGGCTACACCGCTGTCCATGCGGCAGCTGGCCGCCTCGGCCGCGCGCCTCGCGGCCGACCTCGGACACTCCGTCTACGACTGCTTCTACCTCGCGCTGGCCATTCACGAAGACTATCCCGTCGTGACCGCGGACACCCGGTTCCACGACAAGGTGAGCAGGCATCCGTACCTGGGTGACCGCATCGTGCACGTCGGGGACCTGGGCTAACAACCCGCGGACAGGACCCTCCCGGCATTCTAGCGGGTTGCTCGCCGTAGCAGCCCGTCCCCCGCCTGTGTATGCTTGACGCTTCGGCCGACCGTCCGTCAGCCCGAAGTCCGTCGCGGCGGCGAAAGGCGACGGTCATCGCGATCCGGCGACCCGAGACGATGAAACGCGCCGGCAGATCGACGGCTCCCGCACCTATCACGACCACAACTGGGGAACGTGGGGCGGCGTCACCTGGGACTGGGGGCAGGCGCAGGCTGGGGGCTATTCGGTGCTGTACGGCGGCGTCAGCGGAGGGGACCCGGATCGAACTGCCACGGGACCGCGCATTCTCCACCTGACCGACGAACACGGGTTCGCGGGGATCTTTCTCGATCCGGCGGCTGGCGACGTGGTGGCCCGACGGGGGCGACACTCGTGCTGCACCCGATTCGATCTCGATTCTCGCCACGAGTGGGGCCGATTCGGTCGGGTTGAAGGTCGAAGTGGGGCACAGCCGCACGCCACCCGTCCCGGTCGGCATGGGTGGCTCGGCCGCGCTCTTCCACCAGATGCGGGGTTCGGCCGTGCTGTCCGGCCGGCTGCGCGGTTCGCTCGTCAGCGCGTCCGGGGACGGGTTCTTCGAGACCTGGGCGCGGTGAGGGGGTACGGGACTTCGCCCGTGGCGTCCCGGGCGCTCTTGCTCTCCAAAAAGTCCGGGGGGCCATCGCAACGTGATTGGCCACCAGGTTGCCGAAGTGCACCTTCTCGCGCGCGGAGGAGCGCCCTCTCCTGCACGTCGAACCTGTGTTCCACCCTCTCCATGCCCGAACGGTGAAGGGCCGTTCGCGGGGAAGTCAACCCGTGGGAAACGTCCTACCGTGTCAGGGTGTTTCAGGACGCGTCAGAAGGTGTCAGGTCTGTTGGACACCGCTGCCAGTGGCTTCTCGAACGCCGCTCTGGAGCGCTCGCCGAAGGTCGGGTGAACCGAGAGGGATACCGCCCGCCGCAGCCTGCGCGCCCGTGGCGGAGCTACTAGGTTTGAGGGGTGGCCGTCCAACGGGACAGGCCGCTGACCCGCTCGAAACCCACCGGGAGGAGGCTCCTTGCCGCGGCTCCACTTCAAGGGGAAGGTGTTCGTCGAGAACCACCACCTTGCCGTGCCGTTCCACGAGCTGCTGCCGGTGCGCGAGAAGGCGAGCCTCCACGACAACCTGATCGTCCATGGGGACAACCTGGCCGCGCTGAAGTCGCTGCTGCCGACCTACCACGGCAAGGTGAAGTGCGTCTACATCGATCCGCCCTACAACACCGGCAACGAGAGCTGGGCGTACAGCGACAGAGTGAACTCGCCGCTCATGCGAGACTAGCTGAACCGCGTGGTGGACCGCGACGACCTCACCCGCCACGACAAGTGGTGCTGCATGATGCTGCCCCGCCTGAAGCTCCTGCGCGAACTGCTCCGAGACGACGGGGCAATCTTCGTGTCCATCGACGACAACGAGGTGCACCATCTTAGCTGCCTAATGGACGAGGTGTTTGGGGAGGATAATTTCGTGGCGAATGTTGTTTGGCAGAAGCGCTACGTCTCGTAACGTAACCGCTGGCTTCATTTCTGACATGCATGACCACATCATTTGCTATGCGCGCAGTGTCAAGGACTTCGAGGTACACGAGATTCCCCGCACCAAGGAACAGGAAGCCCCCTACCGGAATCAAGACAACGATCCGCGAGGCAGGTGGCGGGCTCAAGACCTCTCGGCGAGCAAACCGTACAAGGCTGGCATTTTCGTAATCGTCGGCCGACATGGCCAGGAGTTTAGGCCTCCTCCCAACAGGTACTGGAGGATGAACGAAGACCAATACCGAGAGTGGCTGGCCGATGATCGGATCACTTTTGGCAAGAGCGGTCGAGGCCGTCCAATGCTGAAACGATTCCTATCGGAGGCTCAGGAAGGACTAACTCCGAACACTTGGTGGGATCACTCGTTCGCAGGCCACAACAAGGCAGCAACGCTGGAACTGAAGGCTCTACACGATGGCAGGGCGCCATTCGATACCCCGAAACCATCCCGCCTCGTCCGCCGAGTCCTCCAGATCGCAACCGACCCCAACTGCATCGTCCTCGACTCCTTCGCCGGCTCCGGCACCACCGCTCACGCCGTCCTCGCCCAGAGCCGCGAAGACGGCGGCAACCGCCGCTTCATCCTCGTTGAGTGCGAGGACTACGCCGACAGCATCACCGCCGAGCGCGTCCGGCGGGTCATCACGGGGGTGCCCACCGCCAAGGACGATGCCCTAAAGGCAGGCGTCGGCGGCACCTTCAGCTACTTCGAGCTCGGGCGTCCCATGCGCCAGGAGTCGCTTCTCGACGGGTCCCACCTTCCACCTTGGGAGAAGCTCGCCTCCTACATCTTCTTCACGGCGACCGGCCAGGAGTTCGACCCGGCTGAGACCGACAGCGAGACAGGGTTCGTCGGGCGCACGGCGTCCCACGACGTCTTCCTCCTCTACGAGCCCGATGTCGACAAGCTCAAGAGCCTCGCGCTCTCGCTCCCCATGGCCCGCGCCCTGCCCGCCGGATCGAGAAGGAAGCTCGTCTTCGCGCCCACCAAGTACCTCGATTGTGAGTTCCTTCACAGGTACCGGATCGACTTCCAGCAGCTTCCCTTCCAGATCTACGAGGCGATCGAGAGGCTGGAAGCGTGATTCTCAAGGAGTACCAGAAGGGGGCGGTGGCAACCGTCCAGAGCTTCGTCGAACAGCTGTCGGTGTGGCGGGAGAAGGATGCGGACGCTCGCGGGATCGACGCCGACTTCGGCTTCGACTGGGTGCAGCGGGCCTGGCGGAAGATGCCGTACCAGCGCCCCTACACCCCCCGGCGCAACGGGCTCGGCGAACGTCTTCCGGCCTTCTGCCTCAAGATTCCGACCGGCGGCGGCAAGACGCTGCTCGCCACGAAGGTGATCGATCTAGTGAACGGGCACTATCGGCGAAGCCGGCGCGGCCTGGTCCTCTGGATCGTGCCCACCACGCAGATCTACAACCAGACGCTCAAGGCGCTCAAGGACCGTGACCACCCCTACCGCCAGCAACTGGACCTGTCGTCGGGCCAGCGCACGCTGATCCTCGAGAAGACGACGGCGTTCGCCCCGCAGGACGTCGCCGACAACCTCTGCGTCCTTCTGCTCATGCTTCCGTCGGCCAACCGGCAGACGAAGGACACGCTCCGCATGTTCCGCGACAGCGGCGGCTTCGACCGCTTCTTCCCGCCGGACGACGACCCCGCCGCGCACGCGCAGATGCTGGAGAAGAACCCCAATCTCGACACCTTCGAGCAGACCGCGGGCTTCTGGGGGCGCTACGTCAAGACGTCCCTCGGCAACACGGTGCGGCTGCTGCGCCCTCTGATCGTCCTGGACGAGGGACACAAGGCGTACAGCGTGAACGCGAAGGCCACCCTCGAAGGCTTCAATCCCTGCATGATCGTGGAGCTCTCGGCCACGCCGGCGAAGGGCGCGAACGTGCTCGTCGAGATCACGGGCAGGGAGCTCAACGACGAGGAGATGATCAAGCTCGACCTTCACATCCGCAACAAGGCGGGCGCCGACTGGAAGGACACGCTGCTGGCCTCCATCGAGCACCGGGCAACTCTTGAGGAATCCGCAATAGTTCACGAAGCCGAGACCGGGACCCACATCCGGCCCATCTGCGTGATCCAGGTCGAACGCACCGGAAGGCAGCAGAGGCGGCCGGGCTACGTGCACACCGACGACGTGCGCGAGTACCTGCTCCGGCACCCCGGAGTCTCGCCCGAGCACATCGCGGTCAAGACCAGCGCCAAGGACGAGCTCAAGGAGGTGGACGACGTGGGCGGCCTGATGTCCCGCGACTGCCCGATCCGCTTCATCATCACCAAGCAGGCGCTCCAGGAGGGCTGGGACTGCCCGTTCGCCTACGTCCTCACAATCCTGACCAACCCGATGTCTAGGACGGGGATCACCCAGCTTGTGGGCCGCATTCTGCGTCAGCCGTACGCGAGCAAGACCGGGGTGGGCGCGCTCGACGAGAGCTACGTCTTCTGCTTCAGCCGCCGCGGCCACGAGCTGCTGCAGGAGGTCAGGAAGGGGTTCGGGCTGGAAGGGCTGCAGGGCCTGGAGGGACGTGTGGTCTCCGATTCCAGCCCTGCCCGTCCGTCGGAGAAGCTCGCGACGCGGCAGCAGCCGCGGTACCGGGAGGCGGCGCGCGACCTCGTCCTGCCCGCCTTCATGATCCGGGACGTGGAGGGCTGGCGTCTGGTCCACTACGAGGCGGACGTACTTTCGCGGGTGCCCTCGGACGACATCGACCTGACGCCGCTGGACGAACTTCAGTTGGACGAGGGGAGCGGTGGAGTTGACCGGCTGCGGGCGAACCTGACCGAGCAGCTTCTTGAAGCGCGGGGCGACGCCGCACCCGAGGGCGCCGCGCACACGCCCGCGACATCAGGCGATGCCGATCCGCCAAACGGCGGCGATCCGGTGGACTACTTCTTTGCGGCCAGCTACCTCCTGGACCTGGTGCCCAACCCGTGGCTCGGGCGCGACCTGGCCCGGCGCGCGTTCGAGTCCCTGATCGAGCGCTATCCTAGCGAGCGCGTGGCAGCCAATCACGTCTTCGTGCTCGAAGCGCTCCGGCGACGGATCGAGAGAGAACGCGACCGCCTGTCGCAGGAGGTATTTCGTGCGCTACTCGAGTCGGGAGAGATGCGATTCCTCGTGGTCGCCGAGGACCTGGAATTCAATCGGCTGCCCGAAGAGATCGAGGTTCCCCAGGCGACGCGGGCAAACCGAGAGGACGGCGCCCCCTATCAGCGCAACCTCTTCGACGTGACCACGGAGGACGATCTCAACCAGTTCGAGAACAAGGTCGCGACCTATCTGGACCAGCAGGCGCGCCTCTTCTTCTGGTACCGCAACCGCGCCCGCAAGGACTACTTCGTGCAGGGCTGGAATCCGCGTCGGATCTACGCCGACTTCATCGTCGCGTTGAGGGACGACGAGGCCTCGACGGACCCCGGCTTCGGTCAGGTGTTCGTCGTCGAAACCAAAGGCGTCCATCTGAAGGGGGCGGAGGACACGGAATACAAGAGGTCGGTGTTCGACATCTGCAGCGAGCACGCCCGCAGGGCCGATTGGGCCGAGTTGGCACCCGCCATGCGGACCAAGGCGATGCGCTTCGAGGTCGTGGACGAGGACGAGTGGCAGGCGCGGCTGAACGGCATGCTGTTCGGGGGCGGGGCTTGAAGGGACTGGGCGTGCCGGCAGATGGTGGGCTATCGCGTCCGGGTAACCGGAGTCAGGAGGCAGCTCGCCGCCGAGCGGAGACGGCGCGTGTCCTGACGTGGGATTGCTGCGTCGGCGCGGTTGGCCCGTCCAGCCCGGTGATCAGCCCGGTCGCCAAGCCCCGCCGACTCTGCCAGGCCCACGCCGGCGCACCCCGTCAGCGGTTCGCTCGGGTCCGAAGCGGCTGTTGGCTGGGTTGCATCGGGCCACCAAGAGGATGCTCCAGCCGGTAGCCGCCCAGCTTGATGCCGACGGCCGCCAACTGCTCCTCGACTTGACGAGCCCGTTCGAGCGTGGCCCGGTCGATCTGGGGATTCGCGTCGAGGATCGGCTTCAGGCGGTCCTCGTTGGCCGTCTTCTTCGTGATGGTCATCTCAGAAATGGTACGGTGTGTGGACAAAGGAGACCAGCCCGTTGCGGGCCATGTGGTCGCGAAGGAACCAGAAGTAGTCCCAGATCGCCTTCTTCAGGTCGGGCGTGGTCCCGAAGTCCTCGATCTTCAGCCGGAACTCCTCTCGCAGGGTCTGCATGTCGATCCCCCGAGCGTGAGTAGCCAACGCTGGGACTGACCCTCGCGGTCGCCTGCTCGGGTCTTCGACATCTCTGCCTGCTCCCTTGCAACGGTCGCATCGATCATGCGAAGTTCGGTCGCCTGCGGACGGCCATTGTACCTGTAACGTGTCCACCCTGCAAGACCCGCCGGATGGTGAATTCTGAAGGGGAGGCTGGATAGCCGATGAAAAGCTCTACGCGTATCCCTGACATGACGAACACATGTCCACGTCGGCCATTAGTATGTTGTTTTTATGGCCTATCGCATCCCGGCCCGCAGCCGCCAGTCATGACTTCCGGCCCTCACGCTCCGAGACCGGGGGCGTTGGCCGCGTTGCGCGACGGGGCGTCCGGGGCGCTCGCGGCACCCCGCGACCATGGGACCGTGCGCCAACCTCGCCGCCCGAACCTGCATCGCGGGCCGTGCAAGTCTCCACGGAAGCGACGGCCGGTTGAGCCCACGCCTCGCCGTGGCTCACCGCCCACGCCATCCGCCGACGAGGTCCTCCGATGAAGCTGCGACACATCGTGCAGAGGTCGGACACGGTTGCCGGGCGCTGGTTCGACCGATCCGTGCTCCTGCTGATCGTCGCGTCGGTCGTCCTGATGTCCCTGTCGACGGTCCCCGGCCTCTCACCGGCCTTGAAGACGGCCCTTGCCGCGGCCGAGTTCGTCATCGTCGTGCTCTTCACCGTCGAGTACGGTCTCCGGATCGTCACGGCCGACAACCGATGGCGGTTTGTCCGCAGCTTCTACGGGATCATCGACCTGATGGCCCTGGTGACGTTCTACCTGACCCTGGCCTGGGTCGGAATGATGGATCTCCGCGCGGTCCGCGCACTGCGTCTGCTTCGAGTCTTCCGCGCATTCGACATCCGTCGCTACGTCGTCGCGACGGCGCGCATCGGCAGGGCCTTGAAGTACGCGCGCGACGAGGCGGTGGTCTTTCTGTTCGCCACGCTGGTCCTGCTGTACATCGCCGCGATGGGCATCCACCACTTCGAGTCGCAGGCGCAACCGGAGAAGTTCGATTCGGTGTTCCACAGTCTGTGGTGGGCTGTCGTCACCCTCACGACCGTCGGCTACGGCGACGCGTATCCGGTCACACTGGGCGGCAGGCTGTGGACGTTCGTGGTGCTGCTGCTGGGAATGGGCATCGTGGCCGTCCCCGCAGGACTGATCGCATCGGGGCTGTCGAGGGCCATCGAGGAGGAGCGCGCGGATCTTCGCCGAAGCGAGGAAGACGTCGGGGGCGCATCGGAATGACCGGGTGATGCCCACCCCCGCTCTCCCGGCGGCGCGGGCCGGGAGGAGCAAGGCTGCCTGCGCTAGCTACCAGTCCGCGGAGTCCTCGTCGTAAAGGGAGGTGGGAAGCCTGTAGGAGTGCTCCAGCCTGTCGAAGCTCGCGAAGTCCAACAGGTACTTGAAGCGGGCCAGGTCGCGCTTCCCTGCCCACTTGGGCAGGGTCTTCCGCAAGATCCGGCGGCTGCGGTTCTTGAACCGCATCCACGGAACCACCTTCCGGCGGCCCGTGGGAAACAGGAACGTATCCGCCAGTTCGTCGCCGATCAGCTCCCGCGACGTTTGGGTCACGACGCGGGCCATCTGTCTTCGCTCGGCGGGCTCGCTGACCCCGACGATGACGGGGGCGCTGTTCACTATGCTGTTGGCCATGATTATCGCGTCGTCGTCCGCGGGAGGTTCGCACATCGTGCCGACTCGAAAGACGCGCAGCGCCGAGGCTTCGTCTTGGAAGAGAATCTCCTCGGGGATGCCCATGAGCAGGCCGGTATATCGCCAGACGTGCACGTAGGCTTCGCGCTCCTCTTGCGTGAAGTCGCCTCCAAGCGCTGCGGTATGCCGCATCAGGCGGCCGGAGAACGCGGCACCGGCCAGGAGCACGTGGGCGGCGCTGATCGGCACGCCGTACCGGTCCTGGTCCCACTCGTCGGAACGGACCAGCAAGCGTCTGGACTGAGCGTGCACCAGCCGAACCCGCAGCGTTAGCCTCCAACCGTCGCCCCCGGGGTCCATTCCGCCCGGCAGGTACTGCTCGACAAGCTGCATTCCGTTCGCCTTGAGGCGGCGCACGCCCATGTTCATGACCCGGCCGCGAATGCGGAACGACTTGCTGATCAGCGTCGAAAACCCCTCGACGATGCTTCCGCCGACCAGCGCCGAGAGGACGATGTCCGAATTGCGCAGAAAGGCCCGCGAGGCGACCCTGGCGAGTCCTCTGTCGTACCAGCCCGGAACGTCTTCGGCCTGGGCGAGGAACTCGCGAAGCGATTCGGGAGCGCCGGAGATCGGCGCACCGGAACCGTCGAGCGCCCCAGCGAGCATCGCGTGGACTTCGCCCGGCGCCAGCCTCGACAGATCCTCCGCCACGGCGTCCGCCGACGGATCGCCTTCGGTCGTATGGCGGATGTAGGCTTCCGCCATTTCGGGATCGTGCTCCCGTGCCGCCAGATATCCCGGCAGATAGGCTTCCGGGATTCGCAGAGTCAACGGCGGCCGCCGAACTCCGGCGGGCCGGAGCCCGTCGGCTTGCGGTCCAAGGACCGACCCGCCTGACCTCCCGCTCGGGTCTTCAACATCTCCGGTCTGCTCCTTTGCAACGGTCGCATCGATCATGCGATGTCCTACCGCCCCCGCGAACCCGTTCACTGTACCGATAACGTGTCCATATCGCAATCATGGGGTAGCGAATAGTGCGATTCGGCCCGGTTTCGTATGACTTACGCATTTCTAAGCGATGAGATTATCGTGTCTTGACTGTGACTCCCTGACCGAGGGAGGATGGACCATTGAACGATTGCGACCCGGCGTCGCAGGCCGAAGACTCGGGAGACCGCGATTCCGCCGTGATCGCGGCAATCCTGCGCATCGGCGCGAGCCCCGACCTCGACACCGTGCTGGGCGCGGCCGTCGAGGGCGCGGGCGCGTCCCAGATGGACGCCCTGGGGCATGGTCCGGGACGGCGGATGGATGTGAGTCCTGCCGTCCACACGGCCGACGCCCTCGCCGCCGTGACCACATAGCAGTCCGTGGGCAAAGCCGCCCGAGCACCGAGAGCGGCGAGGCGCCGCGCTGGCAAGGCGCGACGAACGGGGAATAGCAGCGCCATTCGCCCGAGGAGCAACGCAGAGCGCAGCCTTGGAGCGGCAAAATGTATAGCAAACATTACATAGTGTAATGTATACCTTACAGCGTGGACCGGTGAAGCGAAGCGACCAGCGCGGATGCATCGCCGCTCGAATGCCGGGGGGGGGTTGTCCACGGGCTGATAGGCGGCCGTGCCGCCGGCGCCGGTTGCGATCAACCAGCGCTTCGAGAAGGCCAGCCGGGTAAGTGGAACTTCGCCCTCCCCAGACGGCCCCTCGCCCGAACTACCGGCAAACCAAGCGACAAGCCGCTTCCGCAAGGCCCGCAGGGAGCGCATCGGCGAAGATCTCAATCCCGGTACTCTTGAAGCCACTGATTCTCGCCGCATCGCGCAGCTCTCCGTCAGCACCGACGGACACGTTCAAGACCCGGTCAACGGCAAGGTTCCACTCCAGGAGTGCTTCGCCATCCGAGTCGAAGGAGAATTGCGGAATCCCCAAATCCGGCGGGAAGGCTGTAACAACCTTCTCGGCCCACGCGGCGGACATGGGATTGGCGGGGGTCGCACCGTAGCCATCCCAATCGGAAACAGAGCATTCCACTCGCGGAGCGCGCCATGTCCCGGGTCTCGTCCGAGCCTGACGCGAAAGTCGATCAGAGCTTCACGAATCGGGGCATGCCGGAGGTTCGGGACGCTCTGTCGCCAATGACGGCACCTGCGCTCCAGGGCAGTCGGTCGAGGTCGGGGAAGCGGGCATCTACTCAAATGTAAGCGATTCGCGAGACAACGGGATCACCGGACGATCATCACCCCCTCCCCTCAGTCCCCGAACGAAATCCCCATCCCCCTGGCCGCCAGCACCACCTCGTGGTCCGGCGGCACCGTCTTGACCCTCGCCACCGCCTCGGCGAGCGGCACCGCCTTCACCACGGGCGGATCGAGCGCCACCATGCACCCGAACCTGCCCTCCGCCGCAAGCTCGACCGCCGCGCTCCCGAAACGCAGCGACAGCAGCCTGTCGAAGGCAATGGGCCTGCCGCCCCGCTGCAGGTGCCCCAGCACCAGGCTTCGCGACTCGTGACCGGTCAGCTCCTGGAGCTGCCGGGACACGCGCTTCGCCACCCCCCCGAGCCGCCGTCCCCCGCCCAGGCCGGCATCCTCCAGGTAGGAGGCCTCGCCGTCCCTCGGCACCGCCCCCTCCGCCACCACCACGATCGCGAACTCCGGTCCCTCCCAGAACCGCCGCCGGATCTTCGCGGCGACCTTGTCGATGTCGTAGGGGATTTCCGGTATCAGGATCGCGTCGGCGGTCGCCGCGAACCCCGCGAAGAGGGCGATCCACCCGGCGTGCCGGCCCATGAGCTCCACCACCATGATCCGCTGGTGCGCCTCGGCCGTGGAATGGAGCTTGTCGATGGCGTCGGTGGCCGTCTGCACCGCGGTGTGGAAGCCGAAGGTGACCTGCGTCGCCTCGAGGTCGTTGTCGATGGTCTTCGGCACTCCTATCACCCTGAGACCCATCTTGGAGAGATCGCTGGCGATCCTGAGCGACCCGTCGCCCCCCACGGCAATCAGGCAGTCGATCCTGAGCCGTTTCATCCTCTCGACCACTTCGCCCGAGCGGTCCGCCATTTCGGTCGTCCCGTCGGGCTTCCGGACGGGGAAGGAAAAGGGGCTGCCCCGGTTCGTGGTCCCGAGGATGGTGCCGCCGAGGTGGGCGATCCCCCGCACCGCCGCCCCGTCGAGGGGCACGACGCCGCCGGGGTTGAAAAGCCCGTCGTAGCCGCGGCGGATGCCCACGACGTCCCAGCCGCGCCGTTCGGCCGACAGCACCGCCGCGCGCACGACCGCGTTCAGGCCCGGGGCGTGGGCCCCCCCCGGGGGGGGGGGGGGTTTGCGGGTTGGGGGGAATAAACCGCGCCCGCCCCCCGGCCAAAGGGGGCGCCCCCCCCGGGGCGGCCCCGAAACAGGCGGGCGGGG
>JAPPNM010000101.1 GCA_028873825.1 Gemmatimonadota bacterium | reverse complement strand
GTGGATAAAGCCGCCCGAGCACCGAGAGCGGCGAGGCGCCGGGCTGGCAAGGCGTTCGCTACGACTCCCCCGCGATCCGCCGCACCGCCCGCTCCACCCGCCCCAGCGATCTGCCGCGGCCCAGAATCAGCAGCACGTCGAAGATCCCGGGCGACGCCGGCGACCCGGTGAGCGCCAGCCGCAACGGCTGGAAGACCTTGCCCGCCCCAACCCCCAGCTCCCCCGCCAGCGCGCGGAGCCCCTCCTCCAGGGCCTCCGCCTCCCAGGGCACGGCCTCCAGCCGGTCCCCCACCGCCTCGAGAATCGCCGCCGCCCCCGCCGGGTCCCGGTACCAGCTCCTGCGCGCGGCCTTGGCGTCGTACTCGCGCACCGGCCCGAGGTAGGGCCGCGCCAGCCGGACCATCTCGGCGAAGGTGCGGCTTCGCGGCGCCAGCGCCGCGGCCATCCGCGCGAAGGCCTCCTCGCCCAGCGCGATTCCGTCGCCGGCGACACCTGCGCGCGACAGCGCCCTCCGCAACGCGGCGTCCAGCTCCCCGGCCTCCATGCGGGCGATGTACCGCCCGTTCATCCAGAACAGCTTGGCCGGATCGAAGACCGCCCCCTTCTTCAGCACCCTTTCGAGCGAGAACCTCTCGACCAGCTCGTCCCGCGACAGCAGTTCCTCGTCCGTTCCGGGCGACCAGCCCAGCAGGGCCAGGAAGTTGACCATCGCCGCGGGCAGCACCCCCTCCGCCCGGAACGCGTCCACCGCCCGGGCCCCGTGGCGCTTCGACAGCCGCCTCCCGTCGGGGCCCAGTATCATGGGCAGGTGGCCGAACTCCGGGACCGGACGGCCGAGCGCCTCGTACAGCAGGATCTGCTTCGGCGTGTTGGAGAGGTGGTCGTCGCCGCGCAGCACATGGGTGATCGCGGCGTCCGCGTCGTCGGACGCGACGGCGAGGTTGTAGGTGGGCGTGCCGTCGCCCCGGAGGATCACGAAATCGTCGATCTCGGCGTTGGCGAAGCGCATGGCGCCGTGTACCAGGTCCCGCCAGGCGGTCTCGCCGTCCGGCACGAGGAAGCGCACCGCGAAGGGCTCCCCGGCAGCGGCCCGCCGCTCTCCGTCCGCGGGCGGCACCCGGGCCGCCAACCGGCGCGCCAGCCGCGTCACGGCCCCGCTCCCCGCCGAGACGGCCGCGTCTCGAGCACGCTCGAACTCCTCGCGCGGCGTGAAGTCCCGGTAGGCCCTCCCCGCGGCCAGAAGCCGGAGCGCGTCGGCCCGGTGGCGCTCCGCACCGGCCGCCTGGAAGCACGGCCCCTCGTCCCAGTCGATCCCGAGCCACCTCAACCCGTTCAGGATGGCGTCGACGTGCTCGGGGCGGCTGCGGTTCCGGTCGGTGTCCTCGACGCGCAGCACGAACGCGCCCCCGCTCCGGCGCGCCAGCAGCCAGTTGAAGAGCGCCGTCCGGGCGCCGCCCACGTGCAGGTGCCCCGTCGGCGACGGGGCGAAGCGAAGCCTCATCGCGCGGGGCGGCCGGTCTCGGCCGGCGACGGGGCGAGTGGAAGCCTCATCGCGGGATCAGGCGGGCGCGTCTCCGCCCCGCCCCGCCATCCCCCCGAAGTCCACCGAATCGAACACGCCGTCCCTGCCGCGCTCGAAGAGCAGGTACAGCGCGGGCGTGACGGTAAGCACCAGGAAGGTCGACGCCAGCAGCCCCCCGATCAGGGTGTAGGCGATCGCGTTCCATATGTTGGCGTTCGCCGACGGGCTGAAGAGCACGAGCGGGAGCAGGGCCGTGATCGTCGTGGCCGAGGTCATCAGGATGGGGCGCACCCGTTCCATGGTGCCTCGCAGGATCGCCGCTTCGAGGGCGAGGTCGTGCTCCCTGCGCACCCGGTTGATGTGGTCCACAAGCAGGATGGCGTTGTTCACCACGATCCCTCCCATCATGATGACGCCGATGTACGCCTCGCGGGTGAAGTGCGCGTCGGCGTAGAAGAAGAGGAGGAATACGCCGATCAGCGCCATCGGCACCGTGAGCAGGACGCAGAGCGGGAGGCGCAGCGACTCGAAGAGAGCCGACGTCACCATGTAGACCAGGAAGATCGCCACCGCGAGGATCATGTAGATCTGGGTCTTGTCCTCGTCCGACCACCACCCCCAGCCCTCCGCCTTCCTCACCTGGTAGCCCGGCGGAACGGAGGTCGCCTCGATCACCGCCTTGTGGGTCACGTCGCCCAGCTTGTACGGCCCGCGGAACTCGTAGCGCACGGTGCGTTCGTACTGCTGGTCCTCCCTGCGGATGGTGGACAGGACGTTCTTCTCCTCGATGTCCACCAGCTCGCCCAGGCGTATCGCATCGCCGGCCTCGGTCAGGACCAGGGTCTTCTTGAGCTCGTGCAGGTCGATCGCCCGGTTCCCCTCCAGCTTGACGTCGTAGCGGATCTCGTCGCCTCCCATCTTGATGGTCGCCCCGCCGACCTGCCCGTAGACCGCGGACGAGATCTGCGAGACCAGCCGGCTCACCGGCATTCCGTTGCGGGCCGCCACGTCGCGGCGGATGACCACGGCGAACTCCGTCGCCCGGTCCCTGCTTCCCCAGTAGCCGGACGACGCGTTCGTGTCCACGTCCCGCACCCGCGGGAAACGCTCCAGACGGGCCCCGAGATCCTCCGCGATCCTACGCACCTCGTCGTAGTTGTAGCCCAGGACCTGGATCGAGTAGTTGCCTCCGCCACCGCCGCCGCCGCCGTAAAACGAGTGGCCGTAGCCGTACACCCGCACCTCGGCGCGGGCGAAGCCGAGCGAGTAGGCGAAGAGCTGTTCCTTGATGCGAACCGGCACGTTCGTGCGTTCCAGCTCCTCGGGGAAGGTGACCCGGGTGTGGCTCGATGTCGGGGACACGTTGGTCACGAACTGCTTGACCTCGGGCATCTCTCCCAGGCGCTCCTCGAAGTAGCGGGTGAGCATGTCGGTGCGGTCGATGTCGGAGCCCCGGGGCAGCCGGATGTAGACGTCGATGTGGGTGGACTCGCCCCTTCCCCACCCGCCCCAGATCCTGCCCTTGGTCACATAGTTGTCGAAGAGGTAGTAGGAGCCGGCCAGCAGCAGGATCGGAACGGCCACGGTCACCCACGGCCATCTGAGGGTGCGGCCGACCAGCCCGCGGTAGAAGCGCCGGTAGAAGGGCGGGCGGCGGTCGGCGGCCCCGGCGCGCGGATCCCGCTCCGGCAGGAGCTTGCCCACCAGCGCGGGGATGAAGGTGAAGGCCACGACGACGGACCCCAGCACGCTGAGCACGATGACGACCGCCAGCGGCAGGTAGTAGACCCGCTGTTCGCCGGTCAGGTAGAGGAAGGGCGCGTACACGATCAGGGTCGTGGCGGTGGCCGCCATGATCGGGAGCACCACGTGGGTCGCCCCGTCGGTGATCGCCTCGCGGCGCGAATGTCCCTGTTGCCATCGCCGGTAGATGTTCTCCAGGACCACGATGGAGTTGTCCACGTAGAGACCGAACCCGGCTGCGAGCCCCATCAGCGTGAGCTGGTTCATCGTGTAGCCGGCGAAGTAGATGACGTTGACGGCGATGAGTACCGAGAAGGCGATCGTGGCGAAGATCACGAGCGACGTCCGGACCGATCCGAGGAAGAGGACGAGCACGCCGAAGATCACGATCACCGAGATGGCCGCGCGGCTCCGCTGGTCGGACATCTGGCGGCGGATCTGCCTGCTCTCGTCCCGGTCGAGGATGAAGCGCGTGTTCGGCGGATTGCTGCGCGCGACCTCCGCGAGGCGCTCCTTGACCCGGTCGGCGACCTCCACCGAGTTGGTGCCGATCTCCTTGTAGACGTACATGCTCACGGCCGGCTGGCCGTTGATCCGGTAGTGCCTCCGGATCTCCTCGAAGGTGTGGCGCACGGTGGCGATGTCGGAGATGCGCACGACGCGCCCGCCGTCGGACTTGACGACGGCGTCGCGGATGTCCTCGGCCGTGGCGGGACGGTTGCGGATGGTCACCGTCCACTGGCGCTCTCCCTCGCGTATCGCGCCGGCCTCGCGCACCAGGTCCAGCGAACCCAGCTTGGAGGTCACGTCCCCCGACGATACGCCCATCGCCGCCATCAGCGACTTGTCCAGCTCCACCTCGAGGAGCCGGTCCCGCCCTCCGTACACGAACACGCGCCCCACCCCTTCGACCTGCTCCAGGTAGGGCTCCACGTTGTCGGTCAGGTGTTGACGGAGCGATTCGTGGGTCCTGCGTCCGGTGAAGGTGTATTCCAGAACCGCCCGGCGCTGCGCGTCCGAGAATTCCTCCGGGACGTACGGACTCACCGTGACCCGGCCGACGCCGGGAGGAAGCACCCTCTCTTCGAGGTTGTAGAGCCGCTCCGACAGGTCCAGGCGGGCGAATTCCATGTCGGTGTCGCGAGCGAAATGAACCTCGATCTCCGCGCTGTTCTCTCTGGACCTCGAAGTGACCTTCTCGACCCCTTCGACGAGCTGGATCTGCGCCTCCAGCGGCGAGGTGAGAAAGGCCTCCACCGTTTCGGGGGATGCGCCGGCCCAGGAGCCGCTCACGGTGAGCCGGGGCAGCTGGGCGTCCGGCATGAGCTCTATCGGGATGTTCTGCCAAGCCCTGATCCCCAGGAAGGCGAGGGCGAAGTACGCCATTGCGACGGCCACCGGACGGCCGACGCTCAGCCTGATCACGAGGACGCGCCCTCGGCGGCCGCGACGAAGCCGGCGGCCGCCCGGCCCGCGCGCCCGCGCCACGCGCGCCGCACGTCTTCCACCAGAGAATAGACGACCGGCACCACGATCAGCGTAAGCGCGGTGGCCACCACGAGGCCGCCGATCACCGAAATCGCCATCGGCGCCCTCAGGTCCGCCCCCCGTCCGATCCCCAGCGCCATGGGCAGGAGACCCAGCACGGTGGTGACGGTCGTCATGACGATCGGCCTAAGACGCACTTCGCCCGCCTCCATGATCGCCGCCCGCAGCCCCTTGCCGCGCGCCCGCGCCCGGTTGATGAAGTCCACCTTGACGATCGAGTCGTTGACGACAATTCCAACCAGGATCACGACTCCGATGAGGCTCATCGTGTTGAGGCCCTGCCCCGTCAGCGCCAGCGCCAGAACCGCGCCCACCAGCGCCAGCGGCACCGCCATGAGGATGGTGAAGGGGTGGACGAAGGACTCGAACTGGGCCGCCAGGATCATGTAGACCAGGAGCAGGGCCAGCCCGAAGGCGAAGGCCAGGTCCCGGAACGACCGCTGCATCTCTTCGTTCTCGCCGCCCACGTCCCAGCGGACATCGGGCGGGACCGGCATCTCGCGCATCGTGCCCCGGATGGCCGCGATGGCGTCCCCCAGCCCCCCCGAGGCCACATCGGCGTAGACCGCCACCACGCGGCCCTGGTCCTCGCGCCGGATCTCGGCCGGGCCCACCGTCTCCCGAACGGTGACCAGCTCCCGCAGCGGGATGCCGCTCACGCCGAGCCGGTCCAGCGTCGCGGCGTCGTAGCGCCTGTCGTCCGGGAGCTGGACCATGACCGCGATCTTGCGGTCGAAGTCCACGAACTCGGTGGCCAGCTCGCCCCGCATGGCGGTCTCGATCGTCCTTGCCACCACCTGCGGATCGATGTCGTACCTGGCGCAGGCGTCCCGGTCGACCGAGACCTGGAACTGCGGCTGCCCCCTCTCGGTGCCGACGCGCACGTTGCGGACCTGTGCCAGGCCGGAAAGCCGGTCCCGGACCGCCTCGGCGAAGGGGAAGGTCCGGTCCAGGTCCTCGCCGCGCACGCGCACCGCGATGTCCGCCTCGCCGCCCCCCAGAATCTGGCCCAGCGCCGTGGCCTGCCCGGTCTCGAAGGAAAGGGCGCCCGCGGGGAACGAGCCCTCCAGGTTGCGGACCCGGCGCACCACGTCCTCGGTGGAAGCGCCGTCGTCCAGTCGGACCTGGATGGCGGCGGTGTTCAGTCCCGCCGCGTGGCCCTCGTCGCCCTTGGCCTGAACGTCCCGGCCGATGTGGGTGAAGATGGCCGCCACGCCGGGATCGTCCAGAAGGCCGCGCTCGAGCACCTCGACCTCGTCGGCGGTGACCTGCAACCGGGTGCCCTCGGAGAGTTCCACCCGCACGTCGAAGGCGCCCTGGTCCACATCCGGGAGCAGGTCCCGGTCCAGCGCGGTGGCCAGAAGCACGCACCCCCCCAGGGCCCCGCCGGCGACTGCGAGGACCGTCCACCGCCTGTCCAGGGACCGGGCGAGGACGCCGTGGTACCACACGGCGAAGGCGTTGAAGACGCGGTCGAAGACGTTGAAGAAGGGCCTGAAGACCGTCGACAGGAGGCGGCCGCCGAGTTCCAGCCAGAAGCGGACGAGATCGCGCAGCAGAGCCAACAGACCCTTGAGGAGCCGGAAGGGCAGGCGCAGGATCCAGAGCAACCCCCTGCCCGCGCGGGCCAAGATGTTGCCCGGCGGGGGGGGAGGCGGCAACGCGGAAGGCGGCGTTTCGGGCACCCGGTCCCCTTTCCCGCCGAAGTGGGCCGCCATCGAGGGAAGCAGGGTGATGGCGACCACGAGGCTCGCGAGCAGCGAGAAGGCGACCGCCAGCGAGAGCGCGCCGAAGAGTTCTCCCGCGACGCCCTCCACGTAGATGATCGGTCCGAAGACCGAGATCGTCGTCAGCGTCGCGGCGGTGATCGCGGCTTGCACTTCCTCGGCCCCTTTCGCGGCGGCCTGGAGCATGCCCAGGCCCGCCTGCCGGTGCCGGAAGATGTTCTCGAGCACGATGATCGAGTTGTCGACCAGCATCCCCACCCCCAGCGCCAGTCCCCCCAGGCTCATGATGTTGAGCGACACCCCGAACGCCTCCATGAGGGCGAAGGTGCCTATCACCGAGATGGGGATCGCCAGCGCGATGGCGACCGGGTAGCGCGGGTCGCGCAGGAAGAAGAAGAGCACGATGAAGGCCAGCACGCCCCCGAAGATCAGCGCCTGCACCACGTTGCTGATCGAGTCGTCGATGAAGGCGGCCTGGTTGTACGCGATCTCGGCCGTGAAGTCGGGCCACTGCTCCTTGAGGATGGCGAGGGTCTCCTGCACGTCCTCCGACACCGCCACCGTGTTGGCCCCGGACTCCTTGAAGACGAGGAGCCCGACCGCCTCGTTGCCGTTGTAGCGGGCGATCTCCTCGCGCTCCCTGAAGCCGTCGACCACCGTGGCGACATCCGCGACGGAGATCTCGCGGAACGCGATGTCCTGGTCGCCCTGTTGCCCCGCTCCCCCGCTGCCGCCGGCCGCCCGGCGGCGGTCGACCACCACCTTCTCGATCTCCTGGACCGTCTGGAACTCGCCCAGGGTGCGCAGGGGGTAGCGGTAGCGCCCGCGCAGAATCGTCCCGCCGCGGGCGGAGTAGTTGGCCTGTTCGATCGCCCCGGAGACCTGCGAAAGCGTGAGCCCGTTCGCCTCGAGCAGGTTCTTGTTCACATTCACCTGGATCTCGCGGTCCAGGCCCCCGGTGACCGACGCCTGCGCGACCCCTTCGAGCTGCTCCAGACGGCGCCGGAAGACGTCCTCGGCGATCTCCTTGTTCTTGACGGGCGTGCCGCCGCCGGTGATCGACACGGTGAGGACCGGCTCCGCCTGGGGGTCGACCCGCAGGATCGTGGGCCGGTCGGCCGTCTCCGGGAAGGCGTCGCGGATGTCGTCGAGCCGCTCCCGGGTGTTGAGCGCCGCGAAGTCCATGTCCGTACCCCACCCGAAGCGCACGGTCACCAGGCTCACCCCTTCCTGGGAGACCGAGGTGACCTTCTCGACCCCCGCCACCTGGGCCACCGCTCGCTCGACCGGCTCGGTGATGAGCCGCTCGACCTCGGCGGGGGCGACGTTCGGGTAGGAGGTGTAGACGACCAGCCGCGGGAAGCTCACGTCCGGCAGCAGGTCGATCGGCAGCCGGGTGAACGAGATGACGCCCAGCAGAACCACCGCCAGGACCAGCATGGACACCGCGACCGGGCGCCGCGTGGACGTTCCGGGAATGGACACGGGTTACTTCCCCCCGGCCGGCGGCGCGACGCCGGCTTCCTGGGCGACGATGCCGATTTCCTCGTTGAGGGCGAGCAGGGCGGTGGCGAACCCGAAGCGCCTGTCCACCGCATTTCGCCTCGCCGTCGCCTCCTCGCGAATTGCCGTTCTCAAGGCGTCGATGCTCACGGTCGCGAGCAGATACTGCTCCCGCACGAGGGCGAGACGCTCGGCGGCCACCTCGTGCGCCTTTCTCTGCTGCTGGACGTTCGCCCACGCGGTCTCGAGGTCCACGAACCTGGACCGGACGATCTCTTCGAGCTGGAGCATCGTCTGCCGCAGGTCCGCCTCGGCGTTGCGCAGCGTCACGGAGGCGCTGGCGACGTCGTAGGACTTCTGGAAGCCGTCGAAGATCGGCAGAACGTCGGCGATGGGAACGGAGAAGCTGAGCCCGACATTGGCGTCGATCCGGAATCTGTCGACGTCGGTGTCGAAACCGAACAGCTCGGTCCGGTCCTCGCCGTTGGTGCTGCCGCCGATCGTCGAATTGAGTGAAACCGAAGGCCAGCGCCAGGCCTTCTGCGAGTTCAGGTTCGCCCGCTGTACCTCGACCTCCGCTTCGGCGGTCACGACACCGGGACTCTGCCGCCGGGCCCAGGAAACCAGCTCCGCCAAGTCCAGCGTGGAGGGATCGAAGGGTGCGGGCGGCTGCGGTTCGATCTCCAACGCCCCCAGCCCCGGGTCGCCGATCGCCGTCCGCAAGGCGAGCAGGGCCTTGTCGAGCTCCCCGCGCGCGGTCCTCACGGCGAGACTCTGCCCCTCCAGGTCGAGCTGGGCGCCCAGGAGGGCCGACCGCTCGATCGCAAGGAGTTCGAACCGCTTCCGTTGCTCTCCGAACTCGACTTGGCGGTCGGCGAGAAGCGCCTCCTCGACGGCCAGCTGAGCCTGCGCCTGCTGGGCGGCCTGGTATCGGCGCTGGATGTCGGCCAGGGTGGTGTTCAGTTGCCTCTGGGCCGCGACCCGGCTCTGGCGAACTTGGGCCCGCGTCGTGCGGAGATTGTGAAAGCGCTGCCCGCCGTCGAGCACGGTGAAGCGCAGCTGGGCCTGGTGGACCGACGACGAGCGCCGGATTGTCTGGGGTTCCGGATTCTGGACGGGAGTCCCGTCCAGGCCCACGTAGGACGGTCTTCGGTCGACGTTGTAGCCGGTCGAATAGTACAGATCGACGGTGGGGAGGAACGATGCCCACCACTGCCGCCGCGGGTGCGACTGCAGTTCGAGTTGTTCCAGTGCCTGGCGATAGCTCGCATTGAACTTGGTCGCGCGGTTCAGCGCCTCCCGCAGAGTCAGGACCGTGGCCGCCTGCGCACCACCCCCCTCCTGGCCGGCCGCCTCCGTTCCGCCGCCCAGCGCCGACAACGCGACCAGCGCCACAGAGCCCCGCCGGAGCAATCGCGTTCTCCCGTTCATCGCGTCGGCCTCCCTCCCGCGGCGGCCAGGTCCTCGACCACCCTCACCGCGGCGTCGTGTGTCAGATAGTGGTGCCCGTCCACGAGCACCGTCTCTCCCGGGTTAACCCAGTCCGTGCTGGGTCCGATCTTGAGGAGCTCGACCTGGCGGTCGTTCTCCATGCCCGGATGCACGTAGTGCCAGCTTGCGCGGCCTTCGTCGACCACGAAGAGGTAGGGGCGCCCGTCTGTGGCCTCCAGAATGGCCGTCCTCGGCACCAGGAGCCGGTCGGGGAACTTCTGCGCCTCCAGGTCGGTCTCGGCGTACATGCCGGGAAAGATGCGGCCGTCCGCGTTGTTCACGTGGACGGTGACGCGGGCCGTGTTGGTCTCCGGGTCGACCAGCGGGTTGATCGTCTCAATCTTGCCGGCAAAGGGCCGGCCGGGGAAGGCCGTGAACTCCACCTGGGCCGCGTGTCCCTCGTCGAGGTAGACCACTTCGGTGCCGAGCACCTGGACGGAAACCTTCATCGGGTTCATGTCGATGACCGTGACGGCTTCCTCGCCCTCGCCCACGTACTGTCCGGCAACCAGCTTGACGTCCGCGATACGGCCCGAGAACGGAGCGCGCACCGCGGTCTCTTCCAGATCCCTGACGGCACCCCGATAGTCCACTTCGGCCTGATCGAGTCCGGTGAACGCCCGCGCCAGGCTGTCGCGCGCCGCCCGCACCCGCGGATCGGCAATTTCCTCGTCGCCCAGCACCCGCACCTGGTATTCCGCCTGTGCCCTGCGCAACGCGGCCGCCTGGGCCGCCAGCGCAAACGCGTACTCGGTGGTGTCGATCTGCACCAGGAGCTCGCCGGCGCGCACGAACTGGTATTCCTTCACCCTGACCCGCGACACGATCCCGGACTTCCTCGCCTTGAGCTTGGCCTGGCGGATCGCCTCGGCGCGCCCCTCGGCGGTGACCGAGATCCTGAGCGTGTCCTGGACGGCCACGGCGCCGGTGACGGGGACCGGAAGCTCGGTGTTGAACTGCTGCCTGACCGACGCTGCGACCGCGTCGGCGGCGGTGCCGGGCTCGGTCGTTTCCTCTTCGGTCTCGTCTTCCTCGGGCGGGGGCCGCAGGCGCATCCAGGTCCCCCAGCCGACGGCCCCCAGGACGATAAGAACGGTCAACACCTTCAGTGTGGCTCGCGATCGCGCCATCGCTCTTCAGCTCCCTCGACTGAGTCGGAAAGTGAGAAGGGGATTTCCCGTTCCCGGCCTTTGGACACTCGCCCTTCGCCGATGGTTGCCGCGCAACCCGGCGACGGCGTCGTCCACGGGCCGCCCGCGTTCGCCCGTCCGGCAGCGCGGAAACTAAGGCGCTCGCGACCCGTACCTGCGGGCCACGTAGTCCCCCAGTATCTCCTTGAATTCGTCCACGATGCGGTCGCCCTTCAGCGTCCGCAGGTGCCTCCCGTCCACGTACACGGGCGCCTTCGGCTCCTCGAAGGTGCCCGGCAGGGAGATCCCGAGGTCCGCGTGCTTGGACTCGCCCGGGCCGTTCACGACGCATCCCATCACCGCCACCTTGAGGTCCTCCACCCCCGGGTGGGCGCGGCGCCACTCCGGCATGCGCTCGCGGATGTGGCCCTGGATGTCCTCGGTCATCTCCTGGAAGAAGGTGCTCGTCGTGCGGCCGCACCCCGGACACGCCGTCACCTGGGGCTCGAAGCTGCGGATCTCGAGCGACTGCAGGATCTGCTGGGCGACCCGCACCTCCTCGGTGCGGTCGCCGCTGGGCCGCGGCGTCAGCGAAACCCGGATCGTGTCCCCGATCCCGTCGATCAGGAGCGGCGAGAGCGCGGCCGCGGTCGCCACGATTCCCTTCGTCCCCATCCCGGCCTCGGTAAGACCCAGGTGCAGCGGGTACTCGGTGAGCGGGGCGAGCTGCCGGTACACCAGAATCAGGTCGCGCACCCCCGACACCTTGGCGCTCAACACGATCCGGTCCGCCCCGAGCCCCGTCTCCTCGGCCAGCTCGGCCGACCGGACGGCGCTCTCGACGATGCAGTCGCGCAGCACCTCGCCCGCGTCCTTCGGGTTCTCGCGGCGTCCGTTCTCGTCCATCATCCGCGTGAGCAGCCGCTGGTCGAGCGAGCCCCAGTTCACCCCGATGCGCACCGCCTTGCCGTTCTCGACGGCGATGCGGACGATCGCCTGGAAGTTCTCGTCGCGCCGGCTGGTCCCCACGTTGCCCGGGTTGATCCGGTACTTCGAGAGCAGCGCGGCCGCGCGGGGAAAGTCGCGCAGCAGGATGTGGCCGTTGTAGTGGAAGTCGCCGACGATGGGGACCGTGCAGCCCAGGTCGGCGAGGCGCTCGAAGAGGTCGGGGACGGCGGCCGCGGCGTACTTGTTGTTCACCGTGACGCGCACGATCTCGCTGCCCGCCCCGGCCAGCGCCACGACCTGCGCGGCGGTGGCGGCCGCGTCGGCGGTGTCGGTGTTGGTCATGGACTGGACCACGACCGGATTCCCGCCCCCCACCCGCACCCCGCCGACGTCGACCTCCACGGTCTTTCTCAACACGGATTCCTCGCTTACGTTGGGCGCCCGAGAGGACCCCGGCCCGCGTGCATGGCAGTGAAGCTACGCTGTAGCGGTCCGTGGACAAAGCCGCCCGAGCGCCGAGACCTGCGAGGCGCCGGGGCGGCAAGGCGCGACGAAGGGCGAGTATGCAGCGCTGTTCGTCCGGGGAGCAACGCGGAGCGAAGCCACGAAGGCGCGAGGAGCATGACAAACGTGAAGTCCCGAACCGTCGGCCGACCGCAAATACGGCGCTCGCGGGCTCGTCCGCGGGCTCCCGGCCGTCTTCGCCCTCGCGGCCTCGTCCGCGGGCTCCCGGCCGTCTTCGCCCTCGCGGCCTCCGCCCCGGCGCCCCCCGCCGTCCAGGCCCAGGAAAGGCCCTCGCTCACCGTCGACGACTACGGCCGGTGGGAGCGCCTGGGCGCCGCCGTCCTTTCGCCGGACGGCCGCTGGGTAGCGGTCGAAATCGGCCGCGTAAACGACGAAGACGAGCTGCGCATCCACTCCACCGACTCCGATTCGGTCGTGGCGGTCCCCTTCGCCGCGCATCCGGCGTTCAGTTCCGACGGCCGGTGGCTGGCCTACTCGATCGGCGTGTCGCCCGACGAGCGGGAGCGGATGCGAAAGCGGGAGCGGCCCGTCCGCAACGACCTCGGTCTTCTGGACCTCCGCACGGGCGATCGGGAGACCGTCGAGGGCATCCGGTCGTTTTCGTTCTCGGAGGATGCGCTCTACCTGGCGCTCAGGCGCTACAAGCCCGACGGAAAGAAGAGCGACGGGGCGGACGTCGTGGTGCGCGAACTGGCGAGCGGGAAGACGCTGATGAGCTTCGGCAACGTGGGGGAGACCGCCTGGCGGGACGAAGGGCACCTGCTCGCGATGACGATCGACGCCGACGACCGGGTCGGCAACGGCGTCAGGCTGTACGACCCCGCGGCGGGCCGGATCCGGTCGCTCGACGCCGACGAGGCAACGTACCGCCACCTGGGCTGGCGCGAGGACGCGGCCGACCTGGTCGTCCTCAAGACCTACGCCGACGACGAGCACGAGGACACCGCGCACGTGGCCCTGGCGTGGCGCGGTCTGGACGACGACGACCCCCGCGCCTTCGTGCTGGACCCGCGCGAGGACCGGGGAGCGCGGTTGCCCGCGGGTATGCGGGTGGTCGAGCACCGGGGGCCGTCCTGGTCAGACGACGGGCGCACGATCTTCCTGGGGTTGCAGGACCGCACTCCGGTCGAAAAGAAGGAGGGGGAGGAGGGCGAAGAGGAGGGCGACGAGGGAGGGGAGGAGGGCGAAGGCGACGAAGGCGAAGGGGAGGAGGAGGGGGAAGGCGCGGAGGAGAGCGGCGAGGCCGAGGAGGGGGAAGGCGAGGAAGGTGAAGGGGAGGAGGGTGAAGGGGAGGAGGACGAGGACCCTCCCGGCGTCGAGATCTGGCATTCCAGGGACGTGGATCCCGTACCCCAGCAGCGGGTGCGGGACCGCTTCCTGCGGCAGCGGAACCACATCGGGCGGTGGCGGCTGGAGGAGGGAAGTTTCCTGCTGCTCGGCGGCGACCACGCGGACCGCGCATCGGTCGCGGAGGGCGGGCGGCACATGATCGCCCGCGACGAAACGCCCTACGACGTCGACGCCATGTTCCGGCAACAGGCCTACGACCTCTACGTCGTGGACGCCGCCTCCGGCCGGCGGGAACTCGTGCGCGAGCGGCTCTTCCGGGACCACGGCGCAAGCCCCGGCGGCCGCTACCTGCTGTGGTTCGAGGGCGAGGACTACTGGACCCGCGACCTCCGGACGGGCGAGACTCGGAACATCACCGACGGACTGGGCGGCGAATTCGTCGATCTCGACCGGACGCCCACACGCGAACAGATGCCCGGCTTCGGCACGCCGGGGTGGCTCGAGGACGACGAGGCGCTGCTCGTCAACGACCGCTGGGACGTCTGGGAGGTGCGGCCCGACGGCTCGGGCGGCAGGCGCCTGACGCGGGGCGCCGAGGACTACGTGCGCCACCGGGTGGTCCGGCTCGACCCCGAGGCCGACGCCTTCGACCCGGACGAGCCCTTCTACTACTCCACCTACGGACAGTGGACGAAGAAGGCCGGCTTCTCCCGCGCGCGCCGCGGAGACACTCCCAGGCCGCTCGCCTGGGAAGACGCCGCCTTCGGCTTGTCCGGAGGGCTGCTGAAGGCCGAAGACACCGCCGTGTACGTCTTTCGCAAGGAGCGATTCGACGACTCCCCCGACTACTTCGTCACCGACGGGTCCTTCACCGACGCGCGGCAGGTCACCGCCACCAACCCGTTCCAGGACGACTACGCCTGGGGTCGCACCGAGCTGATCGACTACGAGAACGAGTGGGGACGCAAGCTCCAGGGCTCGCTCACCTACCCCGCGCGCCACGAAGCGGGCCGGAAGTACCCCATGATCGTCTACCACTACGAACTGCTCTCGCAGGGACTCCACCGCTACGTGGTCCCGGACGAGACCGGCTACTACAACGTCCAGGCCTGGAGCCAGGAAGGGTACTTCGTGCTGCAGCCGGACATCGTGTACCGCGACAGGCGCCCCGGCCAGTCGAACGTCGAGACGCTGCGTCCGGCGGTGGCCGCGGCGGTCGCCACAGGCATGATCGACCCCGAGCGGGTCGGCCTCGTCGGGCACTCGTGGGGCGGCTACCAGACCACGTTCTTCGTCACCCAGGACGACCTCTTCGCGGCAGCGGTGGCGGGCGCGCCCCTCACCAACCTGATGAGCATGTACCTGTCGTTCTACTGGAACTCGGGCGGCACCGACGCGCGCATCTTCGAGATCAGCCAGGGACGCATGCAGGTTCCTTGGTGGGAGGACTGGGACTCGTACTACGACAATTCGCCCGTACACCACATCCGGAACCTGAACACCCCGCTTCTCATGATGTTCGGAAGGGAGGACGGGGCGGTCGAGTTCAACCAGGGCGTCGAGTTCTACAACGCGGCCCGGCGCACCGGCAAGGAGATGGTGCTGCTGGTCTACGACGGCGAGAACCACGGCCTCCGGAAGGAGTCCAACCAGAAGGACTACCGCAACCGGATCATGCAGTGGTTCGCCCACTATCTGAAGGGCGAGCCCGCGCCGGACTGGATCGCGAAGGGGCTGTCCTACATCGAGCAGCAGGACGGATTGAAGAGGAGGAAGAAGCCGCCGGTCAGCTGAAGGGGGCTGCGAGGGGCGTGCGAGGGACACGCGGCACCCTGGGCCGGGTGCTGTAGTCCGCCCGCGGGCTATCCCGGGTTCCTCACACCCGCAAGGTCTCCGATGTCGTACCAGTCCAGCCCGCGGTCCGGAATCCCGCCGGAATCGCCTGCGCCGACCTGCCTCTCGACCAGAACCACCAAGGTCGAGCCCAGGAGGTCGAAGCCCCTCAGCCGGTCCCTGACCTTCGCCGACCCCACGTATTCGGCATCCTCGTACACGTCCAGGTACGACCATTCGTGCGTGTCGCGCTGGGTGGCGATCCAGTAGCGGCCGGCAGCGTCGACCAACTGGTGTCTCGTGCCCAGAAAGTACCTCTTCGGGGCGGCTCGGTATTCCTCCAGCCGCTCGTCGACGTCCGTGGAGGCGGGGAAGCCGTTCGCCCGGTTCAGGGCCATGAGCATTTCCTCCCGGCGGGCCACGTCCCGTTCGTCCGGGAGTTCCGCGACGTAGGTCGGCGCACGCAGCACCGCGACCTCGCCGGTGTCCCCGACGAAGACCATGTGGCCCTCGCAAGCCACGAATACCCACCCCTCCGCCCGGTCCGGGATGCCGAAGGTGACTTCCCCGCACGGGACGTCCCACGGCCCGGCCGGCGACGCTTCCTCCCGCACGACCTCCCCGGTGGCGACGTTCACGTCGTACCTGGTCATCAGCGAACCGGAGGTCTCGACGCCGAGCATCACCATGATGTCCGCCTCCACACCCGAGAGGACCGCGCCGAACGACCGGAGGGGCTCGAACCGGCCGACCGGCGCCAAGACATCCGACAAGTAGGCGCCCTTCGGCTCGAAGACCGTGAAGCGGCCCAGCCCGAGGTCATGGACGCCAACCGTACCCTCCTCGCCGCGAGCGAGGTAGGCCGGGGTGTCGAACTCGCCGGGACCCTCCCCCTTTCGGCCGAAGACTCCCGCGACGGCGCCCTCCGCGTCCAGGCAGCGGACCCGGGTCTCGTAGGAATCGACTACGCACGCGACGCGCCCGTCCGCAAGAAGAGAGACCTCGTCGCTCTCGCTCGGCGGCAGGGCGGCGGTGCCGATTACGTCTGGCGTGAAGACGGCGTCGCCGACGGCGTCTTCACGCTCACAGGCGCCGGCGAAGGCCAGGAGTGCCGCTACTGCGGCCATCGGAACCCACTCGACAGAACCTAGGAAGCGCAGCGGGGGCGGGGTCCTGCAAGGCATGGATTTCCTTCGGACGGACGGCGGCGATTGGCTCCGACGGTCCATCGTAGCGGTCTTGAGCGGCGAAGACCAGGGTGGGGCCGCCGGTCGGGGCGCCGCGCGTGGGCGCCGCCGCCAAGAGGTTCACGGACTATCGCCGAAGGGGCCGCACGCGCACCTGCACCACCCCCGGATCGCCGAACCACCTCCCCAACACGTGGTCGGCCCCGATCTCGTACACCAGCAGCCGCGGCGGCGTCTCCACGAACCCGAGCGCGCGGCCCTCGGGATCGAAGACCGTCCACACGGGAGAGGCGGATTCCCGCCCCGGCACGGGGTATTCCCTCACCCACAGATGGTCCAGCGCGTCCGCCAAGACCGTCGCGAAGGCGGGGAGGGTCTCGGGCAGGGGCATCCCGTCGAACCGGTCGCCGCCTCCCCACTCCGCGCGGGCGAGGTCGACGAGCGAATCGGTCACCGGAACCGGGGCGTGGTCCACCCGGACGATGCGGCGCAGCGTGCCGTCCGTCGCGTAGGCGCGGAGTTCGTACCTGCGATTGGGGCTGACCAGGGCCAGATCGCGCCACGCGGCGGCGTAGACCGAGCGCGAAAAGGGGACGATCGTCTCCACGGGCAATTCCCGGTTTGGGGACACGAAGAGCTCGCGACCGGGAAGCGCGGCCAGCGCCGCGGTTCGCACGCCGTCGGCGTCCCGGATCTCGAAGACCTGCTCCCGCACCGTCGGTCCGGACCCGTGCCCGCCGTGACCGTGCTCGCCGTGAAGCCAATGATCGGCGAGAAACGATCCCCCGCGAAGGATCGAGATGCTCCTGTCCGGATCGCCCATTCCCAGCGCGACCACCCGGCCCAGGTTGCCCTCGGCGTCGAAGATCGCCACGCCGCGGTAGGGGAAGCGGTCCCACGCGGCAATCGAATCGCCCCGCCACCGCGCGACCCCGCGCAGCTCGTCGAACTCGCCCGGACCCTTCCCGTATCCTCCCCAGCTCCTCAGGTGGACCCCGTCCGCGTCGAAGATCCGCACCTCGTTCGACGCGCCGTCGGCTACGACGATGCCGCCGCCGGGGAGGGTGGCGGCCATTCCAACGCGGCCGAGAAGGTACGGGGCCTCGCCCTCGGCGGCCCCGATCGTCACGGCGGGTTCGGGACCGATCTCCCAACCGAGCCTGGATCCGGCGGGGGGGCGCCGGTTCTCGGCGATGCGAACGCCTGCGCTGTCGCGGAGCCGGCCGGCGTGCGCGGAGGGGTCCGCGTTCGGGGCGTCCCCGCACGCGGCGGCGAGGAGGAGGGGCAGAGCTGGCGAGCGGCGGATCATGGCGGCATTCGTTGTTCTCGTGGCGAGTACGACGAATATGGCCGAAACCCCGCTCCCCCGCCCGGATCCCCGCCGGTCCCGGCTCGTTCTCCCCCTTCTCCCTCAACCGCCGCACCACCTCCCAGCCCTGCAGCCACAGGTTTTCGATCGCGTAGTCCACCGGAGTCCTGCCCTCCCGGTCGACGGCCTCGGGATCGGCACCCAGCTCCAGCAGGACCGGGAAGAGGATGGGGTTGCGGAGCGCGGCCAGGTGAAGCGGCGTCCACCCTGCCCCACCACGGGCGTTCAGGTCCGCTCCGGCCTGTACCAGCATCCGCGGCACGGCCGGGTGGGGGTTGGCGGACACGGCCCAGTGGAGCGGGGTCGCGGCGGGCTCGAACACGCGGTCCAGGTCGCCCGGGGCGTTCACGTCGGCGCCGGCTGCGATCAGCGTGGCGACCACCGCGGAGTCGCCGTGACCCATGACGGCCTCGTGCAGGGGGGTTCGGATTCCCGCGTGATCCGGCGGGGTGACGAGTCCGCCCCACGGGGTGGTGGCGAAGGACATCGACACAGCAAAGGCCGGCATGCTCTCGCGGTCGGACCATACCTCGTCACTGGCGCCGGGCGCATTCACCTCGGCACCGACGTCCAGGAGTGCGGTCAGGATCTCCGGGTTGCGGTTCCCTGCCGCCGCTTCATGAAGCGGGGTCCTGCCCCCCGGCAGCTTCGCGTTCACGTCGGCTCCCCGGCTCACCAGTTCGGCGATCACCGCCGGATTCGCGTTTTCGGCGGCCGCACGGTGGAGCGGCACCCTTCCACCGGCCGCCACCGCATTCACGTCGGCTCCCGCATCGAGCAACGCGGCGGCAATGGCCGCGCTCCCGTTCCGCGCGGCTTCGTGCAATGGGGTGACATCCCACTGGTCGTAGTAGCCGGGGCGCGGCCCGGTTGCCCAGGCGTTCACATCGGCCCCGGCCCGGACCAGGGCGGCGACGACGGCGGGATCGCTCTGGTCGCGGGCGGCGTAGTGCAAGGGCGTGTAGTGGCGCCGGTTGCGTGCGTTCACATCCGCTCCGGCCTCCAGCAGCACTGTGATCACGGCGGGGTCGCCGGTCCATCCGGCCGCCACATGCAGCGTTGTGGAGCCGGGTGCGTACGATTCCAGCCGGCCCGATGGGTTTCGCACATGATCGTAGTGCGATTCCGCGTTCAGTTCCGCGCCAGCCTCGATGCAGCTGGCCACGATGTCCGCCGTGGCATGATGGAAGAACACCGGATCCGGCCATCGGTGGCAGCTCGCGGGGTCGGCGACGGTGCCCGAGTCGTCCGCCAGCGCGGGATCGGCGCCGAGTTCCAGCAGGAGCGCCGCCACGGCGGGGTTTTGCTCGCGCACGGCTCGGTGAAGAGGGGTCTCGCCGTTGTCGGCGGGTGCGTTGGCGTCGGCACCGGCTGCGATCAGGAGCCGGACCATGGAGGGGTGCCCAGAGCGTCCCGACGCCCAGTACAGGGGCGTGGCACCGGAGTCGTCTCGCGCAGCGACGTCGGCTCCGGCGTCCATGAGCGTCGTGGCGGTGACGGTGTTGTCGAAGAGAGCCGCCGCGGCGACGTGCAGGGGCGTGCGACCTCCCCGGCCGCGGGCGTTCACCTCGGCGCCACCGGCCAGGAGGGCGGCCACTGCGTAGGGGTCCCCCGCGGCCTGGTGCAGCGGGGTATCATCCCCGTCATCCCGCGCGTCGACGTCCGCCCCCGCTCCGATCAGCGCCGAGATGGCGGCGGGGGCGAAGGACCCGGTCCATGCGAGGTTGCGCATCAGCAGGTGCAGCGGGGTCTCGCCCCGGGAGGTGGTGGCGATCCTCACCTGCGCTCCGGACCGCAGACACCCCTCCAGAGTGACAACCGGAGCCACGGCGAAGAGATGATGGCTGGCCCAGTCGCACACCGGTATCGCGGAAGGGGTAGGTGCCGTCACTCCCTGTTCCGGGGGTGCTCCCAAATCCAGGAGCTTGCCGACGAGCAGGCCGTTGTGATGCCTTGCGGCGCTTCCCAGCGGGGTTTCCCCGCTGTCGTTGCGCGCCTCCATGTCCGCCCCGGCGCGAACGAGCGCGGCGACGAGCGCCGTGTCATGGTGGGAGGCCAGCGGCTCGGCGGGATGGTTCCCCCGATGAAACCATGGCAGTGCGTGGTAGGGAAGGTACGTGAAGGGGGAATGGCGGTCCTTCGCGGTCGCAACCGCGCGGTGCAGGGGGGTGTCCCCGTTGTCGGCGCGTGCGTTGGCGTCGGCCCCGGCCTCCAGGAGCGCGTTTGCGGTGGCGAGGTTCTGCCGGGCTGCCGCGCGGTGCAGCGGCGTGGCGCCCAGGGTATCCGTCGAGTTGACGTCCGCCCCACCGGCCAGCAGGGCCTGAAGTTGTGCGATGTCGTCATTGTCGGCGGCCGCCAGGTGAAGCGCAGTCTCACCGCTCGCGGCACGGGCGTTCCCGTCCGCTCCGGCTTCGAGCAGCGCGGCGATCATCGGCGTCGTGCCCGAGAACGAATACCGGGCCGCGACGTGCAGCGGAGTGCGCCCGTCGGCGGCTCGCGCGTTGGGGTCCGCGCCCCGTTCCAGCAGCTTTGCGACCGCTTCCTCGGAGGACGATTGCATCGCGGCGTGAAGGGGCGTCTCGTTCGAATTGTTGAGCGCGTGCACGTCCCCGCCAGCTTCCAGCAGTACTGCGGCCACGAGGTCGGCGGGTCGGCCACGGAGAGCCCAGTGCAGCGGGGTGTCGCCGCTCTCGTCCCGTGCGTTCACACCCGCTCCGGCATCGAGGAGCGCACGGGCAGCAACACCCTGGGCGTCATTACCCGTCGTACGATGCAGCGGAGTCGCACCGAGTTCGTCCCGCGCATTCACGTCGGCGCCAGCCTCCAGCAGCAGCGCCGCGAGGCGGGTAGCGCCCCAGCCCCTCTGGGCCACCCTATGCAACGCGGTCATCCTGTGAGCATCGGGCACGTTCGGGTCGGCTCCCAGCTCCAACAGCAGGGCCGCGGCACGCTCGTCCGTCTTCGGGTGCCACCTCCCGATCACCTTGTGCAGGGGCGTCTCGCCGGCGGAGTTGGGCGCGTCGATGTCCCAGCCGGAGGCCACGCATTCGCGCAACCCCTCGATGTCGACGTATTCCCTGAACAATCGGGTGTCCCAGTTCTCGCATTTGCGCGGCTCGGCGGTCCTGCCGCGGTCGTTGCGCGCCGTTGGGTCTGACCCCAGCTCCAGCAGCCTCTCGACGACGGAGTTGTGGTTGTGCCAGGCGATGTGCAGGGGCGTGTTGCCCATGGCGTCCCTTGCGTTCACATCGGCGCCGGCCGCCACGAGCGCGGCGATGACGGATCCACGCTCGTATTCGGCCGCCTCGTGCAAGGGGGTCCGTCCCCTGAAGTCCCTCGCGTCCACATCGGCACCAGCCGCCAACAGCAGGCCGTAGCCCCAGTGGAAGTGCAGGGGCGTTCGACCCCAGGCGTCCACCAGTTTCGCATCCGCTCCGGCCGCCAGGAGCGTCTTGACGACATCTTCACCACGATCCCCGAAGAGCGGCGTGGCTCCCGTCCAGTTGCGGGCGTTGACCTCCGCACCGGCTTCCAGGAGCCGGGTGACCGGACCGGAACCGGAGGCGATGTGCAGCAGGCTTGTACCGTCGTGGCTGCGGGCGTCCGCGTTCGCCCCGGCTTCGAGCAGTCGCGACACGATCGCAGTATCCCTGATCGCCCGCCCATAGTGCAGCGGCATCTCGCCCCGGTGGTCGCGCGCGTTGGGGTCCGCGCCCGACTTGAGCAGGAGGACCACGGCGGCCGAGTCCGCCCTCCCAGCCGCATGGTGCAGGAGCGTGGCACCACGGTCGTCCCGGGCGTTGATGTCGTGGCCCGCGGCCAGGCAGGCATTGACCTGTTCGGGCCCGGCTGCCGCCAGAAACGATGGACTGCCCCAGTTCTCGCAGTGGGTGGGATCGGCCACCTCGCCCAGGTCGTTTCGCGCCAGAGGGTCCGCACCAAGCTCGAGCAGCCTCTCGACCATGGCTGGGGCCAGCTCCCTCCTGCCGCCCGACCACCCCGCATGCAGCGGCGTGTTGCCCGCGTTGTCACGCGCGTTCACATCCGCACCCGCGGCCACCAGCGCGGTGACGATCTCCGGTTCGCGACCGGTGGCAACCTCGTGCAGCGGGGTCCGTCCCTCGTCGTCGGTGGCGTTCACATCCGCGCCGGCCTCGACCAGGATGGCAATGGCGGCAGGATCGTCTCCCCAATCCGCCGCTTCGTGCAGCGCGGTCCTCTCGTCACCGTTCCGGGCACTCACGTCCGCACCGGCCGCCAGGAGGGCGGCGACCAGCGCGGAGGAGGGGCTCGAACGCGCCGCGTCGTGCAGGGGGGTATCCGCGCCTCGTGAGCGTGCGTTGACGTCCGCTCCCGCGGCTACGAGTGCCGCCACGGCAGCAGGATCCCGGTTCGAGTGCAGGGGGGTCCGGCCGCTGCGGTCGCGCGCGTCAACGTCCGCGCCAGCCGCAAGCAACGCGGCCGCGACGGCAGGATCAGCGCGGAAGAGTGCGACGTGCAACAGTGTCCTGTCCGAGTCGTCCCGGATGTCCACATCGACGCCAGCCGCCAAGAATGCGGCCACGGCGGCTGCCCCGTCCTGCGCACCCGCCGCCGCATGGAGCGGCGTGCCGTACCGCCCCCGATCCCGAGCCTCCGGGTCGGCACCGGCGGCGAGCAGCGCCTTGATCACAGCGGCGTTACGATTCCGTCCGGCGGCGTGCAGCGGTGTCCCCCAATCGTCGTCCCGCGCATTCGGATTCGCGCCCGCTTCCGCGAGCGCGCGGACAATCGCCGTGCCGTCGCTGCCGTGGCGTGATGCATTGTGCAAGGGGTCTCACCCCGGTCGTTTCGCGCATCCGGATTCGCCCCGGCCTCAGCCAGCACCCGGACAATGGCGGTGTCCCCCCGCTCGGCCGCCCTGTGCAGCGGTGTCCGGCCCCAGTCTCCCGCATTGACGTCCGCACCCGCATCCAGCAACCGAACCACCATGGCCAGGTCCCCGTTGCCGACCGCGTGGTGGAGCGGGGTGCTGCCATCGGAGTCTCGCGCGTTGACGCCCGCGCCGGATTCGAAGCACCTGGCCACATCGTCGTCGTCCGCCGCCCGGGCGAACCCCTCCGTGCTCGCGTTCTCGCAGTTGGTGGGATCGGCCGGTTGGCCCGCGTTGTTGCGGGCCATGGGATCCGCGCCCAACTGCAACAGGGTGGTGATGACCGCGGGGTCGTTGGACCACGATGCGTGCAGGGGTGTGTTGCCCTCGAAATCCACAGCGGTCAGGTCGGCACCGGCGGCCACCAGTGCGACAACGGTTTCGGGTTTCCAGCCTCGGGCAGCCGCCGCGTGCAGCGGAGTCCTGCCGCTCCGGTCGCGCGCGTCGATGTCGGCTCCAGCGTCCACCAGAACCCCGATGACCGAGGGATTGTGACCGAAGGTCGCCGCCGCCTCGTGAAGGGGGGTGCGGCCACGGGCGTCCAATGCGTTCGGGTCCGCCCCCGCTCGCGCCAGCAGGGCAATAGCCTCGGAGTCCATGCGTGATGACGCCCAGTGGAAGGGAGTACGGCCGGAAAACCGATCCCTCACACTCGGATCCGCCCCCGCATCCAGCAGGAGCGCCACGATCGTGGCAGCGGGGTCAGTGACGACATAGCGCCGAGGGGCCGTGTCCGGATTTTCCACCGCACCTGAATCCGAGACCGCACCCTGCACGAATTTCCCCCCGGCAGGGTTCTCCGTGAGCGCGATTTCCAACGGGGTGGCGCCCTCGTCGTTCGCCGCATCGGGATCCGCGCCGATCTCCAGCAGCGACGCAATCATCACCGTATCCATGGCCCGCACCGCCTGGTGCAGAGGACTGTCCCCGTCGGCGTTTCGCACGTTGACGTCCCAGCCGGACTCGGCGCACTCGGCCGCCGTCTCCGCATCCGCCACTCCGGCGAAAGCCCGGGTGCTCCAGTTTTCGCAGTCCGCCGGATCGGCTATCCGGCCCTTGTCGTTGCGGGCCGTGGGATCCGCCCCCAGCTCCAGCAGCTTCAGGACCACGCCGGGGATCTCGCTCGACGAGGACGCGTGCAAGGGCGTGTTGCCGGCGGCATCGCGGGCATTCGGATCGGCACCGGCGGCGATCAGAGCTGCGACCACCTCCGGCCGGCGACTCGTGGCCGCCGCCGAATGCAACGGCGTCCGGCCGTTCGCGTCCCGTGCGTTGATGTCCTCGCCGGCTTCGACCAGAAGGTCGATCACCGCGGCTTCGTTGGTCCAACCTGCCGCCACATGGAGGACGGTCGCGCCGTCATCGTCCCGCGCGCCGCCTCCGAGGCACTGCGCGACCCGCTCGGCAGAGGCTCGGATGAAGAAGTGCCGGGCGCCCCAGTCCTCGCACTTCGGCTGGCCGCTGGCGGGCGCCGGGCAGAGGAGGACGAGGGCTGTGGCGGGAATGAACAGCCTGATCGGAGAGGGAGGTGACCTGGCACATGTAATCTCTGCTTTACACGAAGTAACCTGGAGTTTACTCATTTCAAGCCCTCCTGCCCTCATTCGTTCTCCTTTTCCCCCATCAACCGCCTCACCTCCTCCATACCTTGCAGCCACAGATTCTTGACCGCGTAGTCCATGGGGGTCTTGCCCTCCCGGTCGAGGACCGTGGGATCGGCACCCAGTTCCAGCAGCTTCGGGAACACCACCGGGTTGCGCAGGGCCGCGATGTGAAGCGGCGTCCGGCCGGATCCGCTACGCGCGTTCACATCCGCCCCGGCCTGTGCGAGGAGCTCCACCACGGCCGGGTCGGGGTTGACCGTAGCGGCCCAGTAGAGCGGGGTCGCATCGGGCTCGTGCATCCAGTCCAAGTCGCCGCGTGCGTGCACATCGGCCCCGGCTTCGATCAGCGCCGCGACGACCGCAGGATTCTTCGTCCTCACGGCGGCTTCGTGCAGGGGGGTCCTGTTTCCCGCCCGGCGCGGTACCTCCCATTCCTGGCCCCATGCGTTGATGAAACCCAACCTGTCCGCCATGGTGTTCGCCTCCCAGACTTCCTCGTCCGTGCCCCGGGCGTTGACCTCCGCACCGGCCTGCAGGAGTGCTCGGACCACGGCCGGATTACTGTTCTTCGCAGCCGCTTCGTGCAAAGGGGTTCTTCCCGCCGCCATCCTTGCGTTCACGTCGGCACCCCGGCTCACCAGCTCGGTGACGATCTCAGGGTTTGCGTTCTCGCCGGCCGCCCGGTGCAGCAGCGTTCTGCCTCCCGCCGCCAGCGCCTCCATCCGGGCTCCCGCCTCCAACAAAGCGACCGAAACCTCGGGATTCGCGTTGCCCGCAGCCTCGTGCAGGGGAGTGGCGTCCGTCGACCATGCGTTGACCTCGGCCCCCGCCGCAATCAGCGCGGCAATCACAGCGGGATTGGGGTTTGCGCGGGCGGCGTAGTCCAAGGGGGAATCGTTGCCCTGGTTCCGCGCGAGTACGTCCGCCCCGGCGCCCACCAGCACGGTGATCACGTCCGGATCCGAGGTCCAGGCGGCGGCCACATGGAGGGGGGTGGATCCAGTCGGATACGAGATCATCCGGCCCGTGCCGGTTCTGTGGTACCCGTGACCCTCCATGGACACCAGATCCGCACCTGCCTCCAGGCACTCGGCGACGTGTGCGGCCGTGGCTCCGGCAAAGAACGCACGTGTCGGCCACATCCGGCAGTCGCCCGGATCGGCAACCCTTCCCGAGCTGTCGGTCAGCGTCGGGTCGGCCCCCAGTTCGAGCAGGCGGGTGGTAGCGGCGGGATTACCCCTCCTCACGGCCCTGTGAAGCGGAGTCTCCCCGTTGTCGTCGCGGGCGTCCATGTCGGCACCGGCGCGTGTCAGAAGCTGGACCGAGGCAAGCGGACCCCCGGCGGCCTCGTGCAGCGCCGTGGCACCGGTCTCGTCGCGCGCTTCGGCATCCGCCCCGGCCTCCAGGAGCATTCTGACGCTCTCGGTGCTGTTCGCCCGTGCGGCGTAGTGCAGAGACGTGCTGCCCCGATCGTCGGCTGCGTTGGCGTCCGCGCCACCCTTCAACAACGCCGCCACGGCGGCGGGCTCCCCAGCGGCGAGGTGCAAAGGGGTCGCGCCCCCCCGGTCCCGTGCGTCCACATCCTCGCCCGCATCCAGCAGGGCGGCGATGGCGGCCGGAGCGAAGTTGCGATTCCATTTCAATTGCCGAATCAGCGTTTGCAGCAGCGTCTCGCCCGTTACGCGACCGACATCGATATCCGCGCCGGCTTGGAGGCAACCCCTGAGGGTCGCGACCGGAGCCACCGCGAACAGATCGTACTTACCCCACTCACAAACCGGCGGCAACGGTTCGGTCGCCGGTTCGGCCCCCGGTTCGGGGTTCGCCCCCAGTTCCAAGAGCTTTTCAACCAGCCGCGCGCTTCCGTACCTGGCGGCTCTCCCCAGCGGGGTTTCGCCCCTGTCATTGCGCGCGCTGAGGTCCGCCCCAGCCCTCACCAGAGCACCGACCAGCGCCGTGTCGCGAGGATGTTTCTCCTGGTAGGCTGCCCAATCGGTGTCCGCCGGATGCGGGGTGACCTTCCAGATCGGACGCCATGAGTCCCAGTACCACCAACTGGCAGGTCCGACAGCCGATCTGCGGCCGTGTGTGACCCCGAGGTGCAGGGGCGTGTCGCCGGTTTCGGTTCGCCTGTCGGCATCCCCGCTGGCCGCCAGGAGCGCACGCACATTGGCAAGGTGCTTCGACCCGGCCGCCCGGTGCAGGGGAGTTTCCCCTTTGGCGTTCGACGTGTTCGGATCGGCGCCGGCCGCCAGCAGGAGGGCAACTCGCGACGAATCGTCGCTGGCTCCGGCGGTCATGTGCAGAGGGGTGTCGCCGGCATCCGCGTGCTGCGCGCGCCCGTCGTAGTCCGCCGTCGCACGCGCGTTGGGGTCCGCGCCCGCCTCCAGCAGAGTGGCGATCGGCGACCCGGCGGCCGCCCGGGACATGGCCGCGGCGTGAAGCGGACTCCACCCCCTTCGGTCACGGGCGTTCGGGTCGGCGCCCAGTTCCAGCAGCCATGTCATCAGTTCGTTCTCGGATCGCCCCGATGCCTTGTGGAGCGGGGTCTCCCGGTCGGCATTGCGAGCGTTCACATCCGCGCCGGCCCCGGCCTCCAGAAGTACGTCGAGCGTGAGACGGTTCTCGCCAAGCGACCAATGCAACCGGGTGTTGCTGCCGCTGTCCCGTGCTTTCGCATCCGCGCCGGCCTCGAAAAGTCGTCTGATCACTTCGGGGTCTACCGCCCGATGCAACGGGGTTGCGCCGTACTGATCCAATGCACCAACGTCCGCTCCCGCCTCCAGCAAGCGGTCCACGACGGCGAGATCGCCCCACTCGGCTGCTCCGTGCAGCGGGGTTTCCCTGGCGCTACTCGGCACGTTCGGGTCCGCTCCCGCCTCCAGAAGCAAAGTTGCCAGACCCGCATTCCTCATCCGAACCACGTAGTTCAAAGGAGTCTCGTTGATGTAGTTCCGAGTATTGATGTCCCAGCCGGACTCCAGGCACGCCCGCAGGGTTTCCGCGGCGAGGGTCTCCTGGAGCCAGTTCTGCCAGTCGTTGCAGTTGCCGGAACCGGCGCCGGGAACCCCGCCGCGATCGACACCGCGGACTGCGCCCGGAACACCGGGGACCTCACCGAAACCGGCATCGCGGCCCGCGCCGGCGCCCCGCTGGTTCCGCGCCGTCGAATCGGCTCCCAGCTCCAGCAACTGCCGAACCACCGAGATTCGCCGATTCCGGTTGAGCCGGGCGGCATGGAGGGGCGTGTTCCCCATGGCGTCGCGCGCGTTCACGTCGGCTCCGGCCGCAACGAGCGTTGCGATCCCCGGGGCGTCCCCCCGCTCCGCCGCTTCGTGCAGGGGAGCGCGCCCTCTCAGATCCCGCGCGTTCACATCAGCACCTATTCCCAGTAGCGTCCGGACTCCACGGGGGTCGTTAGCGATCGCATGCAAGGGAGTTCTCCCCCAAAGATCCACCGCGTTCGCGTCGGCTCCGGCCGCCAGCAGCAAGTTGACTATCTCCTCCCGGCCTGCGTTCCACAGCGGGGTTGCCCCTTTCCAGTCCCGTGCGTTCACATCCGCCCCGGCCGCCAGCAGCATGGCCACTATGCCGGGGTTCTGAACCCCCGGAGGCCGCCCCATGAAGCGCGGTCGAGCCGCCGTGGGTGCGCGCGTTGACATCCGCTCCCCTCTTCACCAGCAGAGCAACGACGGCGGAGTCTCGCGCCCGGAGTATTGCCTGTTGGAGTGGGGTTTCACCCGTGTGCGCGGCTGCGTTGGGATCCGCACCCGCGTCCAGAAGCAGAGCCAGGGTGAGCGAGTCTCCCTCTGCTGCCACATGATGCAGAGGCGTCAAGCCCCTTTCGTTCCTGGCGTTGACATCCAGGCCCGCCGCCAGGCACGCGGCCAGCCCGGCGCGGGTGGCCCCGCGCATGAACACCGACGTGTTCCACTGTTGGCAGTTGGAAGGATCGGCCAATTCGCCGCGGTCGTTCCGGGCCATGGGGTCGGCGCCGAGTTCCAGCAATTGCTGCACCACCGCCCGGTTCCACCGCGAATGACCGCCGGTCCAGTGGCCATGCAGCGGCGTGTCGCCCCTCTTGTCGCGCGCGTTCACGTCCGCGCCCGCGCCAGCCAGAGCACCGATGACCGTGGTATCGCCGGTTCGGGCAGCGATGTGCAAGGCGGTTCTCCCGTCCATGGTGCGGGCATTCACGTCGGCGCCGGCCTCGATCAGCGCCTCGACGGAAAGGAGATTGCCGCTCCGCTCCGACGCCCTGTGCAGGGGGGTCTCGTACCCTTCCGTGCGCGCGTTCGGGTCCGCGCCAGCGGCCAGCAAGGCGGCAACCACTTCGGAAATCGCCTGACGGTCGGAGTTGCCCCAGAACACCAGATGCAGGGGGACCGCGCCTTGATGGTCGCGGGCGTTCACGTCCGCGCCGGCCGCCAGCAGCTCCGTGATCGCGGCGGTGTTATGGATCCGTTCCGCCGCCCGGTGCAGGGGAGTGCGGTCGCGGCCGTCCCTAGCATGAACATCGGCACCGGCCGCCAACAAATCACTGACGACGGCGGAGCCGGCGTGCACAAGCAACGGAGTTGCGCCACCTCGACTTCGGGCGTCTACGTCCGCTCCCGCCGCCAGCAACGCCGCGACGGATCCCCGGGAGGACCCCATGTGCAACGGCGTCCTCCCCGCGTTGTCACGGGCATTGACATCCGCGCCGGCCGCCAGCAGCGCGAACACTCCGGAGTCGCCCTGCGCCCGGGAGGCAGCGTGGAGAGGCGCGGCTCCCCGTTGGTCCCGTGCACCCGGGTCCGCTCCGGCGGCCAGCAGCGCGGCAATCACGGCCGGCCTCGGAGGTGGACCGGACGCCGAATGCAGCGGGGTCCGGCCCACTTCGTCCCGTGCGCCAATGTCGGCACCGGCCGCCAACAGCAGCGCCACGATGGAGCTGTCGCCGCTCCAGCCGGACGCACGATGCAAGGGAGTTTCGCCTCGGTCGTTGCGCGCGCCGATGTCAGCGGCCGCGGTCAGCAGCAACCGCACGATGGTCGTGTCCCTGCGCGTCGCCATGTGCAGCGGCGTCCCGCCCTCCCGGTCTCCCCTGTTGACGTTGGCGCCCGCCTCCACCAGCACCCGAACGATGGCCGTATCCCCCTCCCGGACCGCCGCATGCAGGGGGGTCCGGCCCCGGTCCCCCGCCGCATCGACGTCGGCGCCCGCTTCCAGCAGCTGCATTACCATATCCCGATCCGCATTGTCGACCGCGTGGCGCAACAATGTGTTGCCATCGGAGTCTCGCGCGTTGACGTCCGCGCCGGAATCGACACACCTGGCCACGTCGTCGGCATCCGCCAAACGGGAGAACGCCTCGGTGCTAAGGTTCTCGCAGTTCGTGGGATCGGCCGGCCGGCCCTCGTTGTTGCGGGCCATGGGGTCCGCGCCCAGCCGCAACAGGGTGCCCACGACCCCCGGGTTCGAGGTGGACCACGATGCGTGCAGGGGCGTGTTGCCGTCCGAGTCCCGGGCATGCAGATCCGAGCCGGCGGCCACCAAGGCGACAACCGCGGCAGTGTCCCGGTTTCTTGCCGCCGCCGTGTGCAGCGGCGTCCGACCGCCGGGGTCTCTCTGGTTCACATCGGCGCCTCCGGCCAGCAGGGCTGCTATCAGGGCGGGCCCGCGTTCCGTGGCAATCGCCTTGCGCAAGCGGGTATCGCCGCGGTTGTCCACGGCGTCCACATTCGCCCCGGCGGCCACGAGAGCGCCTGCCGCCGCCGAAGTGTGGATCCAGTGGAGAGGGGTGCGACCGCCTTCGTCCCGGGCGTTCACGTCAGCCCCGGCAGCCACCACCGCGACGACGGCCGCCGAATCGAGGTCCCGGTGCAGCGGAGTCCTCCCACTCTCGTCCCGGGCATTCGCGTCCGCTCCGGCTTCCAGCAGGGCTGCGATGGTGGCCGACCGGGCCCCGAATAGCGGAGTCGCGCCGTTTGTGTCGCGCGCGTTGGCGTCCGCGCCCGCGGCCAGGAGGGCTTCGACCGAAGAAATCCGATCCTCCACCACCGCCCTGTGCAGCGGGGTTTCGCCGGACGAGTCCCGCGCGTTCACGTCAGCTCCCGCGTCGACCAGAACGACGATCACCGCCGGGTCCCGTGTCCAGCGGGCGGCGACGTGCAGGGGTGTAGCGCCGCCCTCGCCGACGGCGTTCACGTCCGCTCCGGATTCGAGACAGCTCCTCACCTGCTCGGCGGTGCTTGCCGAAAAAAACGACCGAGTGCCCCACGCGGCACAGTCCTCCTGACCGTCGGCGGGAGCCGATTGGAGAAGGACGAGGGCTGCGGCGAGAGGGAACTGTCTCATCATTGTCCGCCTTCGTGGTTCCACTGCCCCGGAGTATATCGTGTGCCCTGCCTTGACGAAATCAAATCCGACTCGTTCAGCGCCGTCGCACCCCGGCGGTTCGCCTTCCCTCTTCGCCATCAGCCCGCTTCACCTGAGTGAAACCCCTCCGGGAGTCTCGGGCCATGTAAACTCAACCTTACATCGAGTAAACTAGACTTGACATGCCAGAGGTGTGCCAACCCCATGCACCCTTCCACGGACCCATCCCAACACCCCCATCCGGCCCCCCGGTCGCCGCCAACCCTTGCTCCGCCGGTTCAGCCGACCCGGTCAGCCCGGCCCATACACGGAACCCCGCCCCGCCCCTCCCCCGATCAGCACCCCCGGATCCAGCGGCCCGTCCCTTTCCGCCAGCAGAGGATGCTCACTTCCCTTCACCACTCCCACGACACCCTCCGCGCCGCGCGCAAGGCAGATCACCCGCTCCGGCTCCGCACGGCCCACCAGCGCAGCGGAACAGGTCGTCGCCAGCACCTGCGAGCCGCGAACCGCGGCCAGCGAGTCCCCCACGGCGTCAAGACCCGACGGATGCACCCCGTTCTCGGGTTCTTCGACCATGTGGACCCGGCCTTCTTCCGGCATGTGCGGAAGCAGGCCCAGCGCCAGCATCCGCAGCACCGCCCCCGACTCCAACCGGGACGGCACCGCGAGACCGTTTTCGTAGCGCAGCACCAGGTGCGCGTGCCGGTCCTCCGCGCGCTCGGCCACCTCGATGTCCTGCAGCCCCGGCACCGTCGCCCGCGCCCGCTTCAGCCAGCGGTCGAAGTCGCCGCGGCGCCCGTCCCGCAGTCGCTTGACGACCCACGGCAGGTTCCCCCCGTCCGGCGTGAGCGGACTCCGGGCCAGCTGCGGCGGACAGGGCCGGCCCGGGGCGTCCCCCTCCAGACGGATGAGCCCGGTTCCACTCTCCAGGACGCGCTTGAGCGCGCTCGCCGCCGGCATCGTCTCCGGCGACTCGGGAAGGTTGCCGAGCGTCGAACGGCGGCGCCCCAGGCTGGTGCGGATGTCCCATCCCTTTCCCACGTCGGTCTCGCGGCAGAATCGGTCGTTGCCGGCCGGCGTCTTGGAGAGGACCGTGTTCGCCCCCGGTCTCCCGGCCGCCACGACCGTCGCGGGAGGTGCGGGCATCTCCGGGAAGAGGCTCGCCTGCGCCGGAACGGGCCTCGGCGACGGCGCCAGGACGCCCCGCTCCATGTGGATGCCCGGCCGGCCTCGCTCGTCGCCGCGCACCACCACTTCGTAGCGGTAGATCCCGTAGTCCCTTTCTTCGGGCAGCGCCGCCCTGCACGCGCCCGGAATCTCGAATTCGACGGCCAGCTCGAACCCCCGGTCCTCTCGCGGCCTTCCCCAAACGAGGTCGCGGAAATCGTCGGCGCGGCGGGAGACGGCGGCCTCCGGCCCCTCGCGGACCAGGTCGCCCAAAAAGGCGAGCGCGTCGAGCAGCGTGCTCTTCCCGGTTCCGGCGGGACCGGCGAGCAGGTGAAAGCGACCGAGGGAGACATCGACGTACCGCAGACAGCGGAAGCCGAGGACCTGGATGCGGCGAATCATTGTAGGGTGCCTGCCGAAAGGACGTGAGCTTTGCCGAGGACATCGTGTGCCCCAAGACGCCGCCTTGCAAGGGCTCAGCCGTCCATTCCGCCCGCTCCCGCTGCCCGGGCGCGAACGGAGCCGGCGGGAGGGTAGGGCGCGCCAAGGGATCGAGCCCCCCCTTCCTATCGTTGCCAGGCATCCGGGCCCGGAATGCCGCGGCTGAAGAGAATGTCCGCGTTCAGGGTTGCGGCGAGAGTCCGCGCACGGGCCCGGTCCCTCAGAAACGCCCGAATCTGGCCGGTGCGCGGATCCCGAAGGATGGCCATGGGCTTGTCGGTGTCGCGATCCAGGGTGGCCGAGCCGCCAGGACCGGAGAGCGTGACACTCGCGAGAGCGTCGGCCCACCGGGGGTCGGCGGGGAGGGCGAACGCGAACCCGGATCGTCCTTCGGCGTCGGCGACCTCCGGCATGTCGAATCGAACGGAAAACAGCTCCCCGCCGGCCGCGTCGAGGCCGCGCAGTTGGTGGTCTCCGCCACCGGCCGGGAGCACCGGAGGCGCGTCAAGGACGAACGTGGGCTCCAGATGCGGCCGCCCGTCCTCGCCGGTGCCGCCCCACAGGAGGAGCGATCGGGCGACGGGCTCGCGCGGCCACGGCTGTGTCAACTTCAGCCTGTGGCGGCGCGACCGGTCGAAGTGGTACCCGCTGATCCCATCCGGGGGGCCGCAATAGCTCATCAGGTCCGGACGGGTCGGAGGCACGACCTGCCCCGTTCTGAAGTCATAGCCCCAAGAGCCGATGCGGCCGCGCTCGTTGGGGAAATTGGGGTCGCTGCCCGCGGGGAAGACGTTACGCCCGCACGGCGCGTGGCGCAGGTTCATGTTGTGCCCGAGCTCGTGGGCTATGACGGCGGAGTTCGTAACTGAAGCGCCGGCCCAGCCGGGCAGGTAGGCCACGCCACCCACATCGCTGAACCAAGGCATCATGCCCATGTAGTGGTGGTCGCCCGCCCCCTCGCTCACCCAAATCGCCCGGGTCGCCCAGAGGACCGCGAATCCCCTCCGGCTGTCGATCGTCACCGGCAGGTGGGCGGTTGCGTCGATCGTCTCGACGGGCAGAAGGTCGCGCGTCTCTCGCAAAAGCTCGTGGCCTTCGGGGTCCGCGGCCATGTCGTCGACCGTATCGATGATCGAGGAATCGGGATTCGCATCGTACAGGAACGGGATCAGCGTCAACTTGAGCGACGGCACGGCGGACACCGGGATCTGCAGTCGGCCCGTGGCCGGGATTCGCTTGGGGACTCCCAACGAGGCGTCGACCGAATCGACCTCGACGACCACCTCGAGTCCCGTCTTCACGATCTTCGCGGGCACCTCCGCGTTTACGGACTTCGAGAGGTCGCCCTCGTCCACCGCAGTGGGGATGGGCGTTGCCTTTCCCGGTATGCTGATCTTGTGGACCTCGTGGCCGGCCAGGTAGAACTTTGCCACGACATCCGGGATGTGCACATTCGACTTCTTCGCGGCAACCAGGAAGATCCGGAGGAGCGCCGCCTCCGCCGCGACCATGTGCACCCTCTCGTGCTCGTGCCGTGACTGCACCGACTGCACCAGATAGGCGGACGACGGCGTGCACGAGTCGATCCGCTTCGCGGGGATTTGGTCGAGCCACGCGCGCACGCTCGAATTGCCGGTCTGCGCGCACAGCTCCGTGTCTCCCGCCGCGAGGAGATTGAGCCCTTCCATGGCTGTCAGGGTCGTTGAGAGGGCGCCCGCCAACTTGGAGTTGTAACTCAGCTGCAGGTGCCGCAGGGTGTCGAGACTGCTGAAGGCGGGTGGAATGCTCCCCTCAAGGTCGTTGCCATTGAGGTACAGGTACCGCAGGCTGTCCAGATTCCCGATCTGGGGCGGGATCGGACCGTCCAGACGGTTGCCATTGAGATACAGGCGCCGCAGGCTGTCCAGATTCCCGATCTGGGACGGGATCGGACCGTCCAGACGGTTGCCATTGAGGTACAGGTACCGAAGGGTGTCCAACTGCCCGAGTTCGGGCGGAACCCGGCCGGTCAGCCCATTGTCATTGAGCCACAGGTACCTCAGGCGGTTCAGGTCCCCGAACTCGGATGGGACGGGGCCGGTCAGGTCGTTGTAGCCGAAGTTGGCGTATTGCAGGTTGTCCAGGTCCCCAAGCTCGGGCGGGACCGAGCCGGTCAGGTTGTTGTACCCGAAGTTGACGTACTGCAGGCTGTCCAGATCCCCGAGCTCGGGCGGGACCGGGCCGGTCAGGTTGTTCCAATAGAGGTCCAGGGTCTGTAGCGTGTCGAGGGCCCCGAGTTCGGGCGGGAGCAGGCCGACCAGGTTGTTGGAAGAGAGTTCCAGGTGCCGCAGGTTGCGGAGGTCGCCGAGTTCGGGCGGAAGGAAGCCGTCCAGCCTGTTGTAACGGAGGCGCAGCTCGGTCACGTCGCCGGCGGGGTTGGTGGTGACCCCGTACCAGGCGTTCAGCGGTTTGCCCGACAGCCAATCGGTGTTATTGCGCCAGTTGGGTCCGTCGGTCGCGTGGTATAGCCTCTCGAGGACATCTCGATCCGACTGGCGCGCGCAGGCGATGCCCGACTCTCGGAGGTCCTGGATGGTGTTCAGCCACGTCCTGAATGCCGCATTCGTCGGCGTACACACGCCGGTGTCGTTGTAGTGGAACACCTGCAGCGAGAGCCGGGTCAGCGCCAGCGACAGCGGGCCCGTCAGATTGGCGTTGTCGTCGAGCAGCAACACCGTTGCCTCGGCCAGATCCGCAAGGTCCGCCGGTATCGCTCCGTCAAGTCCGTTGCTCCCCAGGTCAAGTTCGGTAACGCGGCCCAGACTGTCGGCGGTCACGCCATCCCAGTCGACCAGGACGGGAGGGCCGTTCCAATTAGTGTTGGTCGTCCAGTTGCCGCCGTCAGTATGAGTGTATAGGGCTCGCAGCGCGTTTACGTCGGTTGCGTTGCAGAGGGCCCCTAACGCGACGGAAGAGGTGCCGTTGGCGTTGAACAAATGGCGGAACGCCGGAATCCCCGGCAGACAGAGCCCGCTTCTATGGAACCACAGTGTCTGCAGATTCTGGAGCTGGCCGAGGTCGGATGGTATCGGGCCATCCAAGTCGCTGTCGTTGAGGCGCAGGCTAACCAAGTTCGAGAGTTTGCCGAGTTCGGATGGGATGGGGCCCGTAAGGTCGTTGGCGTTAAGGTTGAGTCCCTTCAGGCTCGAGAGGTTGCCGAGTTCGGATGGGATGGAGTCCGTCAGGTCGTTGGCGTTGAGGTAGAGAAACTCCAGGCTCGAGAGGTTGCCGAGTTCGGATGGGATGGGGCCCGTTAGGTCGTTGGCGTAGAGGTTGAGACGCACCAGTTTATCAAGGTTCCCGAGGTCGGCTGGGATCGGGCCGTTCAGGCTGGATCTAACTAGTGTCAGGCTCACCAAGTTCGAGAGTTTGCCCAGTTCGGGCGGTATCAGGCCGGTTAGGTCGTTGTCGCTGAGGTCCAGGCCCACCAGGCTCGAGAGGTTGCCGAGTTCGGGCGGTATCGGGCCGGTCAGGTCGTTGTCGTTGAGGTGCAGATTCCACAGGCTCGAGAGGTTGCCGAGTTCGGGCGGTATCAGGCCGGTCAGGTCGTTGTCGTTGAGGTAGAGCCGCTGCAAGTTCGAGAGTTTGCCGAGTTCGGATGGGATTGGGTCCGTCAGGTCGTTGTCGGAGAGGATGAGCTCCCTCAGTTTCGATAGGTTTCCCAGCTCCGATGGGATCGGCCCCGTCAGGTCGTTGTCCCTGAGGACGAGTCCACTCAGTTTCGATAGGTTCCCTAGCTCCGATGGGATGGGGCCGGACAACCGGTTGGCATGGAGGTACAGTAGCACCAAGCGCGTGAGATTGCCCAGTTCGGGCGGAATCGAACCGTCCAAGCCGTTGCTCCGAAGGTCCAATCTCGTAACGTACCCCTGTTGATCGGTTCCGACCCCGTGCCAGTGCCCCAGAGGCGTGTCCTGAAGCCAGTTTTGATTGTTGGCCCACCGGTCGCCGCCCGCGGAACGGTACAACGCCACGAGCACGGCCCGGTCCGGGTTGCCCACGGTAACTTCGGCGCTTCCCAGTGCACTGCCGTTTTGCGCCGTGATCGCGGCCGTTCCCTCGCCAGTCCCCCGCACGAGCCCGTTGCCGTCTACGCTTGCGATCAACGCATCACTCGATCCCCACTTGAACTGCGCGCCCGCCATCTTATGGCCGTTCGCATCGAATGCCAGGGCCGTCAAGCGCACGGTCTCTCCGATCACCATCGTGGCGGCGTCCGGCGATACGCTGACCGAATCGGCCTTCTGTTTCACCGTCACTGCCGCAGTGCCGCGGACTCCCCCGGACACTGCGGTCACCATCGCCTCGCCATTGCCCGCGGCGGTTACCAAGCCGGAAGCGTTGACGGTGGCGATAGCGTCATTGTCGCTCGACCATGTGACGACGGCCCCCTTGATGGCGTGGCCGTTGGCATCCAGCACGGTGGCCACCAGGGTGGCCGTGTCTTCGAGCGCCGAGAAGCCGAGCGAATCCGGGGCGAGAGTAACGGTGTCCGGAGCCTGCTGGACCGTGACCGCAGCAGTCCCCGACACGTCCCCGGACATCGCGGTGATCGTCGCGCGACCGTTGCCGGCGGTGGTCACCAAGCCCATCGTATCTACGGTGGCGATCTTGTGATCGTTGCTGGACCAAGTGACGGCCGCCCCCTCGATGACGTGGCCGTTGGCGTCGGTGGCGGTAGCGGCGAGCCGGGCCGTGTCTCCGATCACCGTGAAGGTGAGCGCGTCCGGAGCGACGGCGATCGCCACCAGCACCTGGTCGACGGCGACCGCTGCGGTAACCGCCGCACTTCCGGACGCCGCAGTGATCGACGCGCGACCGTTGCCGGCGGCGGTCACCAGACCCGAACTGTTGACGGTGGCAATGGTGGCGTCGTTGCTGGACCAGGTGACTGAGGCGCCCTCGATGGCGTGGCCGTTGGCGTCCAGCACGGTGGCCGCAAGCGTGGCCGTGTCTCCAAGCGCCGCGAAGGCGAGCGAGCCCGGGGCGAGCGTGACGGCCGCCGCAACCTGTTCGACGGTGACCGCGACGGTGCCGACCACTTGCCCCGATGTCGCGGTGATCGTTGCCCGGCCGTTTCCGGCGGCGGTGACCAGACCCGAGGCGTTCACGGTGGCGACGGCGGGATCGCCGTTGGACCAGGTGACGGCCGCCCCCTCGATGACGTGGCCGTTGGCGTCCAGCACGGTGGCCGCAAGCGTGGCCGTGTCTCCCAGCGCCGCGAAGGCTAGCGAATCCGGATCGAGTATGACGTCCGCCGGGACCTGCTCGACGGTGACCGGCGCACTGACCGTCGCCGCTCCAGCCCTCGCCGTGATTGCGGTGCGGCCGTTTCCGGTTGAGCTGACCGAGCCGTCCTGGCCTACGCTTGCGACGGCCGGATCTGCGCTGGACCATGTGACGGACGCTCCCTCGATGACATGCCCGTTGGCGTCGGTGACGGTGGCCGTGAATGCAGCCGTGTCCCCGAGCGCCGAGAACGAAAGCGAGCCTGGAGCAAGCGCGACGGCCGCAGGAACCTGCTCGACGGTGACCGCCGCGTCGCCCGACGCCGCTTGCGCTCTCGCGGAGATCGTGGCACGCCCGTTTCCGGCTGCCGTCACCAGACCCGCGCCGTCAACAGTGGCGATTGCCCTCGCGCTGGACGACCATGTGACGGCCACATCCGTCATCGTGTTGCCGTTCTGGTCCTTTACCGTCGCGGTCAACTGGACGGTCTCGCCAACCGCAGCCAGATCGGCCGAGGTAGGGGAGACGGTCACTGTCGTCGGCACCGGGGGCGGGACGGGGTCGTCGCAGGCCGCCGCCAAAACGACAGCCGCCACGACCGCCATGGCTCTCGGCAATCGCATCTTGCGCTCCTCTTGGGGTTTACTTACAGGCTCCCACCTTGAGTTGACTTTCATGGGATTCCTCGTGTCGCTCCTTTCGCCGTGTGTCGATTCGGCTCCGGACGCGCGCCGGGGCTCGATGCGCACTCCGTGCCGGGGAAGCGGCCACCGGACAGATCCAATTGCGACTCAATCAGCCCTCCCGCTGGCCGACGCCACGATTCGGCTTGGCAAGAATCGGGCCGTTGTTGAGAAATTGCCGTAAATCGTGTCCTGACAACGCTTTCATCAGGTGTAAGGCAGGGGGGACGTGTGCCCGGGAAGTCCGATTTCCGACCACGGAGGGTTTTCGCACCGGTTTTCCCCCAAGATTCTTCCCCTCTTCCGGTGGGTAGCAGGTCATGCGGGCAGGCCATCTCGGCGTCTCGATCCCCGACGCTTTCGCCAGCTGCTCCAGCCACGCGTCGTACTCCGCCCCGTCGTCCCGCCGCACCATCGAGTCCCTGCACCGCCACGCGATGCCCCGCTCCGAGCCGATCGTCAGATCGTACTCAGGTGTCTCGAGCGAGACCTGACGACCGTAGCTCGTGCATGCCCCTTGTGTCGCCTCGGGCGCTGTCGGCGTCCGAAGTGGGTCTTGACTGTGCGCAGGTCCGCCGGGCCCCGGACCCCCGGTCGATCAGGGCGCTGAAGACCCGGTCCATCCGCCGGCCGCTCGTGAAGAGCAGGTTGCTGCTGTACTCGGCCTAGAAGAGAGAGTAGTGGTAGCGGAACCCCGTCCGCTCCTGGTCGGCGACGTCCCGCGCGAAGCACAGCACTGCCGAATAGATCCAACTCTCCGGGGCCTAGCAGTCCGTGGATAACGGTCATGGCCACGCCGGTTGGGGTGGCCACCCCGCGTG
>JAPPNM010000120.1 GCA_028873825.1 Gemmatimonadota bacterium | reverse complement strand
GAGCGGCGCGCATGGTCGGTGCGCGAGACCATGAGGGAGAGGGAGCGCGAACAGACACGGGAGCGCGAGCGCGCCCGGACCATCACCCGCATTGTCGTACCGCGACCGCCCCAGCCGCCCCGAGGCCCCGAGCGTGGCGGCGGCGGGTTCGAGCGGTGAGCCGCGACTTCTCCGGTCATCGCCACGCGGATCGTCCGACATGGCCAATCTGGAGCGGTTTAGGTGTATTCCCAGGTGCTCCGTGGGATCGCCCAAGATCGAGGTTTCCCGGCCTGTACGAGGGGTTGGCTGGCGGCGGAGGCACTCCTCATCGTGCTCCCTTCCGGCGGTTGCATGGCCTGCAAAGCATCTGGCAGTTCTCGGCGGTCGTCCTGCCTCCTTCCGACCATGGGTCGATGTGGTCAGCCTCCATCGCGTCGAGGGCAAAGTGCTCTCCGCACGGGACGCAGATGCCCTCTTGGCGCTCGTATGCGGCCTCGCGCATGGTGGAAGTGAATGCCCGGATGTTCAGGTGCTTCTCGTCCCGCGTGAGCACATATGGGTAGATGCCGGGCTTCTTCGTAACGTCGTCGTCCTTGTGTAGCTTCGCTACTTCGGCTTCGAGGCTCGCCGGATCCAGGCCGGGTCTCTCGTGTTGCTCGTCGTAGAGTGGACCCCAACCCACGCCCTTCATGCTCCTCCGCTTCTTCGGGAAGATCGCTTGTGTCCAGTCAATCACGGACCGGAAGTACTGCCACAACTCTTCGGCGTTCGGATCGTGCTGGTGGGCGGACATGTACTCTTCGATCTCGCCGCCGCTGATCCACTTGAGGACGGTCTCCAGGTAGTCTTGGCGGATAGCGGAGCCAGAAAGGTACGGCGATCCAAGGCCTTGGGCTGGCCCATTGGGGCGGCTGAAGTGCGCGCGGGCATCGGCAAGCCATGGCCCCGCGTATACGGCGTTCCGCAGTTCCTGCGCCCTGAGCGTCTCGCCCGCGATATTGATGACCTTGAACCACGCCAGCTTCTCGCTGTCCGTTCCTGTGCAGGCGTAGATCGTCAGCTCGTAGTCGGATATGCGGCCCCGTTCGTCGGCCTGGAGGCTGTGGAAGTATCTGCCGTCGAGCGAGAAGTCCCCGTGGACGTACTGGGCGATCGAAATCGTGCGCTGTTGGCCGTCGATGATCTCGAACGTGCCATCCTCCCGGTCCGCCCAGTACATCACGTTGAGCGGAAACCCGCTCATGACGGTGCGAACGACCGCGTCGCGCTGCTTGTCCTTGTAGACGAACTCGCGCTGGAACGGCGGTCGGATGTCCAGCTTGCCGCCGTAACCGACGACACCGCCCTCGCCATCGTCGCGGTACTCCCTGACGAGTTCGCGGACCGTGACCTGCCGGGGTGCGATCTTCATATTCCGATGTCCTTTACGTAGGCTATGTCGGATAGGGGCGGTACGTGGAGGTACATTTCCTTTTTCCGCGGTGGCTTCCGTTCCAGAACGATCCGATACTCCTGTTCGGGTTGGTAGTCTCTCGTCTTGCGGAATGCGTAGCGTAAATGGGGTTTCTTGTCCCACAACCTCTGTTCTGTCGCGGTGCTTGCAGTAGGATCGTGGTATTCAACTGGTCCAGCAAACAGCCTGTCCTCATCCTTCGCCGCCTCCACAAGGCGCTGAAAGAACGTTAGCCCATCTGGGATAATGACACACTTCCCGCCGAATTTTTTGTTTTCCTTGACCAAATGCGCAACGTCGACAGTCGGGGCGCAGGACGATTCACGGAGACCCGCGAAACTGCACACGTATAGGAATTCCGACTCCGGATACGTGAGTTTACTGGTCAACGTGCCGCGACCTTGATCAGCAGAAAGTGGTAGTAGCTGGATGCCACCTACCCATAAGACGGCATTCTGGAAGTCACCTACCTCTACGCGGGCACCTTCGTTCGCATCTTCTCTCGCCTCGCCGGTGTCGCGGTATCCCAACAAGTGACCAAAGCGAATGCGTCCAGCCATAAACTCATCCGCGTACTCAGCTTTGCTAAAGAACCGCAAGAGCAGCATCGCACCTTGTTCTCGGAGTCTCTCGATGGTCTCTGGCGGCAGTGCAAGACTACTGAAATCGATCCTCATACATCAACGTCCTTTCGGCGGATGACGATGCGAGCGTAAGTCGGCTTCCCGTCTACGGCGCTGTCCTTGTCTTTGATGAGCCCGTGCCGTTTGACGGGAACCGTGCCGTCAGTCCGCAGATCATCAGCATTCAGCAACTCGAACTGGTCGGGGTTGTGTTTGTCGAGGAAGGTGATCGGCACGCCCATCGCGCCATCGTAGTCCATCGGGATCTCGGCCGTCCGGTTCACGTTGATCGCGTGGTAGTTGTCGTACTTCGGATACTCCTCCGGCGTGTATCTACGCCATAGAATCAGCTTTTCCCGGCGCTTCGCGTGGTCGAGGTTGGTGAACCATGCGGCATTCCCCAACCTGCCCTTTACGACGCCGTCCACCATCCGGTAGGCGCTCCCCTCCTTCTTGGTGGTGACCAACTCCCGAGCATACGCCTCCGGGACGTCGAAGAGCATGTCCCGTCCGGCCGGACCAAGACCCAGCCAGAGCCGTCCATCCCTGATGAGCGGGAAGATCTCCTTGTAGGTGATCGCGTTCATGCTGCCGATCACGAGGAATCGCTTGCCGTGCTCCACCAAGTGGGCGACGTACTCCCGGAACAGCGAAAACGGCGGATTCGTCACCACGATGTCGGCTTCCTTCAGTATCTCGATGCACTCTTGGCTGCGGAAGTCTCCGTCGCCCCTCAAGAGGGACACCCCGATGTCGTCGGCGTTGGGAACCCGCTCACCTTCCCGGTATCCGTCGTATTCGAGCTTGATGGCCCGCTCGCGGTCGTGCCGGGAGAACAGGTCCCGCTCTTGGTTCTGGTAGCAGGTGGTGACGAGCCTCTTCAGGCCGAGATGGGCGAAGTTGAACGAGAAGTAGTGGAAGAAGTTGCTGACCCGGGGATCGTCGCAGTTGCAGTAGACCGTCTTGCCGCGGAAGTGGTCCCTGTAGTGCTTCAGTTCATTCTCGATGTCGGAAAGCTGGGTGTAGAATTCGTCCTGCTTCGCCCGGTTCGCCGCATGGAGCGGCCTGTTACCTGACATGGAGCCTCCGGCTATGGAGCCTCCTGCGGCTCCATGTCAGGGTCGGTTCCAGACGACCCGAGTGCTTCCGTGTTCGCATGGACAGATTCTCGCTCTCTGGCTCGGCGGGCAGGCTCGGCGGGTGACGGTGGTCGATCCCTTCAACGTGCCTTGGAATTGGGCACCATGCCTCCGGCGTACGCAAGTACCCGAGCGCGAATCGACTCCCGACGCGATCTGGACGGATCGCCTCAGGGCTGGGGTGTTGGATCCAGTGCAGCTCCGGAAGAGGCTACCCGCTGTTCGACGTGGAGTCACAGAAGAACTTGCCCCGCTGCGTTGCTGTCGAAGAGGGAGTGTGAAGACTGGGCCTCCGGGATTGCCACAGATACCCCATTGGGTTACCATGTTCCCATGCAGACCGTCGCCGAGACCCCAACCTTCTCCCGTCAGGCCGATAAGCTGTTCAACGAGGACGAGAGACGCGACCTGATCGACTTCCTGGCCGAGCATCCCTTGGCGGGCGACGAGATTCCCGGCACGGGCGGGGTTCGTAAGGTGCGATTCGGAGCCTCCGGGCGCGGTAAGCGAGGTGGTGTCCGAGTCATCTATTTTTTCGGGGGCGAAGGAGTTCCTATCTACGCGCTTCTCGCCTACTCGAAATCGGATAAGACCGATTTGAGCCCCGGCGAGCGCCGAGCGGTGGG
>JAPPNM010000041.1 GCA_028873825.1 Gemmatimonadota bacterium | reverse complement strand
CAGCACCCCCGACACGCGCCATCCGAACGACCTGGGTACTCACAGCACCCCGAGTTCTACACCAATTTTGCGGAGTAAAAGAGGTAAACTCACTACCGAATTCTGGCGAATTCGCCGGCACCTGACGGTGCCGGGTGAGGCCGGGACCTTCGGCCCGGCAAGAGACCCTACCCGGCCGACCCGGACAGGAACCGCAGGATTGCGGCCGTCAGCGTCGCCGTCGCGAGCACGGTCCCGACCATCCATCGGATGAGCCTGGTCTCGAGGCTCGCGATCTCAGTGCGGACACCGGCGATTCCGGCCCGCTGCTCAGCCCGCAGGTCGGCAATCTGGGTCGAAAGCCGCGTGTCCAGGTTCGCGATTTCAGTCCTGACCTCGGCGATCTGGGTTCGCTGTTCGGAGCGCAGTTCGGCGATCTCGGCCCTCACCTCGGCCTGGCCGGCCTTGAACTGGTCGGATGTGACGTGGTCACCCCGCTCGGTGAACTCCCGCAGGGCGTCGGTGAGGGCGTCCGCCTGGGCGGGCGTGAAGTCGGCCGCCGTCAGCGACCGAGCAACTGCATGTGTGTCGAGCATCGAATCGAATCCTCCCAGGGGGTCCCGTTCCCCTCAATTGCATGCCTCAACCCACGCCTCGAACGGAACATCCAGCGTGTCCAGAATCTGGACAGCTTCCGTCACGGGCGTGTCGCACGGGACGGTTCCTCGAATCACGCGGGGGTCATCGTCGTCGGGCCAGAACTGCGCCAGCGCCAGGACAACCACCAACGCCACGATGAGCCACAGCAAGCAACCGATGCGCCGTCGATTCATGGTTCTACCTCCCCCGGGGCCCGGCAATCACGCGTCCCCGGCGCAGGGAACGTCACCGTGATCTCCTGCTCACCAGCGATCCACTGTTCGAGCAGCGCCGCTCGCACCGCTTCATCGCGACCAGCACCGGCCCCGAGCACATCGACACGCTCAACCTCTCGCATCGCCGCGTTGAGCGCAGCATCGAGCAGGAAGCTGGAGAACAGGTCGCAGTCGGCCTCGGTCACTGAACAACCACCTTCCGTATCAGGCTCGCGTTCATGCTCTCCCTCCCTCGTTTGGGCATGTTACCGTCGATCTCTGCCAGCCGGCGGGATGCATCCTCGCGGGCTCGGGCGGCGATCGCGCCGAACAGGCCCTCGATGCGGTCTTCGGTCCGTTGCTGCTGCTCCTGTCGCCGGCGGGTCGGCCTCGCGTGCGCGGGATGTAAACCAGCAGCAGCGATCGGCTCTGAGATCTGCGTCAGCGACGGCGGCCGTAGCTGGGGCCGTGCGCCCGGCGTAGCCGCTTCTCGCGGACCTCCTCGCCGAGCTTGTCGGCGAGGACCTGGAGGCGGTCGACGTCGATCTCGCCCTCGGCGAGGCGCTGGCGCTCGTCGCGCTCGTCGTAGTCGTGGCCCGCCTCGCGAGCCCTGGCGGCGATCGCGGCGAACAAGCCCTCGATGCGGTCTTCCTGTCGCTGCTGCTGCTCCTGTCGCCGGCGGTCGGCCGTGCTCGCGCGCGACGTACCAGCAGCAGCGGTCGGCTCTGAGATCTGCCCTTCCGTACGTACGCCCTTTAGTGGTGTCGTATGGACACCACTCAGGGAATTGAGTGGTGTCGTATGAACACCACTCGCTGGGAGCAGCAGCTGGTGGTGGCCATCGGCGAGGTCGAGACGCAGCTGGCGTTCGCGGCGGTGCGCGACGGCCCGCCGGCGAACGGCGGGCCAGTCCAGCCCCCCGAGGTTCAACGAATGGAATCGGGGCGCTCGTCGGCTGGCCCTGATCGTGCGGATGATCCCGAGGCGGCGGACGACGAGGATGCCCGCCGTGACCGCTTTCGGCTCTCGGCGCATGTCGGCTGCGAGCTGGCGATCGGTCACGCGCGCGATGCCGGCCCGATCGCTCCTGCCGTAGATGGCCCAAGTCAGGTGGTGGACGAAACCCGCGCTCAGCGTCTTCCCGTACCCAGTGAAGTGCTTGACGGTGCCGATTGCGAGGTCGACCAGCTCGCGCCACAGCGCTCGATCCGGAGGGACACCGCGGTAGGCGTCGATCCGCGCGAACAGCCTGAGTTCGAGCTGTTGCGGGCCGTCAGGTTCGGGAGTTGGTGGAAGTGCAGACGGATCCGGGACCGGACCCGCGGATGCAGGTGTCGTTGTCACGGCGCGTCTCCTGGGCCACGTGATCGCCTCCCGCGTGCGGGGGAATCCGGGCTCGGGTGGCCAAACCCACGCCCGGACTCCACAGGAGACGCAATCCGTAACCGCAGGACAGAGTCTAGCACGCGGAGGTTCTGGCCAGGGCGGCCGTGCGCGGACCTCGCCCGCGGGTCGTCAGTCCCGCCCGAAGCCCCGCGGCAGCTCGACGTCGACGGCGTCGAGGTCGACGTCGCACACGCCCTCGAGGAGCTCGGCGGTCTTCGACTCGGCCAGGGACTCGGGCAGCTGGTCGCGCCAAGCCTCGTACTCGCCCTGCAGGGTGCGGAGCTCGTCGAGGGCCGCGGCCCACCGCTTCGGCCTGGGCTTCGGCCTGGGCGGCCGCGGCTCTCGGACGGGGACGCCGGCGTTGCGGCGCTCGCGGTACCGGCGCTGTCGTTCGGCCGGAGTCAGGGCCATCGAGCCCTATTGTATCCGTTACGTGACGGCCATTGCATAACGGAAATTATGGGTCAGCCCCGGCCCCGCTCGGCCGCGATCGCCGCGGCCAGGGCCTCGCGAACCCGGGCGGCCGGGGCGCCGACGGCCTCGGCGACGGCCCGGGCGACCACCGACCACCGCGGCGGCCGACGTCGCGACGGGCGGGATTCCGGACAGCCGGAGCACCCGAGGACGAACCGGTCGGCACTGTCCGGCCGGCGCTTCACCGCCCACTTGTGGGCGACGGTCCGGTCGTTGAACCGGCGGGGGGCCATCGTGAAGACGCGTCCGGATCTGAGCCAGGCGTGGTAGTGCATGGCCCCTGTATCGGCAGATCTGCAACCTGCGTTGCACGACGTTCGCCAGGTTGAACGATCTCGACCCGGCGCGGGCCTCAGCACCCGGCGACCCGGAATCGCCGTACAGGGCCTCTCAGGGCCTCTGAGGGGCCGATCCGTGATTCGGGACCCGGATCCGGCCGGATCGACCCGCGAGGATGGCCTGTACGGCGATTTCTCGGGGCGGGTCGACCCCCGTAGGCACTCGGGAACCCCGTGGGTGGCCATCAGCCGAGCAGTCGCAGAGGCACGGCCCACCACGAGCCCGAGCGATGGATGCCGAGCATGCGCCACGTCAGCCGGGGTGCGGTTTTTCAGCCGAGCAGTCGCAGCGCGGCGACCACGAGCCCGGCGACGGCGATCATGCGCCACGTCAGCCGGGTCTCGACGGTGGCGAGCCGAGTCTCGAGCCGTGCCTCGAGGTTCTCGAGCCCGGCCTTGAACTGGTCGGGCGTCACGTGGTCGCCGTGGTCGGCCGCCTCGCGGACCGCGGCCGTGATGGCGTCGGCGAGCTTCGGGTCGGCGCCGGCGTCGGTCAGGGCGCGAGCGATGGCGAGGGTGTCGAGAGTGGCCATGTCGTCCGTCTCCCCAGTCTAGCCCCCTCCCCCCAGCCGTGAATCCGCACCCGCGCGGTCTTCGCGGTACCCCCTGGGCCTTCGATGGCGTTCACGGCACAGGGGGGGGTCCTTGCCCGCGGGGGGGGAGGGGGGGAGCCCATCAGCGGTCGATTCCGCCACGGCCGCGCTGGACTTCCTGCACCAACCACTCCGGCTTGATGCCGCCGCGAGCCGCGGCCCCCTCCAGTTCCGTGCGCCCAGGGTCGAGGGCCCGCACCACCCGCACGAAACAATCGATCCACTCGTTCCGATCGGTCCTCACATCCTCGACCTCGGCCGTTCGCTTCGCCAAGGCCTCGCGGGCCTGGTCCCGCTCGGCCGACACCGTCTTGACCTCCTGCGCGGCCTGGCCGC
>JAPPNM010000009.1 GCA_028873825.1 Gemmatimonadota bacterium | reverse complement strand
GCGCTCTTCAGCACCCCGCCGTCTTACGACATATCACGTGTGACACGACACTAGTGAAAAAACCGCCCCCGCCCCACAAACGACCCCCTCGAACCACCACCCCGCGCGGCTCCGGCCCCCCGCCGCGGCAACCCGTCTCCGACGACCTCTCCGATCCCGTCCCCCGCCCCGATCCCGCCCCCCGTCCCCCCCCCACCCCCCGCCCTCCCCAGCTCGTCCAGCCACCCGTTCAGCGAAGTCACCCGCTCCGCGATCACGTGAATCACCCCGTCCACCTTCTGCACCTTGCCGCGGCACATCATCAGCCGCGCGGTCAAGGTGTCGCGGCGCTGGTTCTCGTATACGGACGGGAAGACGACCAGGTTGGCGGTTCCCGACTCGTCCTCGAGCGTGACGAACATCACGACGCCCCTTCCGGGCCGCTGCCGGGTCAGCACGATCCCCGCCACGACGGCCGGGTCTCCGTCGTTCAGCCTCTCCAGGTCCTTCGCAGGCAGAACGCGCCGCTCGTCGAGACGGCAGCGCAGGAGCGCGACGGGATGGTGCTTGAGCGACAGACCCGTGCTGCGGTAGTCGGCGGCCACCTGCTCCCCCGCGGACATGGCCGGGAGGGCCGGCTCCGGGCGCAACGACCGATCGCCTTCCGGCGAATCGAAGAGGGGGAGGGGTCCGGCCTCGTTCATCGCGCGCACCGCCCACGCGGCCTGGCGGCGGTTCAGGCCCATGGACCCGAAGGCGTCGGCGGCGGCCAGACGCGCCAGGACGGCGGGCGGGATTCCGGTCCGCCGCCACAGGTCGAGGGGTGAGCGGTAGCCGCCGTCTCGAGCCTCGACAAGCCGAAGGGCGTCGTCCTCCTTCAGACCGCGGATCCGGCGGAGGCCCAAGCGGAGGGCGAGAGGACCGCCGGCCGGTCCGTCGTGTCCATGCCCGCCGGATCCGCCGCGCTCCCCTTGGCCGGGCCGCGAGGCGGGCGTCGCGACCCCCTCCAGCGTGCAGTCCCACTCCGAGCGGTTCACATCCGGCGGCCGCACCTCGACCCCGTGGTCGCGCGCGTCCCGCACGATCTGCGCGGGCGCGTAGAAGCCCATCGGCTGGCTGTTGAGAAGCGCGCAGGCGAAGACTTCCGGATAGTGGCACTTCAGCCACGACGAGACGTAGGCGAGGTGGGCGAAGCTCGCCGCGTGGCTCTCGGGGAAGCCGTATTCGCCGAAGCCCTCGATCTGCCGGAAGCAGCGTTCGGCGAAGTCGCGGTCGTAGCCGCGCCCGGTCATGCCGTCGATGAACTTGTCCCTGAAACGGTGGATCGTACCCGGATTGCGAAAACTCGCCATGGCGCGCCGCAGCTGGTCGGCCTCGGCGGGGGTGAAACCGGCCGCGACGATGGCGATCCGCATCACCTGTTCCTGGAAGAGCGGCACGCCGAGGGTCTTCTCCAGCACCTGGCGCAGTTCTTCGGAAGGATACTCGACGGGCTCGAGCCCCTGACGCCGCCGCAGGTAGGGATGGACCATGTCGCCCTGGATCGGTCCGGGCCGCACGATCGCCACCTCGATCACGAGGTCGTAGAAGGTCGAGGGCTTCAGCCTCGGCAGCATCGCCATCTGGGCCCGGCTTTCGATCTGGAAAACCCCGACCGTGTCCGCCCGATGGATCATCCCGTACGTGGCCGGGTCCTCCTGCGGCACGCTCTCCAACGTGTAGCGAAGGCCGTACTTCTCCTTGAGCAGGGCGAAGGCCTTGCGGATGCACGAGAGCATTCCGAGTCCGAGCACGTCGACCTTGATCAATCCCAAAACCTCCAGGTCGTCCTTGTTCCACTCGATGACCGTGCGGTCTTCCATGGCCGCGTTCTCGATGGGAACGATCTCGCAGAGTGGCCCGCGTGATATCACGAAACCGCCGGTGTGTTGGGACAAGTGTCGGGGGAATCCGCACAGCTCCTGTGCCAGCTTCATGGTGAGCGCCAGACGCCGGTCGGAGGGGTTGAAGCCTTCTTCGCGGGCCCGTTCCTCGCCCACCGGCCGCGACCGCCACGAGACCATCGAGAGCAGCCGCCCGATCACGTCCTCGCTCAGGCCCATGGCCTTGCCCACGTCGCGCAGCGCGCTCCGGGCACGGTAGGTGATGACCGTCGCGGTCAGCCCGGCCCGGTCGCGTCCGTACTTGCCGTAGATGTACTGGATGACCTCTTCGCGGCGCTCGTGCTCGAAGTCGACGTCGATGTCGGGCACCTCGTCGCGCTCGGCCGAGATGAAGCGCTCGAAGAGGAGGTCGATCCGCGCGGGGTCGACCGAGGTGACGCCCAGGCAGTAGCACACGGCGGAGTTGGCGGCCGAACCGCGGCCCTGGCAGAGGATGCCGAGCTCGCGCGCCCTGCGCACGATGTCCTCGACGGTGAGGAAGTAGGGCTCATAGTCCAGCTGTGCGATGAGGGCGAGTTCGTGTTCGATCGTCGCGCGGACCTTGGGCGGGATGCCGTCCGGGTAGCGTTCGGCCGCACCGGCCCAGGTGAGCGCCGCGAGCGTTTCGCGGGGGGTTCGGCCGCCGGCGGCGACCTCGTCGGGGTACTCGTAGCGCAGTTCGGCGAGCGAGAAGCGGCAGCGTTCGGCGATTTCGACGGTGTTGGCGAGGGCGCCGGGGTGGTCGCGGAAGATCCGGGCGAGCTCAAGCGGAGGCTTGAGGTGCCGTTCGGCGTTGGCCTGCAGGCGCCGGCCGGCGGCGTCGATGGCGCAGCGCTCGCGGATGCAGGTGAGGACATCGTGAAGGCGGCGGCGCGAGGGGTCGTGCTGGAGGATGTCGCCGGCGGCGACGAGGGGGAGGCCGTGCGAGGCGGCCAGGGCGGCGAGGCGGGCGAGGCGCCGGTCGTCGCCGCCGCGATGGTAGTGGGTGGCTGCGAGGTGGAGGGGGGCGTCGAGGCGGTCGCGGTACCAGGCGAGGCGGGCGGCGAAGTCGTCGCCGGGCGAGACGGGGGGGATTGCGATGAAGACGTGGCCGTCCCGGTCGGCGGCCGCGGCGACGTCCTCCCGGGTGAGACGGCATTCTCCCTTGGGCACGCGCCGCCGTCCCGTGGTGATGAGGCGGGAGAGGGCACCGTAACCTTTCCGGGTGGCGGGGAGGCAGAGGAGGCTGGGGCCGTCGGCGAGGTCGAGGCGGGCGCCGGGGATGAAGTGGAGACCTGTGCGCTGGGCGGCCTCGTGGGCGCGGACCACTCCGGCCAGCGTGTTGCGGTCGGTCAGGGCGAGGGCGCGGTAGCCCAGCTCGGCGGCCCGCTCGACCATCTCGCCGGGGTGGGAGGCGCCCCTGAGGAAGGAGAAGTTGCTGGTGACCTGGAGTTCGGCGTAGGGGGGGGTGTCCCGGCTCACGCGAAGAGCCCGTGCAGGAACCACCGGGACATCCCTTCCGAGCGAGACGCATCCTCCGGAGCGGGCCCCGCGCACGAATCCCCTCCGCCCTCCCGAAAGAGCCAGTAGCGGCGGCCCGCCTCGTCCTCGGCCAGGTAGTAGTCGCGGCGCGGCGCGTCCTCCCGCCACCACTCGCATTCCAGCCGCTCGGGTCCTTCGCTCGCACTCACCCGGTGCAATCTTCCGCGCCGCCGAAGACCGAGCGGCCGGCCGGCCGGCTCGAGGGTGACGGCCTCCACCGGCTCGGGAGGGGAAAACAACCGCAACGGCCTGCGGCGGTCCGACGGCCAGCTCGCGGCGCCGTCGCCGCGGTCCGCCAGCGGCGCGCGACGACCGGCGGCGCGCTCGGGCAGCCAGCTCCGGCGCGGTGCCGGCCGCGCGATGCTACCGAAGCCGAAACGGTTCCCCAGCCGGTCGAGGAGGTCCGCGAGTCCCTCTTCGCCGCCGGTGCGGCATCCCCCCGCCGTCTCGCCGGACCAGTCGGTCTGCGGTTCGTCCAGGGTCTCGGCCGCATCGGCGGCCAGAACGATCTCGTCGATCCCGAAGCCGGGTTCGACCCGGTCCAGCTTTTCGGCGAAGAGTACCATGAGCCGCCTCTTGCCGCGTAGCGGGCGGCTTGTGCCCACGGCAAGGGTCCGCCGGTCGCCGTCGGTCCGGTGGCAGACGAGCCGCAGCCGCCGGGCGCCCTCGCCGGAACGGCTCAGGGCCAGGCAAAGGTCGTCCAGGAGGCCGTCGACCGCGGCGCGGATGCCCGCCGCCGTCGAGACCGGCTCGGCGAAGGCTCGGCGGACTTCGCGCGGGGGCGGGGGACGCAGCGGCGCGATCGGTTCGTCGAGGAATCCCAGGGCCTGTCGCAACCGCCTGACCGGTTCCGTACCGAAGCGCCGAACCAGTTCGACGGATTCCATGACGGACAGTGCGTGGATTCGGTCCAGACCGAAGGAAGCGAGCGCGGCGGCCACACCGGCGCTCAGGCGCAGCGCGGCCACGGGCAGCTGCGACAGGGCGTCCCCGAGCCCGGAAGGCCCGGCACCGGCCGGCACCACGGCGGGGTCGCCGGCGCCGTGGCGGGCGAGCGCCCAGGCCGCGCCCGGGGTGTCGGCCAGGGCCAGCCGCACGGTCAGGCCGAAGTCCTCCAGCGCCGCCCGCAGCGACGCCGTCAGCGCCTCCTCGCCGCCGAAGAGACGGTCGCAACCGGCGATGTCGAGGAAGAGCGTGTCTCGCCCGCCGGGCATGACGCGCGGGGTGAAGCGGCCGGCCCAGCGCGCGAGGCGTTCCAGCGCGCGGGCGTCGGCGGCGGGGTCGGCGGGGCGAACGACCAAGCCGGGCACGATGGCGCGCCCGTCGGCCAGAGGCATGCCGGGCGTGACGCCGGCCCGGGTGGCGAGCGGATTGGCCGCTTCGACGATCGCCCGCCCTCCGTTCTCGCCGACGGCGACGAAGGGGCGGGTGCGGGCCTCGGGACGGCGCCGGGCCAGTCTCTCGGTCGGCCACCACGGCAACCGGACCGCAAGGATGCGGCGGGGGATGCGGGGGGCGGGGCGGGGCGGCGCCCGCCGCGCGGATGGGGTCGCGGGCTCGGAAGACATGGCCCGTGAACGATAACCGAATATATACCGAAATGTCAATTCCGGCCCGGATGCGTCGCCGCTCAGAACGCCGGGAGGGCCCCATTCGCGGGCCGGCGGGGTGGCCGGCCCGTCCACGCATCGTCGATTCGCACGCTCATCGAAGCAGCCGGCCGGCGGGCCACGCCCACTTCCCCGACCGCCGCTCCGGTGATTCCGTGCCGGGCGTCGCTCACCGAAGCAGCCGGCCGGCGGCCCACCCCCACCCCAAACTCAGTTCTTCTTCAGCATCGCCGTCAGGGTGATCTTCGCGACTTCACTGCAGTCGTCATCGTTGAGCACCGGCAGGTCCGTCTTGAGTTCCATGGTCATGCCGGTGCTCTTGTGAGACCCGGTGAAGACCGGCGGGTCCACGTCCGGACATATGTCGTCCTCGTCCTTGGGAAAGGCGAGAGACACTTGTGGGTCCCGGCCCTCCTTCACGGTGCCCGTGAGCGTAATGGTGTCATCGATGTCCTCCGACTCGCCCATGAAGGTCGTCTTGCCGTTGAGATTCCAGACGGCGGACAGCTCTTCCTCCTTCTGAGTGATGGTGGCCTTCACGGTGGCTTCGATTGTGACCCCTTGGCCCGATCCCCCCATCTGGCCTTCCCACGCGCCGCTCAGGTCGTCGTAATCCGGCGTGTCCGTGGAGTCGCAGGCTGCGACACCGGCCAGTGCCAGTACGACGACGAATCGCATTGCTGCTCTCATGTCGTCCTCCTTGCGGAACGAGTGACGCCGGCGGACCGCCCGTTCGGCCCCACGGCAGAGATTCTCAATGTAGCGCGCCGGGGCTTCCGACCGAAGTTCCTCGGACGGAGGGGTCTCACCGCTCGGCGGCGGCGACGACGTGGATGGGGCCCGACACGGCGGCTCCGTCGAAGTACCCGAATACGCCCTCGCCCCGGATTCCGAATTCGGGAAACGGAGAACGGAAGGGATTGCTCTCGCTCGCCTCCGCGAACCTCGTGTAGTTCCAGCCGATTCCGAGCAGCTGCAGAGTGATCCGGGTCGGGCGGGCGGTGTAGTAATCGACCGTCAGGGTTGCCGAGTCGGCTTCCACATCCAAAGTGTCCGGAATGACAAACGCGTCCGGCTGATCGCCCGACGAATCCCTGATCTCGGCGATCTCGGGGCGCAGAGTCCCGATCTCCGACGAGACTCGATACCGGATCGGAACCGGAAGCTGGTAGCCGGACGGCTTCAACCTCAACGTGTCTGTCGGCTCCACCACCACGGGGGCGGCGGGCACCACGGCCTCTCCGGTGAAGGATCCCAGGGGGGCGCGCCCCTCGATACGGTACGCGACACCCTCTCGAACCGCCTCCGGGAGGACCGCATGCAGGCATGTGAGCGGAATGGGCCAGCGGATAGGTCCGCCCTCGCAGTCGGCGAGCGCAGTGGGCGCGAAAGGCGCCTTCCACCCGGACCCCGACAGGTCGGCGGTTACCGACGGAGGCGGATCGTCCAAAGGCCGGTGGGGAAAGCCGGCCAACACGTGGGCCTCCGTTTCCCCCGCCACGATCACTGCGGCGATGCTGACGACATCCAAATGCAGGTCCAGAGGATCGTTCGATGGCAAGCAGCCCTCGCAAACCACCGGCGCCGCGAGCGCCAGAGCGACGGAGACCACCCTCCGCGCGTTCAAAACTCGAACTCCACGCCGAAGAAGGCGAGCAGGGGAATCTGGGGCAGGTAGAGCCGGTCGAGCGAGAACGGAACGAAATGCTCCGGTGGCGGACCCGGACCGGGGCTTTCGTCGTCGGGTGTGAGTTCAACGTTGGCTCCGAGGACGTTGGGCGCGCTGAAGAGGTTGGCCACGGATACGAACGGAGATACGGATCCCCCTCCGAACCAAGTCACTTCGTTGCGCCGGCGCCAGCCCAGATCCGCCCGAACATAGAGCGGAAGCCTTACCGAATTGTACTCGCCTCCGAGCGCCACCCACCCGATGTGCTGCCAGTGGGTCTCGTCGAGTTCCGACGCCCTATGCTGTCCGAAGGGAACAACCGCCAGGATCGGCGTGGTCGGCTGGCCGGATCGCACCGACAGCCTGGACGACCACGAAGAGGCTCCTCTCGCCATCACCGCACCTGCTTCAAACTCGTGGGCGCGGTGAAAGCGGGGCACATAGGTCTGCTGGCCGACCGTCCTCGTAACGCGGCCCCAGCGGTAGGCGCCCAAGGTGGAGAATTGGCCGTGCGCCCAGCTCCACGAGACTTCGGCCCCTTGCGCAACGCTGCTGGCCGGAACCCGAAGCGACGGGTCGTCGAGCGTTGACGAAAAGAACGGATCGGTGCCGAGAGGCTGGATCCGCAGGTTCTCCATCTTGCGAGCGTAGATGTCCAAGCGAACGCGCAGGGCGCCCCGGGTTCCCTCCCATCCCGCGGACACTCCGGTGTTGCGCGGAACGGGTGTTCGCTTCACCGGCGCCAGCAGGTCGTAGGCGAGCAGGCTGGCTCCGATGGACTCCTCGTTTCGCAGGGACGACAGGGATTGGTGGGACCGGGACGCCGAAATCCTAGCCGTCCACCACGAACCGGCGTAGCTCAGCTCCCCGAACGGGGACAAGGATGTCGCGAGGCCGACGAACCGGTCCGCGCGCACTCCCGCCCGCGTGCCCCAAACCTCGCTCAGTTTCGTGTCCACATTCGCGAAGATCCCGATCCGCCACTGCCGGGTCTGCAGCGTGAGCGGCGTCAGAACCTCGACTTCGGAGTACCCGTAGTCGTGATCCGCGTCGAAGCGGACCGCTTGAGTTCCGAGGGCAACCGTGCCGAAACCCGCGTGCCAGGTGACGTTTACCTGCACGCGATCCTCGGCCATGTGACCGTTGCCGGCGATCAGGGTGTCTTTCGACTTCGACGCTTCCCCCGAAGGACCGGGCGGGACCGGCGCATCGCTGTATGCCAGGAGATCGTTCGCGAACCGGCTGTGGCCGAGCGTCACATCGACGAATGCGTTCGGCGCCAACTGGTCCCGATAGTGGACCGCCACCGCTGCGTTGCCCCAATCGAGCCACAGGATCTCTTCCTGGGTCGCCGTGGGATCACCGGGGTCGATCGTATCGGCGTAGGCATACGAGACCGCTTCGGAGTTCAGGTAGCCGGTAACCGAGAGACGACGCACTCCTCCGAAATCCTTCGTGACCTTCGCGTGCAGGTCGTGAAAACCGTAGGGGAAGGACTCCGACAGCAGGCCCAAACGCGCCAGTCCCCCGGTCAACAGGTCGATGTAGGTGCGCCTGCCGTCGACCATGTACGACGCGCTGCCGCCGACCGGGCCCTCCACCGACAGCCGGGTCGACGCCAGCCCGATCGCACCCGTCACACGGTGTCGTTCGCGGGTTCCGTCGCGTGTGGCGATCTCGATGGCCCCGGACAGGGATCCGAGATGCTGTCCGCCGGCGCCGGAACTCGGCAGAAGGGTCGCATGGTCGACCGCCTCGGCGTTGACGGCCGAAAAGAAGCCCCCGAGATGAAACGGATTGAAGAGCCGGACACCGTCGAGCATCACCGGGGTCCCCTCGCTGGTGCCACCCCGGACATAGGGGACCGAAACGAAGTCCGACGGCGGGGAGGCGGACGGCGACATCGAAATCGCCCGCAGCACGTCCGTCTCGACGACCGGGGGCAGGGCGCGGATCAGCTTGGCGTCGACAACGAAGGCGTCCCGCGAGACGGCGATCGGGTCGCCGACACGTCCGCCCGCCACGACGCCGAGCGCATCGAGGGTGAACGGGGCGGGCCGCATGAGGATATGGATCGGCCGGTTCGGAAGCTCCTCGTATTCCCGAATCCAGGGAGCGTATCCGAAGGCGTTGGCCTCGAGGCGCACCAAACCCGCGGACGCGCCCGGAATCGCGAACGCTCCGAACCGGTCCGCGATCCCCTCCGCGGATCCGGCGTCCACGGAAGACATCACGGCCACCGAGGCGAAGGCCACCGGCTCGAGAGTGATGCTGTCGCGGACCACGCCGACGGCGGTCGCTTGCTGGGCCGCGATGGCCAGGACCGGCAGCGTCATGTCATGTCGGCTCCCTTCGTCACCCGCTCGCCGGCGCCGTGTTCGTCGGGCGCACCTGCCGGCTGCAGGGGACGGTTGCGGATTCGGGCACGCTTTGCAACTACCGCGACGCCGCACGGATTGTTCCGAGGCCGGGGATGTTCGATCCCGGCCCGGGTGCGGCATCTCGCCGACAGTTATCTTGTTATGCATGACTTTCCGGAAACCGGTCGCCGTCACCCCGATCGGCGGCGGCGCCACGATCGTGGATCTGCGCTTCCGCAACCGCCCCGCGATCATCGGGGTGAACGTACTGGAACTTGACGACGGGGTCGCGCTGGTCGATCCGGGACCGGAGGCCCGCATGGCGGCCCTGCGCGCCGGCCTGGCCCAAACGGGACACTCGCTCCACGAAGTGCGCGCCGTCCTGCTCACTCACATCCACCTCGATCACGCCACGGCGGCCGGCGCGATCGCGCGGGAAGCGCCCGCCGCGAAGGTGTTCGTGCATGCGGCGGGCGCGCCCCACATGACCGACCCGGCACGGCTGCTGGCCTCCGCCGGCCGGATCTACGGGGACGCGATGGGAACGCTCTGGGGCGATTTCATTCCCGTGCCGCGGACGTCGCTCAAGGTGGTGGACGAGGGGGACGTCGTCGCGCTCGGCGGCCGCCGCTTCCAGGTGGCGTACGTCCCCGGGCACGCCAGGCACCACGTGGCCTACTACGAGGCCGCGACGGGAACCGCGTGGGTGGGCGACGTGGGCGGGATCCGGATCCGCGGCGGTCCCGCGCTGCCCGTGACGCCGCCGCCGGATATCGACGTGGAGGGCTGGAAGGCCAGCATGGAGCGTGTGATGGCGTGGACGCCGGAGCGCATCGTGGCCACGCACTTCGGCCCGTTCGAGGACCCCGGGGCGCACTTTGCCGCGTTGAGCGCCCAGCTGGACGCGTGGGCGGGGTGGGTGCGGGAGTCGCTCGCAGGAGGGGGGCCGAGGCGGGACGACGACCGCGAGCGGGCACGGGATTTCGCCGCGTGGGTGACGGAGGAGCTGCGCGCCCGGTTCCCGGCGGACCTGGTCGATCTCTACAGGACCGCCTCCGGGTTTCCCGATTCGTGGTGGGGACTGGCTCGCTACTGGAGGAAACGCGCGGGATCTCGGTGATCCGGCGGACCGTCCCGCCGCCGTGGACGATCCGGCTGGCGTCATCGAACGGCGAGCGCGACGCCGCCGTGTTGCCGTTCGGTTGGCCTACTCCGGGACGTGACTGGTACCGCGCGGGCGGCGGGTGTTTCCCGATTTGACAGCGGCCGAGCGTGGCAGAGAATATGCACTTTCGCTCGGGCCTGTCCGCGAGAAGCCGCTCGCGCTCTCGCCGGACGGTTCGGCGAGAGCGCGATTCCCCCATACGACCAAGCGGAACCGAGGCCGCCATGTCCCTCCCGTTCGATCCCCAGATGCCGCGCACCCTTCGCCTTCCCGAAGTCCGCGACCGCCGCCTCTCCCTGTTGGGGTCGCCGCACATCAAGCCGCTGACCGACTTCGCCGAGCGTCTGCGGCAAGCCCGGCCGGACGCGATCGTACCCCACTTCGACCCCCTCGACGGAGGCGCGGCCGCGCGCATCCTCTTCCTCTTCGAGAAACCCGGCCCAAAGACGGATGCGGCCAGTCCGCGCGGATCCGGCTTCATCTCGCGGGACAACGACGGCCGTACCGCGGAGTGGACGTTCAGGCTCATGCGCCTCGCGGACGTACCGCGCTCCATGGCGTTGATCTGGAACGTGGTCCCATGGTGGGACAGGAGGAGGGCGACATCGCCGGAGGAGTTGCGCGAGGGCGTGGAGCACGTCAGGGAGCTGGTCACGCGCCTGCCCCTCCTCGATACCGCGGTCTTCGTCGGCGAGAAGGCGGCCAGGTCCATGCCTCTGCTGCGCGACCTGAAGTTACGGGTCCTCCGCTCCTACCACCCTTCGCCGAGGGTCAGGGCCGAGTGGGCGGCCGACTGGCTCTCCATTCCCGACGAATGGGCCCGGGCGATGGAGGGGCGGTAGCAGCCCGTGGACAAAATCCCCCCGGCATCCACGGGCCCCTACCCTCCCGAGACCGCCTGCATGAACAGAACCGTGTCCCCCTCCGCCACCGGCGTATCCCATCCGTCCCGGCCACCCCCCCGCGAACCGGCATTCTCCCTACCGGACGAACCGAGCCACCGCGTGTTCGTCCCGTTGTGAAAGCAAAGCACATGACGCCGCAACTCGCCCGCTTCGTTGAAGAGGTGGGGCCTCAGCCGCGGCTCGCGCTCCAGTAGGCCGTCGAAGATCTCGCGCAGCGATCCGCCGGACACCGCCAGCTCGCGAACCCCGCCCGTGACCGGCTCCAGAAGCGAAGGCAGCGAGACCGTGACCGAAGGCTTCACGCGCCCGCCCTCATACGATCCATGCCCCGCTCGACCCCCCGGCAACCGCGGCATTCTCACCCCGCCCGCGCCTCACCCCGCCCACGCCGAGACGTGCAGAATCCGCGGCAGGCTCACGGGCAGGTTCGTCCAGCTGTCGCCCAGATCGCGGCTCGCGTGCAGCGTCCCGGAGGTCGTTCCCAGGTACACGCCGCCCGGCTCCAGGTTGTCGACCGCCATCGCGCCGCGAAGCACCCCGCCGTAGGCGTGCTCCGCAGGAAGACCCTCCGAGGCCGAGTGCCAACTGTCGCCCCCGTCCGTGCTCCGAACCACCTGCAGCGCCCCTCCGACGGGCAGCCGATACTGGTCGGCTTCGAGCGGCGCCGCGAACAGGTACCGGCTGGCCCGGTCCAGGACGATCGGGAAGCCGAAGCCGGAGTCGAGGCCGCGTTCGTTCTTTTCCCAGCTCTCCCCTCCGTCCCGGCTCCGGTACATCCCGGAATGATCCTGCCGGAAGATCCGCCGGGGATCGCCGGGGTCCTGGGCCAGACCGTGCACGCAGTGTCCGATCTCCTTGAACTCCTCGTCCTCGTGCGCCCAGTACACGCCCCGGTTCTTCGGAGTCCAAGTGGCGCCGCCGTCGTCGGTGCGAAATACGCCCACCGCCGAGATGCCGCACCACATGCGCTTCGGATCGGCGCGATCGAAGAGAAAGACGTGGCAGCAGAGCCCCCCCGCCCCCGGCGTCCACCCCGCGCGCGTTTCGTGCTCGTTCAGGCCGGGAACCGGCCGCCAGGAACGGCCGCCGTCACCGCTGGTGAAGACGCCCGCGTCCTGCACGCCGGCGTAGAGCACCCCCCGGTTCTCGCGCAGCGTCCATATCTGGCGCAGCCTGCGGTCGTCGCCGTCGGGGTACGCCGGGCCGTCCGCGACCTGCTCCCATTCGTCGCCGCCGGCCGACAGGAAGATCGCGGGACCGTAGATTTCGCTGGCGACCGCCGCGACGAAGCCCCCGTCTTCGAGCCGCAGCCCCGCCGTGACCTTCCAGCCCTTGAAGAAGGGCCCGGCGACCTCCCACTCGCGCCGATCGTCGCTCGTCGCCCAGAATCCGCCCTTCGCGGTACCCACGAGCAGCCGCACTCCCATGTTGTCCGGTCTCCTCCCCTTTCCGCGAAGCGCTCCCCGCCGGCCGCGCGCCGTTGCGGTCGCCGGCGCTCGCGCGGGCTCGTCCGCAGACGGCCCGCCGGGTTAACTTTCGGCCAGGCGCCGGACTCCATGATCGCCCCTCCGGACGGCCGGGCGCAATCGGCCCGCGTCTCGCCCATGAACGACCGCTCCCCAGTTGTGCTCTTCGACGGCGACTGCGGCTTCTGCAACGCCGCCGTGCGCTGGACCATCCGGCGCGACCCCCTCGCGCGGCTTCGATTCGCGCGCCTCGGCTCCGCCGCCGCCCGTCGCGCGGTCGCCCTGGCCGACCCCGGCACCGACCTCGACGCGCTCCCCGACGCCATCGTCCTCGTCGACCGAGGCGGCGTCCACACGGCCTCCGCCGCCGTGCTGCGAATGGCGCGCCACTTGCGCTTCCCCTACCCGGCCCTGTGTCTCGCCCTCGTCGTTCCCCGCCCCCTGCGCGACGCCGCGTACGGAGCCCTGGCACGCAGTCGCCACCGCTGGCCGGGCCGCGGCGGCGAGTGTCCGCTTCCCCCGCCCGGCTTCGCTTCGCGGTTCCTGGACGACGACGGACGCCTGTAGCTTCCCGGTCCTCCGGTTGCCGGCGGCGGGGGAGTCGATCGGGGCGCGCGGCCCCTCGACGGGCACCCCGGCGGCGGGGGAATCGATAGGGCGCACGGTCCCTCGACGGGCGCCCCGGCGGCGGGCGGGCGCGTCGCCGGGCGGACTCCGGGGACCCGACACGATCCGGCCCCGCTATTGTCCCGCCCGCCTCGGGTTTCCAAGTTTAGGGGATGTTACCGTCCACGGTCTTCCGCACTAGCCGACGCGTCCGGCCCTCTTGCGTTGCGGTCGTTCTCCTGGCCGCCGTCGGCTGCGCGACCCCGCGGCCGGGCATCAACGCCTTCCAGGGCCTGGTGCCGGGCTGCTACGACCGCTCCACCCAGCCCCATACCTCGGTGGTCGACACGCACCTCCACCTGCGTCCCTTCGGCGGCCCTCCCGTGCCCTTCGACGAGGTCATGCGATACCTGCGCGAGACCGGCGTGATCTTCGTCAACATCTACGGCATCGGCCAGATGCTCCCGGTGGGTTCGCCCTGCACCTACTACCTGGACTGTCCGGGCACCCCGGTCACGCCCACCCTGAAGAACGACTTCGCCAACGCGTCCAACCTGCTGGCCAACGATCCGTCGGATATCCACGTGACGCTGGCCATGACCTTCCCCGACCTCGCCCACCCCGAGACGATCCTCGCGGGCATGGATCTGCTGGAGACGGAGTATCCCGGGATGTTCCGCTGGATGGGCGAGGTCAACCTGGTCAAACAGGCGCTCTTCGAGAACGGACACGAGCCCGTGCCGCTGGCCAGGATCGCGCAGTGGGAACCCGTCATGAGGCGTCTGCGGGAGCGCGACATCCCGATCGCCATCCACTCCGATCTCGGGAGCGACGAGGAACCGACCCGCTATCTGCCCCTGATTCGGGAGGTGCTCGACCTCTATCCCGACAACAAGGTCGTCTGGATGCACATGGGACTGTCGCTGGAGCTCACCACCATGCCCGCCGCCGATCACATCCGCCTCATGAAGTCGATGCTGGACCGGTATCCGAACCTCATGCTCGACATAGCCTGGCGGATCATCGACGACAACTACTTCTCCAAGGAGGAGAACCAGCCGCTGTACGTCGACTTCCTGAACGAATACTCGGACCGGATCCTGCCCGGCACGGATTTTCTGGCGTCGTCGAACAAGGACTTCGAGGTCTACAGGAACGAGCTGGAGGCCACCAGCCGCATCAACCGGTTCCTGGACGACGAGGCCTTCCGCAACATCGCCTTGGGGGAGAACTACTTCCGGCTGATCGGGCCCAACCCCCAGTACACGGCGCTGCCGGTTTGCGGAGCGGGGGGAGAGGGAGGTAGCGAGTAGCCGGCGGCCGCGGAGCGCCCCGGTCTACCGCCCCGCCCCTCGCGTCGCTGGCCGGACGTTCACCGGTTCGCTTTCGCCGGTCGCGCCCGCGGGCGGCGGCAAGGGCCCCGGAAACCAGATCGACGTCGTGTCCCGCGACGGCGGGCTCGTCGGCTTCAGGAGCATTCTCGACCTGCACTGCCGTACGCTGCGGAACCCCGAGTAGGCGGAATACCCGAGCGCACCGCCGAGGATTATGCCCAGCCTCACGCGGTCGGCGTCGGAGCTGGTGGCGGCCAGGAACAGGAAGGTTCCCGCCCCGACGGCATCCGCGGAAGGCAGGGTTCTTTCGACGGTACACGCCCCCTCGGGCATCGGCTGGTCGACCGGAATGAAGTCGGGCGGCCCGTCGACGAGCGCCAGCGAGCAACCGGATGCGAGGATCGGGGCGCCCATCAGCAACACTCCGGCAGCCCGTGAAAAAAGTCCTCCCATGCCGTCATCTCCTTTTCGGTCGATCGGCCGGCGGCGATCATCCGGCCTCTTCGGTCATCCGCCCAACGGAAAGTGGCGACGAATCACCATCGATTGTCAAACGCCTCCGCGCGAGGCGGAAAGGGTCGCGACCTTGATGTTACGGTTTTTGTTCGGTATCATTTCCGGCCCATGTCCGCCGCACCGAAGACGAAGCGCGAGGCCGCGGAGGCGCTCCGCCGGGCGATCCGGGAAATCGAGGACGCCCGGTCGCCGGACCGGCCGTATCTGCCGCTGGGCGCCCCCGAGATCGACCGGGCCCTTCCGGGCGGGGGTCTGCGTCCGGGCCGTATCCACGAGGTGGGGGGCGACGAGGCCGCCACTGGCTTCTGCGCCGTCCTGCTCGGGCGGGCCGCTAGTGCCGGAGAGCGCCGGAAGGCTCGCGGGGGCGCACTGCTGTGGCTGGCCCGGGGAAACGACCTCTACCCGCCCGGGCTGGCGCCCTACGGAATCGGGGCGGGACAGCTGCTGGTCGTTTCGGGGCTGAACCGGCGGGCCGACATGCTGTGGGCCATGGAGGAGGCGTTGCGCTGCCGTGCGCTCGCGGGGGTGGTGGCCGAGGCGGAGGCGACCGGCTTGGCGGCGGGAAGGCGGCTGATGCTGGCCGCGGAGGGGACGGGGGTGCTGGGGCTGGTGTTGTCGCGCGGGGAGAGAGGGGAACGGCGGGGTGGGGCGGGCGCTTCGGCGGCGGCCAGCCGCTGGCGCGTCACGTCCGTCCCGGGCATGGACGGCGGTGCGGCGGAGCCGGAGGCAAGGTGGCGCGTCGAGCTGCTGCGTTGCCGGGGCGGGCGGCCGGCGGAGTGGCTGGCGGGATGGGGAAACGGCGGCTGGACCGGCGCGGCTCCCGCTCGGCGCGCGGCATGCGTCAACGAATCCGCCGGGGGGGCGGCGGCGGTCCCCTCCCGGACCGCCGCGCACGTCGACCGGCCCGGCGGCCCGCCGAAGTTGGACGCGCGAACATAAGCGGCTTATGATAGATGCATGGACACCGCAATCCACAGCTACCTGGCGGAAATCGGTCGGCGGGGCGGCCGCAAGAGCCGCCGCAAGCTCGACCCCGAGACCGCCAGGGCCATGGTGCGGGTGCGCGAGGCCCGGCGGGCGTTTCGCGATTTCCACGCCATGTGTTTCTGGTCCCACCGCAGGGATCTGGAAATTGGCCGGGAGGACGTGGACTGGGTGGCCGAGACGCTGAGGAGGAACGGAGACATGAGGGCGTGGAAGATGGCGGAGCGACTGTGCCGCTAACCGGTCTCCAGCGCGACCTGCTGGCGTTGCTCGGGCGCTCCAGGGGTCGCGACGGCTATCTGGCTGGGGGAACGGCGCTCCACTTCGCTCCGGCATCGCGCCGCTTCAGCGCCGACCTCGACTTCTTTCACGACTCCCTGGAGGCCGTCGCGACCTCGTTCGCACGGGACAGCGAAGTTCTGGAAGGGGCCGGCTACCGCATCCGGGTCCTTCTCAGCCAGCCGGGGCTAATTCGCGCACTCGTCGAGGCCGGCGACCGGGCGACGCGCGTCGACTGGGCCCACGACTCGGCCTGGCGCTTCATGCCCCTCGTGCGAAACGAGACGGGGGGCCTGACGCTGCACGAAGTGGACCTGGCGATCAACAAGGCGCTGACCTTGGCGGGCCGAGACGAGGTGCGCGACTTCGTGGACATCATGCATGCGCACGAGCACATCCTCCCGCTGGGCAGCATGGTCTGGGCGGCCGTCGCGAAGGACCCGGGGTTCACTCCGGCCTCGCTTCTCGAGCAGCTGAAGCGCCGAGGCCGCTACCGGCCCGAGGAAGTCGCCCGGCTCGCCCTCGCCGCGCCCTTCGATCTCGCCGAAGCGAAGACGGCCTGGCGGACGGCACTCTCCGACGCGCACGAGTTCATTCGCCAAAGGCCCCACGAAGAGGCCGGCTGCCTGTACTATTCTCCGGCCCGCGACCGCTTCGCCGCCCCATCCCCCGGGCTTTCGCCGCGGGAACAGGGTCTGGTCGTCCACTTCGGCCAACCCGGCGGCATCCTTCCCAGGGTCGCGGACGCGCCGTGCCAACCCGGCCCGCCGCCGCCCTGACCGCCCTCCGGCCACCGCGGCCCGGCGTCCGGCGGCGGCAAGCCGATCGGATTATCTTTCCCGTCCCCGGCCGTCCGCGGGCGGCCCCGCACCCGGACACTCAACAGGAGTGGCGACAACCCCATGCGCGTGTTCCGACTGATGGGAGAACACAACTACGAGAAGGTGGTTTTCTGCAACGACAACGACTCGGGACTCCGAGCGATAATCGCGATACACGACACGACCCTGGGCCCAGCCCTCGGCGGGATCCGGATGCTTCCCTACGCCACCGAGGAGGAGGCCCTGGAGGACGTGCTGCGCCTGGCCCGCGGCATGACCTACAAGGCGGCCGTCAGCGGCGTCGACCTGGGCGGGGGCAAGTCGGTCATAATCGGCGACGCCAGAACCGGGAAGAACCCCGCTCTGCTGCGCGCGATGGGCAAGGCCGTCGACACGATGGCCGGCGAGTACATCGCGGGACAGGACATCGGCACGAACTCTCACGACATGGCCGTGATCCGCGGCGCCACGAAGCACGTCGCCTGCGTGAACGAGTCGGCGGGAGGAGCGGGCGATCCGTCTCGAACCACCGCGTACGGCGTGAGCTGCGGGATCCGCGCCGTGCTCAAGGCGACCAACGGGAGCGACTCGATCGGCGGACGGCACATCGCCATCCAGGGTCTGGGCAACGTCGGGTTCGCGCTCGCCAAGTTCTGCCACGAAGCGGGAGCACGGCTCACGGTGTCGGAGATCTACGAGCCGCTGGCCGCCAGGGCCGCGAAGGAGCTGGACGCCGAAGTCGTGGGCGCGGACGACATCTACGACGTGGAGTGCGACGTGTTCTCCCCTAACTCCGTCGGCGGCGTGATAAACGACGAGACGCTGCCGCGCCTGCGCTGCAAGGCGGTGGTCGGCGGAGCCAACAACGTCCTGGCGGAGCCGCGCCACGGCGACGAGCTGACCCGGCTCGGCATCACCTACGCGCCCGACTACCTGGTCAATTCCGGCGGTCTGATCCGCTGCCAGGAGGAGGTCTTCGGACGACCCACCGAGGACTTCACGATCTACTCCAAGGTCACGCAGATCTACGACCGGACGCTCCACGTCCTCCGGTTGGCCGAGGAACTGGGGACAAGCACTGCGGCCGCCGCCGACTGGATGGGCGAGGAGAGGATCGCGTCGGCGCGGTAGGAGCGGGGGACGAGTCGCGACCCCGCACGGCATGTCAAACCTCGTACGGTTCGCCCGTCGCGGCGTCGCTCACGGTGATCGCCGCGGTGGGGCAGTTCTCGGCCGCCACGAGGATGTCCTCCAGCGCGTCTCCCTCCGGATCGACCACCTCCGCCCGGCGACGCGGGCCGAGTACGAAGACGCCCGGGGCGAAGTCCAGGCACATCGCGTTGCCCGCGCAGCGGTCGTGGTCGACCTCGATGTGGAGCCGGGGCGGCGAATGCTTCACGCCTGCCCGCTCCCGTCCGTACCGAGAAGCCTTGCGGCACCTGCGCCCCGGCCGGCAGTCGCTGACGGGGCGCGTAGCGCGACGAGGGGTCGCATTGTCTTCATGGCATGGAATGTGCCAACGGTCGCCGCCCACCGCCAAGCGCGGAGCCCGGCGCATCCCGGCCCGGCGACTCGGTCGTGGCCGCAAACCCCTGGGCGAGCCGTCTGTCGCTCTTCGACGGCAACGGCAACCACGGCGTAACTTTCAATTGGCCGAATCTATTTCTTTCATTCAGCCGACATCGACGCTACATTCCGTCCATGATCGACACCACCATCTATCCCCGGTTCATCGAGCCGCACCTTGTCGAAGCGCTCGACGACTCTCCGGCCGTCCTGATCCATGGACCGCGACAGTGCGGCAAGACCACGCTCGCCCGGATGGTGGGCGCGTCGCGGGGATACCGCTACGTCACCTTCGATGATGATGTGGTCCGCCGTGCCGCCGCGGACGACCCGAACGGTTTCGCCGCCGCGCTGCCCGAACGCATCATCATCGACGAGGTGCAGAAGGTGCCGGCCCTGTTCCCCGCGCTCAAGATGGAGATCGACCGGCGGCGCACCCCCGGACGGTTCCTGCTGACCGGCTCCGTCCATGTGCTCCTGGTGCCGCGGCTCCCGGAGTCGCTGGCGGGCCGCCTGCAGACCCTCCGGCTCCACCCCCTGGCACAGTGTGAGCTGGAGGAGCGCGATTCCCACTTTCTGGACCGGCTGTTTGCGGTTGATTTCCCCATCGAGCGGATCGACCGACTCGGAGCGCAATTGCCCGAGCGCATTGTCGCCGGCGGGTACCCGGCAGCGCTTGCCCACCCGGCCGGACGGCGGCGCGCCAACTGGTATCACGACCACGTTGACGCGCTGATCCAGCGTGATGTTCGTGATTTGACTCACGTTAGACGCCTCGACGTACTGCCTAGGCTCCTCGCGGCCGCCGCCAGCCAGACGGCAAGGATGTTCAACGTGAGCGAACTGGCCGCGCCCTTCGAGCTGAGCCGGCCCACGATACGCGACTACACCACGCTGCTGGACCGGGTCTTCCTCCTGGAAACCCTCCCGGCCTGGCACGGCAACCGGCTGAGTCGGCTGGTCAAGAGGCCGAAGCTGCACCTCGGCGATACGGGAATCGCAGCGGCGCTCCTCGGCCTTGACGGTCCGGCGCTGGCGTACGACCGCGCCCTGTTCGGCCAGCTCCTGGAGACCTTCGTGTTTCAGGAGCTCCGGCGGCAGGCAGATTGGCACGATGCGCGGATCTCCTTTCACCACTTTCGCGACAAGGACGGAACCGAAGTCGACATCGTCGTCGAGCGTGGTGCCGCGGCGCTGGCAGGCGTTGAGGTCAAGGCTTCGGGAACCGTGCGGACTCGCGACTTTCGTGGTCTCCGCAAGCTCCGGGGGGCGCTCGGCGAGCGCTTTGCGGGCGGTGTCGTACTGTACGACGGCGAGACCACCGTGCCGTTCGGCGACCGGCTTCATGCCGTGCCGGTGGGACGGCTGCTCCGAGGTTCGTAGTCCGAAGGCACGGTACCCGAGGAGCACTTGAAGTTTCATTTGGCTGGTAGAAGGTCTTTCGTTTAGACGTGCCCCCAGTGCATTCTACCGTCGATGGTCTCGAATTCCCCGCGTGCCCGCTCGGTCCCACTCACGCTACAACCCCTCCGCAGGCAGGCGTTGTCCAAGATCCAGATACGCCGTTCCCCCGAATCCGCCATCCGGAGGCCCAGGTCATGAAGTCGATCCGGCTCGATCTCATCCTCCTCTCCCTCGCCCTCTGCAACCTCGCGAGTGACAACGCCGACGCGACCCCCCGGGACGGACCCTCATCGGTGGTCCGGGACACCACCGACATCCCGATTGTCGAGGACCGCCGACCCCCTCCGGATTCACGCCTGCCGCTCCGCGTCTCCGAGATCGGCGAAGACTACATCCTCGGCCGGTCCAGGGACGACCTGGGTGTGGAGTACGTGCACCTCTGGGCGCTGTCGCGGGCCGATCCCGCTTCGCCTCGCGACGGAAGGCCGGTCCGATGAACAGGCGATCCCCGGGACCCTGGCGGATCTTGCCCTTGCTGGTGGTTCTCCCCGCAGCCTGCGAAAGCTCCGGAGATGTCACTCCATACGGCCTCCGTGCAGTGGTCGATGACAGCGCCGGCATCACCATCGTGGAAAACGCACAGCCCGCGCCCGACTCGCGGCTGCCGTGGCATTTCGGAGAACAGCCGTCGCTTTCGATCGGCTCGGTCGGCAGCGGAGAAGCCGACCAGCTGTTCCGGGTCACGGATGCGACCCGGCTCCCGGACGGCAGGATCGTGATCGCCAACACGGGCAGCAACGAACTCAGGGTCTTCAACACCGACGGCTCGCACGCGGGGACGTGGGGAGGCCGGGGCGAGGGCCCGGGCGAGTTCACCAGCTACAGCCCGTCCGCCGTCGCCCTCTGGCCCGGCGACTCCGTCGCGGCCGCGAACCCGTGGGCGAGCCGCCTCTCGCTCTTCGACGGGGACGGCAACCACGGCCGTGGCGTACGCCTCGATACCAGCCTGCGCAACGTCGTCGACCTGCTGCCGGACGGGAAGATCTTCACGAGCGGCGGTGGGGGACTCGAACCGACGATGACCGGAACCACGGGCCTCGTGCGCTCCAACGCCGAATGGGGCATCCTGGCCGCCGACGGCACGTTGCACGCGTCCCTGGGCAAGTTCCCGGGAAGCGAGTTCTGGGCCACCTTCGGATCGGACGGAAGCATACAGGGCGGCAGACCCCACCCGTTCGGCCGCGGCACCCTGGGAGCCGTCTGGGGAGACCTCGTCGCGATCGGGGTGCAGGACAGCTACGAGATCAAGGCGTTTGCCGCCGATGGGTCGCTCGTGAGAATTGTCCGCCGCGAGGGCGACCCGGAAAGCCCCACCCGGGCCGACCAGGACGCCTACTGGGAGCGGCGCTACGCCGACCTGCCGAAGGAGGAACGCATCGAGCGGCTCAACGAGGTGAGGGACATGCCGCTCGTGGACGCCTACCCGGCCTTCGCGGGAATCATGGCGGATCGGGCCGGTTACCTGTGGGTGCGCGAGTACCGGGGCGCGGCATGGACCGTATTCGACCCGGAGGGACGGATCCAGGGCCTAGTCGAGACGCCTCCCGGCCTCCGCATCTTCGAGATCGGCGAGGACTACATTCTGGGTTGGAGGTACGACGAGTTGGGCGTGGAGTACGTGCAGCTCCGGTCGCTGGAGCGGGCGGCGGGTTGACGCGGACGCTGCTGGAGCCCGGATCTCATTTCACTCACCACTTCCGCGACAAGGACGGAGCGGAGGTCGCGTCATCGATCTCGACGAGACCGAGCGCCGGATTCGTTCACCGGGGCGGTCCGGCCGCACGTCGTCTTTCGGCACCACAACCCTGCCCGGCGTCCGCCCAAGGGGCAAGAACAGTGAAGCCATGGAGCCCGACGCGATGAGTCACTCCACAACCACGGTGTCCGGCACGACGGCCACCCTCCTGCTGACCCTCTGCGCCGTCGGGTGCGGGGACGCGAGCAATACCCCCGAAGACGGGCTTCGCGTTGAAATCGACGACAGCGCCGGGGTCACCATCGTGGAGAACGACCCGGCCGCAACGGACTCGCGGCTGCCGTGGCAGCTCGGCGAACAACCGTCCGTCTCGATCGGGTCCGTCGACAGCGGCGAGCCCGACGAGCTGTTCGCGGTCAGGGATGCCATGCGACTCGCGGACGGCCGCATCGTGATCGCCAACCTGGGCAGCAGCGAACTCAGGGTCTTCAACGCGGACGGTTCACACGCGGGAACCTGGGGCCGCCGGGGTGAAGGGCCGGATGAATTCGTCGGCGGTCCGACCGCCGTCGCACTCTGGCCCGCTGACTCCATCGCCGCTCCGGACCCGGGCGGGGCCCGATTGTCGCTGTTCGATCTGGACGGCAACCACGGCCGCAACGTGGCCCTCGACGCCAGCCTGAGCAACGTCATCGACCTGCTGCCGGGCGGGAAGATGGTCGCGAGCAGTGTGTTGGTCGAGCCGGAGACCAACGGATCCGCGGACCTCGTTCGCTACATCACCGAATGGGCCTTGCTGGACGCGGACGGCACGCAGCTTGCCACACTTGGCGAGTTCCTCTACACCGAGGACTGGACGATCCGCGGGCCGGACGGAAGCGTCGAGGGCAGTTCGCCTCACCCCTTCGGCCGGCGTACCTCGACTGCCGTGTGGGGAGAATTCGTGGCGATCGGGGTGCAGGACAGCTACGAGATCAAGGCCTTCGCCGCGGATGGATCGCTGGTCAGAATCGTCCGCCGTAGCGGCGACCCGGGAAGCCCCACCCGGGAAGACATGGACGCGCTTGTCGACCGGAGGGTCGGCGGTCTGCCCGACGAAGCGCGGACCCAGGCCATGAGCATGTTGAGGGACATGCCTCCGGTGGAATCGTATCCGGCCTTCGCGGAGATTGTGGCGGATCGCGTCGGGTATCTCTGGGTGCTCGATTACCGAATGTTCGGCGAGGGGGATCCTGTGTGGACGGTGTTCGATCCCGAGGGGCGGATTCAGGGACTGGTCGAGACTCCGCCTGGACTTGATGTCCTCGAGATCGGCGAGGACTACGTGCTGGGGCTGGTGACGGACGAGTTGGGCGTGGAATACGTGCAGCTGTGGGCGTTGGACCGGGGGGCGGGGTGATCAACGCTGCGTGGCCCATTCCTTCCCGGCATCATCGATCGCTCATCCTCGGGGCCGCGGCGCTGACGGTCACCGCGGAGGCCGTTTCCGCTGGTGCGCTTGTCACCGTAAGACAGAAGGCCCGTGCAGTCACGGTCGCCGCGGCCGCGGACACGCTGAGAATGGACGATACCCTGCGGCTCGCGGCACAGGCCTTCGATGCAAACGGCCACGAAATTGCCGACGATACGAGGCAGTTCGCATGGACATCGAGTCACGCCCGGATCGCAGAGGTAAACGACTCCGGCCTCGTGACCGGCATCCGAGAGGGTCGGGCGACGATTACGGCGGCTATGGACAGCGCCAGCGCTTCGGCCGAAGTACGGGTGACCAATCCGGATCGAGCCGCACTCCGGGCTCTGTACGGGGCGACCGACGGGCCGAACTGGGACAACAGCGGGAACTGGATGACCGACACGCCCCTTGGGACATGGTACGGTGTTCGGACGAACGACCGCGGGCGTGTGGAGTTACTGCTTCTACGTTGCCGGGCGCGCAAAATTGCACACATGTGGGCATCCAAGATGGCACGGTGGGGGACCGGGGGCGGGTGCGGCTGTACGACGACCGCCTGGTGCTGTACGCGGGCACCGACGAACTCATGACGCTGCCGCGGGGCCATGCGGGCCCGGGAGGGCGGCGCGGGCGGGTCGTCGACTTCCGGCATGTGCTGCCGTCGCTCAGGCGCAAGCCGATGGCGCTGCTGAACTGGGTCCACCGCGACGGCCTGTTCCACCGCGACGCATACCGCCGCGCCTTCGACGCGCTGCCCGAGGGACTGGACGACCGCCGGGCCTGCCGCCGGATGGTGGACCTGCTCGCGCTGGCCCACGATCAGTGCTGCGAAGCCCGGCTGGCTACAGAGATCGAAGTGTGTCTCGGCGGACCCGGCTGGGTATCTCCGGGTGCTCGAGTACCGAGTGTTCGGCGAGGGGAACGCGGTCTGGACCTTTTTCGACCCGGAGGGGCGGATTCAAGGACCGGTCGAGACTCCGCCCGGACTCGATGTCCTCAAGATCGGCGAGGACTACGTGCCGGGGCTGACGGAGGATGAGTTGCGTGTGGAATACGTGCAGCTGTGGGGCGTTGGACCGGGGAACGGGGTGATCGGAGGTCGGCGGCCACCCTTTACGGGAGTCGTAAAACGCCTTACGCTCCGAGTACATGATCCGAAGCTTCAAGGACCGGAAGACGCGACGTTTCTTCGAAGGTCGGCGTGTCCCGGCGTTTCACGGTTTCGCGGATCAGGCGGTGCGCCGACTGATCCTGCTGGACAGCGCGGAAACGCTGGGCGACATGGCCGCCCTGCCAAGCAACCGGCTGGAAGCACTGCGCGGCGATCGCGCCGGCCAGCACAGCATTCGGATCAACGCTCGGTGGCGCATTTGCTTCCGTTGGACTGACGACGGGCCGCTGGACGTCGAGATCGTAGACTATCACTAAGGGCATATGACATGGACGCGAGGAACCGCATGCGGCCGGTACATCCGGGAGAAATTCTGCGCCAGGAACTCGACGAACTCGGGTTGTCCGCGAACGCTCTGTCGAAGGCACTCGGCGTGCCCGTGAACCGTGTGACAATGATTCTGAAGGGCCAGCGGGGCGTGAGCGCGGACACGGCATTGCGCCTGGCCCGCTACTTCGGGACGACACCGCAGCTATGGATGAACCTCCAGAAGACGTGGGAGCTTCGCCGGGCAGAGATCGAGGCGGGGCGGGAGATCTCCGAGCAGGTGACGCCCCGGCGCGCGGCGGTGTAGCGGAAGCGACCCTGTCCCGTCTCCTGCGCAGATACCTTGTCTGTAGAGCAAGCTCCGACCCACCTTGAAGAAACCGCCCATGCCCCCCGCCTCCCCACCCCTCGCCCTCGTCATTCTCGCGGCCGGCCGCTCCACCCGCTTCGGCCGCCTCAAGCAGCTCACGCCCATCGGCCCCGGCGGCGAGGCCCTCCTCGACTACGCCCTCTACGACGGCGCCCTCGCGGGTTTCTCGCGCTTCCTCCTCGTCGTTCAAGAGGACCTGCGCGGCGACTTCGACGCCCACCTCCGCCCCGCCGCCGCCGCCGGACTCGACCTTCGCTACGCCTACCAGTCCCTCTCCCACCCCGGCCTGGTCGACACCCCGCCCCCCGGCCGCACCCGCCCCTGGGGCACCGGCCACGCGGTCCTCACGGCCGCCGAGCACATCGACGGCCCCTTCGCCCTCTGCAACGCCGACGACTTCTACGGCCGCGGCGCCTACGCGGCCCTGGCCCACGCGATGCGGGATGCGGCACGCCACCATGGCCCGGCGGCCTCCGCCCGAGAACCCGCGGGTGCTCAACACCATGGCGCCGCGCAGACGGCCGAAGAAGAGAAGGCAGCGAAAGACCGTCGATCGCGGTCCACGCCGCTCAAGCCGACCCCCGCCCCCACCCCCGCCCTCACCGTCGGCTACCCCCTCGAAGTCACCCTCTCCGAGAGCGGAGGCGTCTCCCGGGGCCTCTGCCAAGTCGACGAAACGGGCGCACTTCAGAAGCTGACCGAGGGCCTGAAGATGCGCCGGGCCGGAAACCGGGTCCGGGGCGGCGACGTGGCCGGAAGGCCGCTTGACGTCCCCTTGGACACTCCCGTCTGCACCAACTTCTTCGGATTCCCGGAAATCCCGGTTGACAAATCAACTGTCAAATCACCTTCACAATCTGTCCCAAGTATCCGTTCACACCTCCGAGACCTGTTCTCCGAGTTCCTCACATCCAACGTCGGGACAGATTCCGAATACTATCTGTCAGAGGCCATGAACGAACTCATAGCGCGCGGCCTCGTCCACTGCCAGGTGCTGCCCACCGACGAGCTCTGGCTCGGCGTCACCTTCCCCGGCGACCACGCCCGGGTGGCCGAATCGCTGCGAGCGCTGGTAGACTCCGAGGTCTACCCCCCGAACCTCTGGAAGTCGCCGCCCGTCCCGCGCCGCGACTGAAGCCCAAGATGCAACTAGCGCCCCTCGACTGGATCGTCATCGCGCTGTACGGCCTTACGGCCCTCTCCATCGGCCTCTACTTTGCGCGGCGCGCGGGCAGGGACGCCGACGAGTTCTTCCTTTCGGGCCGGAAACTGCCCTGGTGGCTGCTGGGCACGTCGATGGTCGCAACGACCTTCTCCACCGACACGCCCAACCTGGTCGCCGACCTGGTGCGCACCGGAGGGGTGGCGCAGAACTGGATGTGGTGGGCCTTCCTGATCACCGGGATGTGCACGGTGTTCTTCTACGCCAGGCTGTGGCGGCGGTCGGGCGCGCTGACCGACATCGAGTTCTACGAGCTTCGCTACGCGGGCAGGCCGGCCGCCTTCCTGCGCGGCTTCCGGGCGCTCTACCTGGGCGTCTTCTTCAACGTGATGATCATCGCCACCGTGACGCTCGCGGCCACCAAGATCGGCGGCGTGCTCCTCGGCCTCGATCCCCTCGCGACCGTTCTGATCGCCGGTACCGTGACCATGGCGTATTCGGCCACCTCGGGGCTCTGGGGGGTCGTCGTGACCGACCTCGTGCTCTTCGTCGTGGCCATGACCGGCTCGGTCGCGGCGGCCTTCTTCGCGCTGCAGCAGCCCGAGGTCGGCGGGCTCGCGGGACTCGTCGCCAATCCGGAGCTGCGGCCGGCGCTGCGCCTCCTGCCCGATTTCTCCGACTGGTCAGTCGCCGCGGCGATCTTCGTCATCCCGGTCGCGGTGCAGTGGTGGGCCACCTGGTATCCCGGCGCCGAGCCGGGGGGCGGGGGCTACGTCGCGCAGCGCATGCTGGCCGCGAAGGACGAGAGGGAGTCGATGAAGGCGACGCTGTGGTTCAACGTCGCGCACTACGGGCTGCGTCCCTGGCCGTGGATCATCGTGGCGCTCTGCTCGATGGTCGTCTACCCCGAACTGTCGGACATCCGGGCCCGCTTCCCGGACCTCGACCCGTCGCTCGTCGGCGACGATCTGGCGTACCCGGCCATGCTGGTCTTCCTGCCGGCCGGGCTGCTGGGGCTGGTCGTCGCGTCGCTGGCCGCGGCGTACATGTCGACGATCAGCACCCACCTCAACTGGGGGTCGTCGTACGTGGCGAACGACTTCTACCGGCGCTTCGTCAACCGGGATGCGAGCGACCGCCGGCTCGTGGCCGTGGGACGCGCGTCGACGGTGGGCCTGATGGTGCTCGGCGCCTTCGTGGCGCTGCAGCTCGACACCGCGCTTCAGGGGTTCCGGATCCTCCTCCAGATCGGGGCCGGCACGGGGCTCGTCTTCCTGTTGCGCTGGTTCTGGTACCGGGTGAACGTCTGGAGCGAGCTGGCCGCAATGACGATCTCGTTCCTGGTCGCGGTCTACTTCGCGTGGGTGCACGGGTGGCTGGGCTTCGAGGCGCTGTCGACGACGCGGCAGCTGCTTGTCGGGGTGGGCGTGACGACGGCGGGATGGCTGGCGGTCACGCTCGTGACGCCGCCGGCCGACGGGGAGACGCTGCAGCGGTTCTACGACAGGATCAGGCCGCTGGGCAGGGGGTGGCGGCGGGTGGTCGACGTGGGGGAGGGGAGCGCGGACGCGGGGTCGGTAACGGCGGCGTTCCTCGCGTGGTTCCTGGGGTGCGTGGTGGTGTACGCGGCGCTCTTCGGGACGGGGTACGCGCTGTACGGGCGGTGGGTCGCGGCGGTCGCGGCGCTGGGGGTGGCGGGGGGGGCGGGGGTGTGGCTGTTCAGGGTGCTGCCGAGGAGTTCGAGGTGAATCCCGGCGCACGGACTCTCCGGAAGAATCTCTTGAATTGAATTGAAAAGGAGCTCTTGACGATGCGAACGAATCGGAAAACACGCCGCCCCGGCGTCTTGGCTTCTCCGGGACCGCCGGCCCTCCTCCTGGGCGCCGTAGCGCTGTTCGCGGCCTCGTGCGGCCGGGACTCCGCCACGCGCGGCGCCGCGGAACCGCACGGGGTCGAGGTCACCGACTCGGGGGGCCTCACGACGGTCGTCCTGGGCAGGGTCGAGAACCTGTCGGCGCCGCGGCTGGAACCCAGCCTCCTGCATTCCACTCGCCGGAACGACATCCGGCTCTTCCAAGTCACGGCCGCCGTCCTCCTGGACGGCGGAGGCGCGGCGCTGGCCAACGCCGGGACGCGCGAGGTGCTGCTGCTTGCCGCCGACGGTTCCCTGAACGCCCGGGCCGGGGGCCCCGGGGAAGGTCCGGGCGAATTCGGCGAAATCACGGCCTTGGTCAAGGCCCCCGGCGGCTTTCTCGTGTACGACGCCCGCAGGGGTCGCATGAACGAATTCACCGATTCGGGCGACTTCGTCACGTCGTGGTCGTTCGGGTCGGAGAGCCGAATTGTGGATCTGAAGCCGCTCGCGCGCGGGACCGGCGGCGAGACGCTCGCCATCGTGGGCGAAGCGCGCCGCTTCTACCCGGACGGGGTCAGGAGGGACACGACGCCGCTGCTGATGTTCCCCCGGCCCGAGGGCGAACCCGACACGCTGGCGCTGCTGCCCGCCGCCGAGTGGAGCTACCACGCGATCCCCGGAGACGGCGCCACCCGGCAGAAGGTCGGATTCGGCCGCGACGTGGTGGCGTTCGGCCGCGAGGACCGGGCCGTCGTCGGGGAGACGGGATCGCTGGACCTCTCGGTCTACCGGGCGGACGGAACGCGGACGCGGCGCATCCGCGGCGACGGCGGCGGCGGCGAGGTCGGCGCCGGCGAAGCGTCCGAGTGGAAGGAGGAGCAACTCGCCGGGTTGGCCGGGGTGCCGCCGGAATTCGTCGCGATCATCGAGAAGGTGCCGTACAACGACACCTTTCCGGCCTTCGAGGCGGCCGTCCTGGGTCCCGGCGAGACGGTCTGGATCGGACTGCATGCCCGCCCGGGCGGCGAGACCCGGGCATGGCTCGCGATCGGGCCGGACGGGCAACCGAACGGCCGGACTGATCTTCCCGCGGGAGCGCGGGTGCTCGCGGTCGGCGCCGACCGCTTCGCGGTGGTGCAGCGCGACGAACTGGACGTCGAGGACTTTCGGGTTTACGCGTATTAGCGGTTTGAGGAATCCCCCGCACCCCCGCCCCCGGCCGCGCGCGCACCTCGCAGCAAGCGGACGCACCGCGCCGCCGGGGCATTCGGAGCGAGGGGCGGGTGAAGGGCGAACCGTGAGCCGCTGGCGGGCGGTGGCGCCCGGGCGCGTAAACCTGATCGGGGAGCACACCGACTACAACGGGCTGCCGGTTCTGCCGATCGCGATCGACCGGGCGATTCGCATCGAGTTCCGCGTCACCGGCGACGCGGCGGTGAGGCTTCACAGCCCCGTGGAGCGTTTCGCACCCTTCGCGTTTCGGATGCGACGTCCGATCGAGGCGGCGGACCGGGGCGACTGGTCGAACTACGTGCGGGCGGCGGCGCGGGGGCTGCTGGAGCACGGCATCGACTTGCGACGCGGGATCGAGGGGACGGTGAGCGGCGACGTGCCGGTCGCGGCGGGGCTGTCGTCCTCTTCGGCGCTGGTGGTGGCGAGCGCGCTGGCGCTGCTGAAGGCGAACGGGGTGGGGGTGGAGGACGGGACGGGCGGCGGTGCCGGGGGTGGCGCGGGGCGGGCACCGGACGAGGACCCGGCCGACAAGCGCCCGCCCGCGAAGACCGTATCCCGGCTGGAACTTGCCGCGCTCATGGCCCGCGCGGAGCGCTTCGCCGGGTTGCGCGGCGGCGGGATGGACCAGGCGGCGTGCCTGCATGGGGTGGAGGGGCATGCGCTCCGCATCGAGTTCGAGCCGTTGCGGGTGACGCCGGTGGCAGTGCCGGAGGGGTGGCGATGGGTCGTCGCGTCTTCGCTCGAGCGTGCGGAGAAGTCGGCGGGGGCGCGCGATGCGTACAACGAGCGGGCGCGGCAGTGCCGGGAGGCGTTGCGGGGGGTGGGGAGCGGCTACCGCGATCTCGTCGCCGAACCCGGTCTCGACGGCGTGCTTCGACGCGCCCGCGGCGTCCTCGCGCCCGCGCTGTTCCGACGCTTCCGCCACGTCGTCACCGAGGGCCGCCGGGTCGCTCTCGCCGAAGAGGCCATGCTCAACGGCGAATTGGGCCGTTTCGGCGAGCTCATGGTGCAGTCGCATGCGAGTCTCCGCGACGACTACGAGGTGAGCACCGCCGGCCTGGACGAGATCGTCGAGATCGCGCTCGAGGCGGGGGCGGCGGGAGCCCGGCTGACCGGGGCGGGGTTCGGGGGCTGCGCCGTGGCGCTGTGCGAGGAGCGCGCCGCCGCGACGGTGATGGAAGCCCTCGCGACGCGCTTCTACGCGCCGCGCCTGGGAGGGCCGCCGGGGCGCGACGCGATGTTCGCGGCGAAGGCGTCGGGCGGGGCGGGCGTTACCGCCGCTCCGCCTCCCCCCTCTCCGCCTCTCTCCGCGGTCCCCGCTCTCCCCAGCCCCTCCACAGCTCCCGCGCCTGCCGCACGATCTCGCGGAACCGGGAATCGTCCCGCAACGGATCCCACGCGGGACTGGTTCTGAGCGTCGTCAGCGCCGGATCCCTGCTGTCCACCGCTGCCCGCAGATGATCCAGCGCGGCCTCGGAGTCGCCGGTCCCGACGGCGACCATCGCCAGCTCCACCTCCGAGACCGGCTCCCCGCGCGCCCGGCGGTCGGCGCCGTAGTCGCGCCGCCACTGCCAATAGGTCGCGGGATCGTCCGCAGAGAAGGCCGTACGAAGCTGCCGCACGGCGGCACGCGCAGCCTGCGTATCGCCCTGCGTCGCGAGGATCCAGTCCTCCCGAACCCCGACCGCCCCGGCGAAATCGCCCCGCCGGAGGTACAGGTCCTCCAGGCCCGCCCAGGCCGGGACGACCGACGGATCGTCTTCGAGGATGTCCCGGTACACCGCCTCCGCGCTGTCGTACCGCCCGGTCTCCGCGTAGCGGCGCGCGACCGCCGGCGGGGAGCGGGGGCCGAGCGAGCGTCCGAAGCGAGTCGCGCCGAGCAGGTACCGGCGGCGGATCGCGTCGGTCGCGTCGGCGGAAGTCCTGACGTCCTCAATCGCGTCCCGGTCCGCCGGAGGAAGCGCCTCGAGGGCTCCCTCGACGCCCTCGCCCAGGCGGTCCCCTAGGATCACCATCGCGGCCGCGACCTCGTCGGCGGCGCCGCCCAGCTCCTCGGCGCGCCGAAGATCCTTCCGTATCCTGTCCACCGTCCCGGCCGGGATCGAGTCCCCGTCCGACAGACCCAGCAAGCGAACCCCGGCCCGCCAAGCCCGCGCGGGGGCGAACTGCGAGTCGCGCTCGACGGCCCGGTCGAACCACGCCAGCGCCGCTTGCCGCGCCTCGGGAGTTCCCCGGTCCAGCTCTTCCCGTCCGCGCAGGAACGCCCGGTGCGCCTCCGGGTCCACCTGTGCGATCCGATCGACCTCGACCTCCCCGGTCCCCAGCTCCCCCTGCACCAGGGTGGCGATCTCAACCGCGATCTCGGTCTGGAGACGCAGGATGTCCTTCATTTCGCGCTGCCAGGAGAGCGACTCCATGTGCGTGTCCGAAGGCGCGTGCAGCAGCTGGATCGAGATCCGCACGCTGTCGTTCTCGCCGGTCATCGCGACCGAGCCCGTGACGATCGCCTGCACGCGAAGCTCCGCGGCGATCTCCGGAAGCAGCTTGCCGGTGTCGCGATAGCGCTCGACCGACGTGCGCGACACGACGCGCAGACTCGTGAGCTCGCTCAGCCGGGTGACGATCTCGTCGTGGAGCTGGCGCGCGAAGAGGTCGTCGCCCTCGGCGAGGTGGACCAGGGGGAGGACGGCGATCGCGGTGACGGGGGCGGCGGGGTCGAGGGAGGCGAAGGCGGAGGGGGTTGACGTGTCCGCGCCGGCGCCCGATTCGGGAGCTCCCATCGCGCTGCGGCTGAGCCACCAAACGCCCAGCCCGGCCGAAAGGGCGGTGACGCCCAGCAGGGCGAACCCTGGGACGAGCGACCCGCCCCCCGCAGGCACCAGACTGCGGGTGCGCTTCAGTCCCTCGGGGCTGAGGTCGTAGACCCAGGAGAAGGCGAGCGCGACGGGGAGGCCCAGGAAGACGAACACCACCAGCGTCTGCAACGCCCAGTCCGGCGCGTTGAAGGCCGGCAGCACGATCTCGCCCAGCTGCAGGACCACGAAGGCCCCGGCGACGTAGAGTCCGCCGACGCGAAAGACGCCGCGGCGGCGCCCTTCGGCCCAGAAGGTGTTGGGCCGCTTCGTCTCGGGTTGCTGGTCGGTCAAGGCGGTGTTCTTCCTGCTGACTGGCGTTGCGCCGACGGTTGAGGCGCGGACTGACAATGGGACTCAGGACGTCTCCGCGGGAGACCCGCAGCCCCACCTTGTTGACGGCTGTCGGAGAGAAGACGTTGGTATTGTCCCTCGCGGTTGCCCGCACCGAAACCTGCCACCCCCCAACATTCGTACCTTCGCTGCCCCCCTGCGCGACCCGCTCCCCCGCCCCGTCCATGCCCGTCATCGAAACGTACGAACTCACCAAACGGTACGGAAGGCGCGCCGCGAAGTCCGTCCTGGCGGTGGACCAGGTCTCGTTCGCCGTCGAGGAAGGTCAGGTCTTCGGCTTCCTGGGCCCCAACGGCAGCGGCAAGACCACCACCATCGGGATGCTGGTCGGCATCGTCAACCCGACCGGCGGCAACTTCCAGCTCTTTGGAGCTTCCGACCCGAAGGGCCTTCTCGCCGCCCGTTCACGCGTCGGCGCCACCCTCGAAACCCCCAACTTCTACCCGTACATGAGCGGCCGGGACAACCTCCGCATCGCCGCCGCGATCAAGGGAGTCGGGCGGGCGCGCATCGAGGAGTGTCTGGAACTGGTCGGCCTGGCGGACCGCGCGAAACACCGCTTCCGCACCTACTCGCTCGGCATGAAGCAGCGGCTGGCGCTGGCGGCCACCATGCTCAACGACCCCGAACTGGTCATCCTGGACGAGCCGGCCAACGGACTGGACCCCCAGGGCATGCGCGAGATCCGAGAGATCGTCCGGATTCTGGCCGACCGCGGCAAGACGATCTTCCTGTCGAGCCATCTCCTGTGGGAGGTGGAGCGGACGTGCACGCATGTGGCGATCGTACGCAAGGGTCGGATCGTGGCACGGGGCACGGTGGAGGAGGTGGTGAGCGCGGGGAAGTCGGCGTTGCTGCGCGCCGGGGACGAGGACGCGCTGGCGGCCGCGCTGGAGGGCTGTCCGGAGGTGATGTCGGTGCGCCGGTCGGAGGAGGGTGGGATCGTGGTTGGGCTGCGCAGCGATGACCTGACCGGATTGAACCGCTACCTGGCCGCGCGGGGGATCCACGTGTCGCACCTGGCACCCCACCGCCCGAGTTTGGAGGAAGTGTTCATCGACCTCACGAGGGGGGACTTCGATTCGATGACGGAGATCGCATCGTGAGCGGGGCGACAGGCGGGGGGACCGCAACCCGGGGGCGCGAGGGCGGATTCCGTACCGGGATCGTGGGCGTGCTCCTGCGAATCGAGGTGCTGAAGACGGTCAAGCGACGGGCGTTCTGGGTGGCAATTGGGGTGTTCGCCGCCTTCAACGCCATGTCCGCCATTGAGAATGTCCGCAGTGCGCACCTGTACGACCGGGCAAGCTACGCCCTGCCCGGGGCCTGGCCGCAGATCGTGTTCGGCCTGACCGGTCCCGGAACGTTCTTCATTGCCGTGTTGATGATTCTGCTCGTCGCGCCGGAGTTCTCCTGGCGCACCGGCCGACAGAACGTGATCGACGGGCTCAGCAAGGAGCGGCTCTACGGCGGGAAGGTCATGGTTCTGGCCGGACTCGTCATGCTGTTTGTGGTGACGGTGGTCTCCATTGGCGTCGGGGGTACGTTGTTCAGCCCGAGCGAGGGCGGCCCCGAGTTCATCCGCTCGACCGACCTCAGCTACCTGGCCGGGAGTGTCCTCAACCTGCTGACCTTCGGAAGCGCGGGGTTGATGCTCTCCGCACTGGTCCGCTCCGCGGGGCCGGGGCTGGGCGTCCTCTTCCTGTACCTGATCGTCGAGGAAGCGATCAGCGGTTTGACGATGCGCGGCGGCGAAAGGCTGAGGGAGCTCGCCGAGTTCCTCCCCTACAACTTGGCGCAGGACCTCGGAGACGACCTGGCGCACTACCCGGAGGTACTCGCCGGCGTCAACGCCGACCGCGCCGAGCGGGGAGCCGCACCCCTGGAGTTCCTCGATGTCGAGGTCATGGCCATTGCGGTCCTGTCCTACAGCGCCATCTTCCTGTTGACCGCGTTTCTGAGCATGCGCAAGCGCGACCTATAGGGTCCGGCCGGACCGCTTCGGCCGGAGGGCACCGCGGGCCCCGGCCATCCGATGCCGCCCGTCGGCGCGAGCACAAGGGCTACACGACGGAGGCACGTACGATGGACGGCAGTCGGCGGACTTTTCTCAGGACCGCGGTAGCGGCCGGCGGAGCTCTCGCAGCCGGTTTGGCAGCGAACCGTCCGCTGGCGGGCGCGGGTTCGGCAGACCGGTCCATCTCCCGGCCGCCCCCACCCTCGCGCTCCCTCACGATCCTGATCCTGGGCGGGACGGGCTTCATCGGTCCGCATCAGGTCGAGTACGCCCTGTCTCGCGGCCACGAAGTCACCCTCTTCAACCGGGGCCGCACCAATACGCACCTATTCCCCGGGGTCGAGAAGCCTGGACGCATGAGCGCGCGGGGGTCGAGCCCGGTGCCGAGCGGGTGCCCTACGGCCTCGGCAAAGCGCTGTCCGAGCAGATCGCCCGGGACGTTTTCGGCGAGGAACGCACCCTCGTCTTCCGCCCCGGCCTGATCATCGGTCCCGGCGACCCCACGGACCGCTTCACCTATTGGCCCGTGCGCATTCACCGCGGCGGCGAGGTCCTCGCACCGGGCGACGGCACCGACCCCGTGCAGATCATCGACGTGCGCGATTTCGGGGAATGGCTGATCGAGATGGCGGAGGCGGGCGAATCGGGGACGTACAACGTTGTCGGGCCGCGCACGCCGCGTCCGATGGCGGAGCTGCTGTACGGGATCCGCGCCGTGACGACCGCCGAGTCGACCTTCACCTGGGTGGACACACTGACTTCCTGATCAACGCGGGGCTGCGGCCGTACCGGGAGCTGCCCGTCTGGAGGCCGGCGCGGGACGGGGCGGAAGGGTTTGCGCGGTTCGACCTCTCGCCCGAGGTGGAGAAGGGGCTTACCTTCCGGTCGCTGGCGGATACGGCGGCGGCGACGCTGGAGTATCACTTCTCAAGGCCGGCGGAGAGGCAGGCGGCGCTGAGGGCGGGGGTGGGGGCGGAACGCGAGCGGGAGGTGCTGGACCTGTGGCGGGCATTTCGGCGGGCCGGGTAGGCGGGGACCGGTGGCGACCCGGCCTCGGGCCGTGAGAATGTGAATCGCGCATTACAAACTGGAAACCGGAGTTTACATGTGACCGTCCCAAAGCAACCCGTGGAAAGGACGCTGGGCATTGAGCCAAGCATTTCCCAACCAACAGGAATACTGAAACCGATGAGACACTCCGCACTGCCCGCCCGGCGGCTCTTGCGCACGAACTCCCTCGCTGGCGGCATCCTCCTCCTCGCCGCCTGCGCCGACTCGCAGCCGAACGGCGAAGCCCCCACTCCCGCCGACCTCGTCCTGCGCGGCGGCACAGTCGCCACCGTGAACGCCGACAACGCCATGGCCGAAGCGCTCGCCATCGACGACGGCTGGATCGTCGCGGTCGGCGGCAACGATGAGGTGAGCGCGTACATCGGCGACGAAACCGAGGTCGTCGAGCTGAACGGCCGCCTCGCCGCGCCCGGCTTCATCGAGGGACACGGCCACTACATGAGCCTCGGCAACTCGAAGACGATCCTGGACCTCAACGGCGCCGCGGACTGGGACGCCATCGTGGAGATGGTGGCCGAGGCGGTTGCGGACGCCGAGCCCGGTCAATGGATACGCGGGCGCGGCTGGCACCAGGAGAAGTGGGACCGGCCCCCCGATCCCACCGTCGAGGGCAATCCGACCCACGCCTCGCTCTCCGCCGTCAGCCCCGAAAACCCGGTTTTCCTCGGCCACGCCTCCGGCCACGCCTCCTTCGCAAACGCCGCTGCCCTGGCAGCCGGGGGCTACGACCGCGACTCCGAGCCCCCGCCCGGAGGCGAACTGGTCCGGGACGAAAACGGGGAACTGACCGGCCTGCTTCGCGAAACCGCGGCTCGCCCCGTCTCCGCCGCCTTCGCCCGCTCCCGGTCGGACCGCACCGCGGAGGAGATCGACGCGCAGTTCCGGCTGGAGGTCCGGCTCGCCGCCGAGGAGGCGCTCTCCAAGGGCGTCACCTCGTTCCAGGACGCGGGCGCGTCCTTTTCCACTATTGACCGGCTCAAGCAGCTGGAAGACGAGGGCGCGCTCCCGGTCCGCCTCTACGTCATGGTGCGCGGCCAGTCCAACGAGGAGATGGACGCGCGCCTGGCCGGCTACTACATGCCGTCGGAGGGCGACGACTACCTGACCGTGCGCTCCGTCAAGCGCCAGATCGACGGGGCGCTGGGGTCGCACGGGGCGTGGCTGCTGGAGCCGTACGAGGACATGCCCTCGTCTACCGGCCTCGTGCTGGAACCCGTCGAGGACATCGCCGGCACCGCGCACGTCGCCGTCAAGCACGGCTACCAGGTCAACACGCATGCGATCGGCGACCGCGCAAACCGCGAAGTCCTCGACATCTACCAGGCCGTCTTCGACTCGGCGGGCGCGGGGGACGACCTGCGCTGGCGCATCGAGCACGCGCAGCACGTCCACCCCGACGACATCCCCCGCTTCGCCGAACTGGGCGTACTCGCCTCCATGCAGGGCGTCCACGCCACCTCAGACGCGCCCTGGATCCCCCTCCGCCTGGGCGACGATCGCGCCGAAAAGCGAAGCTACATGTGGCGCGCGTTCATGAACGCAGGCGTCCCCATCAACAACGGAACAGATGTTCCAGTCGAGGACATCGACCCGCTGGCCAGCTTCCGCTCGTCGGTCACGCGTCAGACGGCGGACGGATCCGTCTTCTACCCGGAGCAGAAGATGACCCGCACCGAGGCGCTCCGCAGCTACACCATCAACAACGCATTCGCGGCCTTCGAGGAGGCGTACAAGGGGTCGCTCGAGGTCGGGAAGCTGGGCGACGCGGTCGTGATCGACCGCGATATCCTGTCCGTGCCGGACGGGGAGCTGGCCGATGCGCGCGTGGACGTGACGATCGTGGGCGGGGAGGTGCGGTACGAGCGGTAGCACTGCTGCCGGGGGGATTTTGTCCACGGGCTGCTATAGCGGCAATGCGATCTGGTCGAGGTGGTCCTTGAGCAGCTGCAGGTGACGGTATCCGGCGATCTTGCGGTAGCCCTTCTCGGCCTGGACGAACCGGGCGGCGAAATGCCGCAGCGCGACCGCACCGTCCGGCCACGGATCCTCCCCGTCCGCAGTCGGCTTCGGCGGCCGCAGCCGAACGCCCGCAATCACGTGCGTGGTGCTCAGGCTTCGGCGCAGCTGAGGGTGGAGCCCCAGCCTGTCCACCGTGAAGAGGTCCCCCGGCCTTTCCCGCAGCCTCCGGGCAGCCGCGCCGCGGCCCCGCCGCTCCAGCTCGGCCGCCAGCTCGCCCAGCCGCCCCCCGCCCCCCTCCGCTCCCCGCCTCCACGCCTCGGCGATGGCCTTCGCGGCGCCGGGGCGTTCCCTTCCCGGCAGAATACGCAGCACCTCGCGCGTCCAGCGCGCGCGGCACGCCTGCGCGAGGACCTCGCCGCCGGGCACTTCCGCGACCGCGCGCCGCAGGGCCGCCGAACCGCCGGTGACGAAGAGGGGCCGCCGGGCGCGCGCGAAACCCCGCCGCACCAGGTCCCGCACGAGATCCCGCGCCGCCCCGCCCCTCCGCTCCGCGTCACGGCCTCCGCCGCGCACGCCCAGCACGCGCTTGTTCCCCGCGGGGTCCACGCCCACGGCCACCAGGACCGCGTCCGGGCGCGCGTCCGCGAAATCCAGGTATGCGGCGAGGTACGGCCGGTCGTCCACGCGCCGCGCGGCAAGGCGTCTCAGCGCGGCTTCCCCGTCCACGCCGATCCCGCCGCCGGCTCCGTCATGCTCTGCGGCGGCGGCGGAACCGCCGCGGCTCATCGCGGCGGCCGCCTCGTCGGAAGCGTCGGAATGCGCACTCACGCCGTCAGGAACAGCACCGCGAAGAGGCCGGGGAGCAGAACCGCCATGTACAGCCCCCACACGGCGAACCCCTTGATGAGCGTCCAGACCCACCCGTCCCCGTAGTACCGGCGCAACGCAACCAGATAGTACGCCTGGGGAGCGACGATGAAGAACAGGCGGAACCACCTGCCGACCGGTCCCTCCGGCGCGAGCAGCGCGGCCGCGAGACACAGGAAGGCGAGGGTCTGGTTGTGCATGCCGAAGACAAGGTGCTCGACGAAGAACCGCCTCTTGCGGAAGTAGCATAGCGCCAGCGCCAGAGCCAGAAACGGAAGCAGGAAGAACATCGCTATCGGCAGGTTTCCGACCGCGCGTTGCACGAAGACCTCGGGATCGTGGACGAGGTCGACCAAGCTGGAGAGGAACATCCTCACGAGCGGATTGGGCCTCTCCGGGTCTTCGGCCGCCGGGGCAACCGCAACCGAACCGCCGCGTCCGGGGTCGCCCCCTATTCCGGCATCGTCCGGATCGTCCCTGGACTCGTCTTCGGCGAACGGCGGGCCGAGATCCTCGACGGGCGCGGTGAAGGCGGGCACACGGACCGCCGGACCCTCCGGAAGCAGGCCCCCGGCGAGGACGACCAGGGCAGTCCTCGCGACATTGCCGCCCGGACGCCCCAGGACATCGTCAACCTTGAGGGCCTTCCCCTGCCCCACCGCCGCCTTCAGGGCTGCGGTCTCGGCAGCGGTCAGCGACCTGTGCGGCGATCCCTCCACCGATCCGTCTCCGTCTCCGCTTCCCGCCGACACCGGGTCCGGCTCGGAAAACGAGCCGGGCATGGCAAGCGACAGAACGAGGACGAACAGGAAGCCGGCGAAGAGATACAGCCTGACCGGCGACATGTACCCGGCCCGCCGGTTGGCGGAGAACTCGATCGTGAGGCTTCCGGGCCTGAAGAGCAGGAGCTTCAGGGTCCGGATCAGCCGCGAGTCCACCTCGAAGCTGTCACGGCAGAGGTCCCACGCCACCGCCCCCAGACCGCGCACGTAGCTTCGGTCGTTCTGTCCGCAGGCGGCGCAGAACCGGCCCGACCGCACATCCCCGCAGTTCGGACAGTTCGGCCTACCCGCGGGACCTTCGGGCGAATCGGCGTGGAGACGGCCCTCGGACATCGTCTTCCCCCGGGTCGAGTGACGTAGCGCGCCCCGCGAGAATCTGGTTGCCCGAGACGGTATGCGCCAGACTTGCCGGCCGGCTGCCTGAAGGGCGGGACCGCCCTCCCGAACCCGGCCAGCAACCGCGGCAACCGCCGGTCTCCGCCACCGGCCCGCCGACCGACAACGCGCGGATCCTCCCGCGGGCCCTTACCCCGGCATTCTCCTGAACAGCCGCAGCAGCGACCAGAACGCCAGCGCGTACATCACCGCCCCCAGCAGGAACGGCGCCCCGGGGAACTCGACCGGCGCATCCGGCGAAGTGAAGTAGCTGAACAGCCCCGCGGTGAAGACCAGCGGCGCCAGGATCCCGGTCAGGCTCATCAGGGACGCGATTCCCCCCTGCACCTTGCCCTGGTCCTCGGGCGGGACGGCGCCCGCCACCAGACTCTGGATGGCCGGTCCCGCCACGCCCCCGATCGATCCGAACACGATGAACGCGAAGAGCATCCATCCCGCCGTGGCCAAACCGTACCCCAGATAGGTGACGACCGCCACGGCCAGGCCGCACAGGATGGCACGGCGCTCACCGAGGCGGCCGACGACGGGGCGGACCAGCCCGCCCTGCACCACGGTGGCCGTCAGCCCCACCAGCATGAGCGAAAGGCCGTTCATTCGTGCGTCCCAGCCGAACTTGTGGCCGGTGTACAGCACCCAGACCGTCTCGAGGCCCCGTTGCGCCAGCACCACGAACACGAAGACCGCCGCCAGACCGGCGACCAGCGGGTAGGAGCCGAGCACGTACAGGCTTCCCAGCGGATTCGCCTTCCTCCAGCCGAAGGAGTCCCGCTTTTCTGGGGGCAGCGACTCGGGAAGAACGAAGAAGCCGTAGAGCCAGTTCACAAGGGCGAGTCCGGCCGACACGAAGAAGGGAAGCCGAAGATCGATCCCCCCCAGGACTCCTCCCAGACCGGGGCCGAAGATGAAGCCGAGCCCGAAGGCCACCCCAATCAGCCCGAAATTGCGGGCCCGGTCTTCGGGCTTCGAGACATCGGCGATGTAGGCGTTGGCGGTTGTGATGCTCGCCCCCATCACGCCGGCGATCTGGGGCTGCCCCGCTTTCGCGGACGGTTAGTTGTTGGGGTTGATGGTGTATGAT
>JAPPNM010000051.1 GCA_028873825.1 Gemmatimonadota bacterium | reverse complement strand
CCCGGCGCCTCGCCGCTCTCGGTGCTCGGGCGGCTTTATCCACGGACTGCTAGGGACAACCCCCGGCCCCGGCTACGATTTCAGGCCCATCGGATTCGCCAGCAGTCTCGCCATCTCGGGCAGCCCGATCACCTCGGTCGATTCCGCGACCGGATAGCGTTCGTTCCCGGCGTAGACCACGAAGGAGCGTTCCGGCGCCAGATCCGCGAGGGCGCTGCGGAATCCCTTGCCGAGACTCGGGGATAGGCTGCGCTTGATCTCGACGGCCAACGGTTTGCGGATCCCCGGTATCTCGAGAACCAAGTCGATTTCAGCTCCGGCCGCTGTCCGGTAGAAGCTGGCCCGGGTCCGCGGATGCGCAACGGCCAGCAGGTTCTCGACGACGAACCCCTCCCAGCTCGAACCGGCGACGGGATGTCCGGCAAGGGCGTGGAGGCTCCCGATGTCGAGGAGGGCGTGCAACAGTCCGCTGTCGCGGATGTAGACCCTGGGCGACTTAACGAGTCGCTTGCGAACGTTGGCGACGAACGGCGGAAGCCGCCGCACGAGAAGGAGACTCGACAGCACGTCGACGTACCGCGTGACCGCGGGAGCGCTGATGGCGAGGCTCCGGGCCAGCTTGGCCACGGTCAGCAGTCCCCCCTGCTCGTGTGCCAGCATCGTCCAGAGACGCGCGAGGGTCTCCGGGGGGAGGCGCATCTGGACGAACTCCGCCAGGTCCCGCTCTAGGTAGGTGCGGACGAAGTTCTGGCGGAAGGCAAGGCTGTCCTCGTCGCTCCCGGCCAGAAAGCTGTCCGGGAAGCCGCCGCGGACCCAAAGCGATGTGACCGCCTCGTTGTCGGGGGAGACCTCGAGCACATCGAACGGATACAGGGATACGAATTCGATGCGCCCCGCCAGACTCTCGCCCGCCTGCTTCAGGAGATCCACGGAGGCCGATCCGAGGATGAGAAAACGCCCGGTTCGCCTGCCGCGCCGCCGCCCCTCGTCGATCAGTCCGCGGAGCTCGGGGAACAGTTCGGGAACCCGGTGAATCTCGTCGAGGATCACGAGCCGGTCCTCGTACGGGCGAAGGAAGAGCCGCGGTTCCGCAAGCCGGGCCCGGTCGGCTCTCGCCTGAAGATCCAGGTAGAGCGAATCCGTGGTGCGGGCGATCTCGTGGGCGAGCGTCGTCTTGCCCACCTGGCGCGGACCGAGCAGCGCCGCGGCCGCCTGCCGGGTCAGCGCCCGCCGGACGTCATCGAGGGCTCGTCGTGGAATCATCCTCGCAAAATTGCAACCATACCTGCGATTTGCAAGGATAATCGGATGCGATAGGGTGCGAGGGGCTCGCCGGCGTCGAGGGAGACAATTCGATCCGGGCGGGCCGGTACCTGCGCCGGTGGCCCTCTCCGCCGACATCGGCGCCGGGGTCGTGAAGGGGCGGCAACCGTTCCGCGGGGCATCCCGTCCATTAAATTGGTCCGGGAAAAACACGCGAGACCGAAACCCTGAAACACGAGGCGGCATGAACCGAGACATCGAGGTCATACAGGCGAGGATCCGGGAGACGAGCGGCTTCGTGGACCGGCTCCTCGACGAGGTGGGCCGGGTGATAGTCGGACAGAAGACGATGGTCGAACGGCTGCTGATCGGCCTCCTCTCGGACGGACACGTCCTCATGGAGGGCGTTCCCGGGCTCGCCAAGACCCTCACCGTGCGGACGCTGGCGGACGCGATACGGACGTCCTTCCAGCGCATCCAGTTCACCCCGGACCTTCTCCCGGCGGACCTGGTGGGCACGCTCATCTACGATCCGCGGAAGACCGAGTTCGAGACCCGCAAGGGACCCGTCTTCGCGAACGTCATCCTGGCCGACGAGATCAACCGGTCTCCCGCGAAGGTGCAGTCGGCGCTGCTCGAGGCCATGCAGGAGCGCACCGTCACGATAGGCGACAACACCTTCCCGCTGCCGTCTCCCTTCCTGGTGCTGGCGACCCAGAACCCGATCGAGCAGGAGGGGACCTATCCGCTCCCCGAAGCCCAGGTGGACCGCTTCATGCTCAAGCTGTCGGTGGGGTATCCCGACCGGGACGAGGAGATGGAGATCATGCGGCGGATGAGCGCCGGCCCCGAGCCCAGGGCGGAACCGGTGGTCGCGCCCGAGGAGATTCTGACGGCGCGCGAGGCCGTCGAGACGATCTACATGGACGGCAAGATCGAGCGGTATGTCGTCGACCTGGTCTTCGCCACGCGCGAGCCGCGGGAGTGCGGCCTGGAGGAGCTGGAGCCGCTGATCGCCTTCGGGGCGTCGCCCCGCGCCACGATCTGTCTGGCCAGGACCGCCCGAGCCCATGCGTTCCTGCGCCACCGCGGCTACGTGACGCCCGAGGACGTGCGCTCGGTGGCGATGGACGTGCTGCGGCACCGGGTCATCCTCACCTACGAGGCGGAGGCGGAGGAGATGACGACGGAGGACGTGGTGACCCGGGTCCTGGACACGATCGAGGTTCCGTAGGGACGGCGGGGAGAGGTGCGGGCGATGGTGGCGCGGAGAGCCGGGAACGCCGTCGGGGTGCGGCGCTGTTCGGCGCGGCGGGTCATTCGATGATTCCGCGCGAGATCCTCAAGCAGGTGCGCTGGATCGAAATCACCACGCGCGGCCTGGTGAACGAGGTCTTCTCGGGCGAGTACGGCTCCGTCTTCAAGGGGCGGGGGATGAGCTTCGCCGAGGTGCGCGAGTACCAGTACGGGGACGACATTCGCGGCATCGACTGGAACGTCACGGCGCGGACCGGCTCGCCCCACGTGAAGATCTTCGAGGAGGAGCGCGAGCTGACGCTGATGCTGGTGGCGGACGTGAGCGCGTCGGCTGAATTCGGCACGCGCAGCCGCATGAAGTCCGAGTTGGCCGCCGAGCTCTGCGGGGTCCTCGCCTTCAGCGCGATCAAGAACAACGACAAGGTGGGGCTGGTTCTGTTCTCGGACCGGATCGAGAAGTTCGTGCCCCCGCGCAAAGGCCGGCGGCACGCTCTCCGCGTGCTGCGGGAGCTGCTGTACCATCCGGCCGAAGGCACCGGGACGGACATAGCGGGTGCGCTGGAATACCTGACCAAGGTCGCGCGGCGGAGGGCCGTGGTCTTTCTGGTCTCGGACTTCATGACGGCCGGGTACGGGCGGGCGCTGTCGGTGGCGGCGCGGCGTCACGATCTGGTGGCCGTGCGGGTGGGGGACGTGCGCGAGGAGGACGTGCCGCCGATGGGTTTCGTGGAGTTCGAGGACCCGGAGAGCGGGGAGCGGGTGGTGGTGAACACGTCCGGGCGGGCGTTTCGGGAGCGGTTCCGGGAGATCCGCGAAGAGGCGCGGGAGCGGGTGGAGGAGGTGTTTCGGCGGAGCCGGATCGACGCGATCGACGTGACTACCGGGGTTCCGTACGACCGGGCCCTGAGACGCTTCTTCGAGGAGCGGGCGCGGAGGGTGCGGTGACGACGCGGCCTCGCCGCTCCCGGCGTTCGCGCGGGCTCGTCCGAACGCTGCCGGGGCTTGTCGGCGCGCTCGCGGCCGGCGGCCCGGCCCCGGCCCAGGAGCCCAGGATCGCCACGGAGGTCGACGCCGAGTCAATCCATGTCGGCGACCCCGTCACGGTGCGGCTTGCGGTCGACCACCCGGGCGAGTGGACGGTCAAGTGGCCCGATTCCTTCGCCGTCGCCCCCTTCGAGGTGCTGAGCGCCGAAATCTCGCCCCCGGTCGCGCTCGCCGACGGCGTCGACGGCGACTTGCGTTCGACGGCCACCCTGGTCGTCACCAGCTTCGAGCTCGGCGAGCTGGAGCTGCCCGCTATCGCGGTGCCCGTCGCCGGCCCCGGCGGCGCGGCGCGGACTCTCGTCACCGATCCGTTTCGGATCGGCGTGGAAACCGTCGGCCTCGACGAATCGGGCGATCTGCGCGACATACGGGGGCCGCTGTCGATACCGCGCCGCTGGTGGGGCGCGCTGCTCCTCGTGTTGCCTGCCGTCGCGCTCGCCGGAGCCGTCGCGTACTACCTGCGCCGCCGCCGCGCCGCCCCCGCGTCCGCGCCCCCCGTCCCCCTCGCCCCTCCGCGCCCCTTCCACGAATTGGCGCTGGAGGCGCTTCGCGCGCTCGAGAAGTCGTCGCTGCTGGAACGCGGCCGGGTCAAGGAGTACCACGTCCGCATCTCGGAGATCGTCCGGCGCTACGTCGAGGGCCAGCTCGAGGTGCCCGCGCTGGAACTGACCACGCGGGAGGTGGCCGAAGGCATGCGGCGGGCCGCGCTCGGCGACCGGATCGCCGGAGCGTTTCGCGCCTTCCTGGAGCGCTGCGACCTGGTCAAGTTCGCCAAGCTGCGGCCGGGAGCGGACGAGTCGCGGGCGCTGATGGCTCGGGCGCGGGAGCTGGTGCGGATGACCAGCGGGACTGGGCGCGCCGGCCCTGAGGTCGCCGGGAGCGAGGACGCGGGCGGGGTCGGCGCCGAGTCCTTCTCCGGCGGCGGCGCTCCGGCGGACGCCGGCGAGGCCGGCGCCGTAGCGAGCGGAGCCGCCCCGTGATCTTCCGCTTCGAGGACCCGCTCTTCCTGCTTCTTCTCGGGGCCCTGCCCCCGCTGGGCTGGTGGTACGCGGTCCGGGGCCGCCGCCGCCGCGAATCGCTGGTGCATCCGGACGCGGCGGGGCTGGGCCGGGCGGGCGCGGGCGAGGGGCGGTGGCTGCAGCACGTGCCTGCCGCGCTCCGGGGACTGGCGCTGCTCTGCCTGGTCGTCGCCTTCGCGCGGCCGCAGACCGGCGTGACGGGCGAGAACGTCGTCACCGAGGGAGTCGACATCGTGCTGGCGCTCGATATCTCCAGCTCGATGCTGGCCGAGGACCTGGCCCCGAACCGGATCGAGGCCGCGAAGGCGGTGGCGGCGGACTTCGCCGCCGGGCGGCGCGACGACCGGATCGGGCTGGTCATCTTCGCCGGGAAGGCGTTCACGCAGGCCCCGCTCACCCTCGACCGCTCCGTGATCGCGTCGCTGATCGGCGAGCTGGAGGTCGGAATGATCGAGGACGGGACGGCGGTGGGGATGGGACTGGCCACCGCCGTGAAGCGGCTGCGGACGAGCGAAGCGGTCTCCAAGGTGGTGGTGCTTCTCACCGACGGGCGCAACAATCGCGGCGAGATCGATCCGGTGACGGCGGCGCAGGCGGCGCAGGCCCTCGGCGTCCGCGTGTACGCTATCGGCGCCGGATCGCGCGGCGCCGCGCGCGTCCCGGCCACCGACCGCCTCGGAAATCGCCGCTACGTCACCATGCGAGTCGACGTCGACGAACCCACCCTGCGCGCCACCGCCGAGACCACCGGCGGCCGCTACTACCGCGCCACCGACCGCGAGAGCCTGGAGGCGATCTACCGCGAGATCGACGAGCTCGAGACGACCGAGATCCAGGTCGAGAACTTCACCAGCTACGGCGAACGCTTCCGCATCCCCCTGCTGGCGGGCCTGGTGCTGCTCCTGGCCGAACTGGTCCTGGGACGCACCTGGCTGAGAACGCTGCCCTGATGTTCCGCTTCGGCGACGGTGTCGCGCTCTGGAGCCTGGCTCTGGTCCCGATGCTCCTGGGGCTCCACTGGTACGCGGGCCGCCGCCGGCGCGCGCTCCTCGACCGCTTCGGCGAGCGCCGCCTGGTGCGGAGACTCCGGCCCGCCGTGAGCGTCGCCGCCCGGCGCTGGAAGGCCTCGCTCGCAGTCGCGGCGGTCGCCCTGCTGGCGTTGGCGCTGGCCCGGCCGCAGTTCGGCACGCGCGTGGAGACGGTGCGGCGCCAGGGCCAGGACGTGGTCGTCGCGCTCGACGTCTCCCGCTCGATGTACGCCGAAGATGTCGCTCCCAGCCGCCTCGAGCGCGCCAAGATCGAGGTGGGCCGCATCGTCCAGCGCCTCGACGGGGACCGGATCGGCCTGGTCGCCTTCGCGGGGGACGCCTTCGTGCAGAGCCCTCTCACCGCGGACTACGGCGCGGCCATGATGTTTCTGAACGCCATGGACCCCGAGTCGATGTCCACGCAGGGCACCGACCTGGCCAGGGCGATCGGCGTGAGCGTCGAGGCGCTGGAGGAGACGCCGCCCGAAAACCGCATCGTCGTTGTGGTGACGGACGGAGAAGACCACGAAGGCGGTCTGGCCGGGGCGCTGGCGGCGGCGGTCGAGGCCGGGGTGACGATCCACACGGTGGGCGTGGGGTCGGCGGAGGGCGTACCGTTGCCGGACGCGGCGGGGAGCGGGGGGGGAAGGTTCCGGCGCGACGACGAGGGCAACGTGATCACCACGCGCCTGAACGAGACGGCGCTGCAGGACATCGCCCTGCAGACCGGCGGCGAGTATCACCGGGTCGGGCGGGGGGCGGGGGGGCTGGAGCGGCTGGTGGAGCGGATTGCGGGGGGTGGCCGGGAGGTGGAATCGCGCGAAGTTACGGAATTCGAGGAGCAGTATCAGATCTTCCTGGGCGCGGCGTTGCTGTTTCTGGCTTTGGAGTTCATGGTTTCAGGGCGGGGGAGGCGTCCGTCCGCCCGGACGGAGGAGGTCGCATGAGGAGGTTCTCAGTTGTTGGCGGGTATGCCCGCCGCGTTTGCGGCCGGGCCGGTTCGCGGGCCCGGAGCGGCACGGGTTCGCTGGTGCGGTTCGGCGTGGCCGCCCTCGCGCTCGCCGGGACCGCCGGTGCGCAGGCCGCGCCCCTCGCCGCACAGGAAGGCCGCCGCGAGATCGAGGAGGGGAACCGGCTCTACGAGGAAGGGCGTTTCCAGGAGGCGCACGCGCGCTACCTCGAAGCGCTCGAGAAGGTGCCGGACCTCGCGCCGGCGCGCTTCAACGAGGGCAACGCGCTCTACCGAAGCCAGGAGTTCCGGCGGGCCGCGGAGGCGTACCTGGAGGCGCTGGAGAACGGTGACCCGGACTGGCGCCCGGGCGCGTGGTACAACTTGGGCAACGCGATGCTGCGGCAGCAGCAGCCGGGGCCCGCGATAGAGGCCTACAAGGAGGCGCTCAGGCTGGACCCCGCCGACCGGGACGCGAAGCACAACCTGGAGATGGCGCTCCGGATGCTCGAGCAGCAGGAACGGCAGCAGCAGGGCGGGGAGGGGCGGGACGGGGACGAGCAGAACGAGGACGAGCGGCAGCAGGGGGAGCAATCGCAGGACGGGCGGCAGGATGAGGGCCGGGCCGATCCTTCCGAAGGGGAGGACCGGGGTGACGAGGGACAGCAGTCCCGACCGCAGGAAAACCAACGCGACGGCGAGTCTCCGCAGTCGAACGAAGAGCGGGAAGGGGAGGGGCGGGCGGGAGAACAGCCCGCGCAGTTGACTCCCGAACAGGCGGAACGCCTGCTGCAGGCGATTTCCGAGGACCCCGGGGAAGTCAACCGGAAGACCGCGCAGCCAAGGGGCCGGCGGCCCAGGAAGGACTGGTAGGACGGCGATGCATCCGCGCTGGCCGCTTCGCCTCACCCGTTGCTCGCGGGGCCTTGTCCACGGACTGCGGGCAGCCCGCGGACAAAATCCCCCCGGCATTCGAACGGCGATGCATCCGCGCTGGATCGCTGCGCTCTGCGTTGCTCCTCGGGCGAATAGCGCTGCTATTCCCCCTTCGTCGCGCCTTGCCAGCCCGGCGCCTCGCCGCTCTCGGTGCTCGCGGGGCCTTGTCCACGGACTGCTCGTCGTCCTCGGCCTCGTGGCTGCCCCCGCCCACGCCCAGGAGGTCGAGGTCCGCGCCTTCCTGAGCCCGGAGAAGGTCGGGTGGGGCGCCCAGTTCGTGCTGAACGTCGAGGTTAGGGGTGCGCAGCAGGCCGACGCGGAGCCCGTCCTGCCCGACATGGAGGAATTCGGCCAGTACCTCGGGTCGGGCACTTCGAGCTCGGTGCAGTTCTCCAACGGCCGCACGAGCGTTGCGCTGACCTACCAGTACCGATTCCAGGCCGTCCGGGAAGGGGTCTTCGAAATCGGCCCCGTGAAGGTGACCGCCGGCGGCCGCACCTACGAGACCGAGCCGCTCTCGCTGGTCGTGTCCGACACGCCGGCGCCCCGGGACGGAATCGTGGGTGCGGAGGAGGACCCCGCCGACGGAATCGCCGCCGACGACCTCTTCATCGAGACCGAGGTCAGCCGTACGCGGGTCTTCGAGAACGAAGCGGTGGTGGTCGAGTACCGGATCTTCACCCGGGTGACCGTCGAGTCGTACAGGATATCGATGCTGCCGCAGGCGACCGGGTTCTGGACCGAGCGGCTGGAGCAGCCGGACGCGCCCGAGGTGGAGCGTGTCGTCCGGGACGGCAGCGAATACCTCACGGCCACCGTCCGGCGCGTCGCTCTCTTCCCGACCGGCTCCGGCGAACGCACCCTCGAGCCGCTCGGCATCGAGGCCCAGGTGCGGGTGCCGAACCGGCGGCGCGGCTCCTTCGACGACCTGTTCGGCGCCTTCGGATTCGCCGACCGCCGCTTCCCGGTGACGGTGGCCTCGCGTCCCGTCGCCATCGAGGTTCTGCCTACGCCGGCGGAGGGCCGCCCCGGGTCGTTCACCGGACACGTCGGCCGGCTGGACGTGTCCACCTCGGTCGATCGCAACGAGGTGGCCGCGAACGAGGCGCTCGCCTTTCGCGTCGACGTCACGGGCACGGGCAACCTGCGCTCCCTCGGCGCTCCCGAGATCGACTTCCCCGACGAGTTCGAGGTGTTCCCGCCCGAGACAACCGAGAAGATCGCGCCTCGAGGCGGCGGCATCGGGGGCAGCCGCGGCTACGAATACGTGCTCATCCCCCGGGTGCCCGGCAACGTGACCATTCCTGCGGTCGAGGTGTCGTACTTCGACCCGCGGTCGCGCACGTACGGAACTTCGCGGGCGCCGCCCGTCGAGGTCGCCGTCACGGGCGACGCGGCGGCGGCCGGCGCGGAGAGCGGCGCGGTTCGCTCGGCGGTCGAACCCATCCGCGAGGAGATCCGCTTCATTCGCATCGGCCCGCCGGAGCTCCGGCCGGCCGGGGCGCGGCTGTACGCGACCGCGGGCTTCTGGATCGTGCTGCTGCTGCCGTTGGCGGCGGTGGCCGTGGCGGCGGCGGTGCGGCGCCACCGCGACAGGATCGAGGGCGACGTGGCCTACGCGAGGGTCCGGAGGGCTCGCAGGATGGCGAGGAGGCGGCTGGCGCGGGCGAAGGGACTGGCGGCCGGAGACGCGGCCGGATTCTACGCCGAAGTGGCGGGCGCCCTGCAGGGCTTTCTGGCCGACAGGCTGAACGTCGCCGAGGCGGGGCTTCTGCGCGAGGAGGCGGGGCGTCTGGCGCGGCGCCGCGGGGTGTCCGGCGAAACGCTCGAACGACTCTTCGGCTGCCTGGACGACTGCGACCGGCAGCGATTCGCGCCGGCGGGGGCCGGGCGGGAACCGCCCGAACGGGTGATCGAGCGCGCCGCGGCGCTCATGGCGGATCTGGCGAGGGAGCTGTCGGCATGAGGCGGCTCGCCGTCGCTGCGGCGGTCCTTTCGCCGCTCGTCTGGACCGCCGGCCTCCCGGCGCGCGAAGCCGCCCAGGAGACCCTCTTCGCCGAGGGCAACCGCCTCTACCGGGAAGGCGACTTCGCCGGGGCCGTCGCCGCCTACGGGTCCGTGGCCGACGGCGGCTTCGAGTCCGCCGCTCTGTACTACAACCTCGGCAACGCCCACTTCCGCCTCGGCGAGATAGCGCCGGCCGTCCTCAACTACGAGCGGGCGCTCCGCCTGGATCCCGGCGGCGACGACGTCCGGGCCAACCTCGGGCTTGTCAACCAACGCCTCCAGGACCGGATCGAGCCCCTGCCGCGCTTCTGGCTCCTGTCGGCGTTCGACTGGTGGCTGGGCCTGATCCCCGGCGGCGTCCTGGAAGTGCTGGTCGCCGCCTGCTACCTCGTCCTGGGCGGAGCCGCGGTCCTGATCGTGCTCGGGCGACCGGCGGGATGGCGCCGGGCGACCGGGCGGTTCGCCCGTTCCGCGGCGGTGGCGACGGCCGTCCTGGGCGCCACGCTGCTGGTCCGCGAGACCGGGATGGCGCGGCCCGAGGAGGCGGTCGTCATGGGTGCCGAGGCCCGGGTCCTGAGCGCCCCTTCCGAGGACGCCGGACTGACTCTCTTCACCTTGCACGAGGGTACCAAGGTGCGAATCGACAGACGGACGGGCGAGTGGGCCGAGGTCGTCCTGGCCGACGGGAAGGTGGGGTGGCTGCCGCTGGAGGTTCTGGGAGTGATCTGATGGCGGTGAAGGCGGCGCGAATCATTGTCTCCGTGTTCATCGAAAATCTGTCTCCGAAACTGTTGAAAACGTGTCTGCGTTCAGTTAGTCTTCCTTGCGTCGAAGCGAGTTGCCACTATCGGTCCGGGAGTGTTCAGCATGGAATCCGGCCCCGCGAAGCGTCGAGACGGGGCCGTCGAGCGACGCGGCGCGCTCGCTCCGGAAGTTTGCCGGTCGCGTCGATACGAGCCGGTGGGGTGAGCCGGCCGCGTTGGGGGTCATCGTCGAGCGCGGGTACGGATACGCCAGGCCCGACGGGGTGAGCGTGATCCCGCTGGGAACGCTCGGGCCTTAGCCCGCGGACAGAATCCCCCCGGCATTCCTATGAAACAACGCCAGCGAGCGCAGCGCGTTTCAGCCCCGCGGGGTGGCCGCCCGCGGCCATGGGAGATTCGAACGGCGATGCATCCGCGCCGGACCGCGTACGGCCGCCGCGAGGGCCGGAATGCTCACCCCGGTTGTCACCGGAGGTTGACTTGGATGCGGAAGGTGCGGCCCGGCTGCGGCAACCCGCACTGGTCGAGCACGGTCGAGTCGGTGAGATTGGCCACGCCCGCCGCACCCTCTATCCTCGCGCCGGATCCGCTCCGTCCCCCGAGGAGGGTCCGCCGGACCTCCAAGTCGAGCGTGCCGCTGGCCTCCATCTCGTCGAGGGCGGTGCGTTCGAAGTTCCGGCAATACTGGACGCCCCGGTAGCGGAAGAAGCCGTCCACGGACACTTGGCCCGGGGCCATCGCACCGAAGGTCAGGGTTCCGGAGAGGGCGGGCGCGTACTCGGGGCGCTCTTCCTGGCCGGGGGAGTGCGGATTGCGGATTCGCACCCGCTGCCAGGTGAGACTTCCGCCGAAAGTGAGGAACCCGAGGGTGCCGGCGGCGAGGACCTCGAGCCCGGTGGAGCGTACCTCGTCGCGGTTGACGCGCTGAAACCTGGCGCCGTCCGGGGTGACGACGCTCACGCGCACGATTCCGTCGGTCAGGCGGTTGTGAAACGCCACGAACTGCAGCCGGTTTTCGCCGTCGTTGATCGTGATCCCGGCCTCGCCCGCCCTGAGACTCTCGGGCCTCAGGTCCGGGTTCGGGCGAAAACGCCCCAGGGCGCCGGAATACAGCTCCCGCAGCGACGGAAAGCGGGTGCGGCGGCTGAACCCCGCGTGCAACAGCACGTTGCCGCCCGCCATGGTGCGGCTCGCGCCGGTTCGCACGCCCCAGTCCCAGATCGGGTCCAGGGGGTCCTTGTCGCCGCTGCGGGGGGTGTCCGAACCGTCCAGCGAGGCGCCCAGCGTCCACCGGGTGGCCCCGCTGCCGGACAGGAGGAGGGGTTCGCTGGTGAACTCCGCTTCGGCGCCCAGGCTCCAGAGACGCTGCTGATACTTCAACGAGTTGCCGAACATGAAGTCCTCGGCGTGGCTCACGTTGGCAACGGTCAGGGCGGCTCGGACTTCCGGGCCCGAGTCGAAGTCGAGATCTCCAAGAACGCGCCCGGTCAGCGTGGTTGTCGTGCCGCTTTCTCCGTCCACCACGCTGTCGTACGTCGCGCTGGCGTATTCGTCGATCTCCGTCCCGGAGCGGTCGAGGCCGAAGCTGACTTCGACCTCGCCCTCGCCGTGGCCGGTTTCCCGGCTGCCCGAGCCGCCCGATAGCGTTGCGAACAGGCGGAGCTGGCCGGGATAGCGCCAAAGACGGGGGTCCCCGACGTGCGCTTCGGGCGGCACTCCCCGTTGCGCGTCGGAGACGGTGGCCAGGCCGGAGAACCAGGCGCCTTCGGATCCGTCGTAACGCGCGGCCAGGAAGCCGTCGACCAGCCGCCGGTCCGAGTTGAGGCGGAGGCCGTTCGCGCCGGCCAGGAGATCCGGGTTCAACCGGTCGTCGTCCCACGTTGCCGCGGGAACGGTGAAGCCGGGGTTGTCGCGGTATCCGGCTCCGCCGCGAAACGCCCAGCTGCGCCGGACCCTGGCGCCGGCCGTCGCGCTCGTGGCGATCCCTCCCTCCCGGTCCAGCGAGAGGGCCGCGAGAAGCGGGGGCACCGCCGCGTCCGGCGAGGCGCCCCGGTTGACGTCGAACTCGATGGCGCCCCCGAGCACGTTGGGGCCGTGAAGCATCGAAGACAGACCGCGGTACAGCGTCATGCCGCGGACGGCGGTGAGAGGGATGACCGACATGTCGGTCCGGTGGTCCCACCCCACGGTCAGGGGAATTCCGTCCAGGAAGATCGCTATCTGGCGGTCTTGGGCGCCCCGCAGGTCGGGCTGGGCTTCCCCGCGCGAATTGTCCCGGATCTGCACGGTGGGGATGCGGCGCAGGAGCTCCGCCATCGTCGGAGCCGCCACCGCGCCGGCCGAGTCGAGGGAGACTTCGACGGCGCTCGTTCCCCCGGTGGTCGCCGTCGGCCGCGGCACCTCGACGCGCAGTCCGCCGATCGTGACCACTTCCGTCGTGTCTTGCGCGGACATTGTCGCGGCGGGCAGAGGCTGTCCCAATGCCAGCAAGGCGATCGCCCACGGTACGGGGCGCGAGACCATCGGCAGGGCCCGGTCGGTCATTGCGGTGTCGCCGTCCCCGCCGGCGGTGAAGTCGTGCGACGGTGCGCCAGCGCTTTCCGGATCCTGTCCCCGACCGCCGCTCCGGTGATTCCGTGCCGTGCGTAGATCTCCTGCCAGGGGGCCGAGGCGCCGAAGCTGTCGATCCCGATCGAGATGCCCCCGTCGCCGACCCAGCGCTCCCATCCCGCGGTGCTCCCCGCCTCGACCGAGACCTTGAGCGCCTCGCCCGGAAGCACTTCCTCGCGGTATTCCCGCGGTTGCGCGGCGAACAGACGCCAGCTGGGCATGCTCACCACCCGCACGGCGATGTCGTCCGCCGCCAGCTCTTCGCGGGCGGCCAGCGCGATCCCGACCTCCGAGCCGGACGCGACGACGACGGCGTCGAGGCGGTCCCCGGCGCGCTCCCTCAGAACGTATGCGCCCCGGTGGAGGCCGCCGGCGGAAGGCAGTCCGGGACCCCGGTCGACCACGGAAACGGTCTGGCGGGTCAGGGCCAGGAAGGACGGCCCCTTCCGGTGCCGCAGCGCGGCCCGCCAGGCCTCGGCCGTCTCCGGGCCGTCCGCCGGGCGCAGGTCGAGTAGGCCGGGAATGGCGCGCAGAGCGGCCAGCTGCTCGATCGGCTGGTGCGTCGGGCCGTCTTCGCCGAGGCCGATGCTGTCGTGGGTGAAGACGTAGGTGACCGGCAGTCCCATGAGCGCGGCGAGGCGGATGGCGGGCCGCATGTAGTCGGAGAAGATGAGGAAGGTGCCCCCGAAGGGATGCACGCCGCCGTGGAGCGCCATTCCGTTCAGGACGGCCCCCATGGCGTGCTCGCGCACTCCGAAGTGGATGATGCGTCCCCCGGGATTGTCCGCGAGAAGGTCCCCGCCGCCGGAGATGTCGGTCTTGTTCGAACCGCCCAGGTCCGCCGAGCCCCCGAGCATGGTGGGAAGGGCCCGGGCCGCTTCCTGCAGCACCTTGCCCGAGTGGTTCCGGGTCGCCGTCGCCGGGGCCCCGCGCAGGTCGGGCAGCCTCTCCTCCCACCCGTCCGGCAGGTCGCCCCGGGCGGCCGCCTCGAAGTCGGCGGCGAGTTCCGGGTATGCCGCCCGGTAGGCGGCGAAGCGCCTTTCCCACGCGTCCTGCCGCGCCGCCCAGCCCGCCGCGCCGCTCCGCCAGTGTTCCAGCGCCGCGGGCTCCACGTGAAAGGGCTCCAGCGACGGATATCCGATGTTGCGCTTGGTCGCCTCGATCTCGGCCTCGCCCAGAGGGGCGCCGTGCGTCGCCGCAGTGCCGGCCATGTTCGGGCTCCCCTCGGCGATCGTCGTCGTGAGCGTTATGAGGGTCGGCCTCTCCGTTTCGGCCTTCGCGGCCGCCAGGGCCGCGTCGATCGCCTCCACGTCCGTGCCGTCCTCGACGGCGACGGTGTGCCATCCGTACGCCTCGAAACGCCGAGACTGGTCGGTGGCGGTGGCCAGGCCGGTGGATCCCTCGATCGTGATCCGGTTGTCGTCGAAGATCCAGGTCAGCTTGCCCAGCCGCTGGTGTCCGGCGATCTCGGCGGCCTCGTGGGAGATCCCCTCCATGAGGTCCCCGTCGGAGCAGATCGCCCACGTGCGGTGGTCCACGATTCGGTGCCCGGGCCGGTTGTAGCGAGCCGCCAGCCAGCGCTCGGCGAGCGCCATCCCGACCGTGTTGGCCACGCCCTGTCCCAGCGGCCCCGTGGTGGTCTCCACTCCGGGGGTGTGGCCGTACTCCGGGTGTCCCGGCGTCCTGCTGCCCCACTGCCGGAACCGCTCTATGTCCTTCATGGACAGGTCGTAGCCGGTGAGGTGGAGAAGGCCGTAGACGAGCATCGAGGCGTGGCCGGCCGACAGGACGAAGCGGTCGCGGTCGACCCAGCCGGGGTCGCGGGGATTGTGCCGCAGATGCCTGGTCCAGAGCACGTAGCCGGCCGGGGCGAGGGCCATGGGCGTGCCCGGATGGCCGGAGTTGGCCTTCTGGACGGCGTCCATCGCCAGGACCTTGACGGTGTCGACGGCGAGCCGTTCGACGGCGGCGGCGGTGTCCGCGCCCGCGTTCGGCGGAACCGCCCGGCCTCCCTCGTCGGCCGTCGCCGAACCGGTCGTCACCGAATCCTCGCCGCCTTCCCCGCTACGACGAGATTCAGAAGGCGGTCGGGGACGTGGATGATCTTGCGGATCTCCGTTCCCTCCAGATGGCGGGCCACGTTCGCTTCGGCTCGGGCGAGCGCCACCACGGCCTCGCGGTCCGCGCCCCTGGGCGCCGAGACCGTGCCGCGCACCTTGCCGTTCACCTGCACGGCCACCCTGACCTGGCGCTCGGCGGCCTTCTCGGGATCGAATTCGGGCCAGTTGGCGCCGTCGAATATGCTCCCGCCGTTCCCCAGGCGGCGCCACAGCTCCTCGGCGATATGAGGCGCGAACGGCGCGACAAGGCGGACCAGGGGCTCGACCTCCGCCCGCACCGGCGTCCTCCCCCCGGCCCGCACCGCGTTCAGGTACTCCATCATAGCCGCGATGCCGGTGTTGTAGCGCAGCGCCCGAACTTGCTCCGTCACCCTTTTGATCGTCCGGTGAAGCCGCGGTTCGAGCTCGGGGTCCGGGGGCCCTCCGGCGAGCTCGCCGTCCCGGGGCACCACCGACTCCCACAGGCGGTGCAGGAAGCCGTGCGGGCCCGAAATGCCCCGGTCCCGGTAGTCGCCGCCCGCCATGAACGGCCCCAGGAACATGAGGTACAGGCGGAAGGTGTCGGCGCCGTACCGCTCGATGATCGGATCCGGGATAATCACGTTCCCCTTGCTCTTGGACATCTTGGCGCCCTCGCGGATGATGAGTCCGTGGGCGCGGAACCGAGTGAAGGGCTCCTCGAAGTCGAGCCGTCCCATGTCGTGCAGCGCCATCGCCACGAACCGCGCGTAGAGCAGGTGCAGCACGGCGTGTTCGTTGCCGCCGATGTAGGTGTCGACGGGAAGCCAGCGGCGAGTGACCTCGTCGTCGAAGGGGCGGTCGGGGAAGTCGGTGGAGGGATAGCGCAGGAAGTACCAGGCGCTGTCCAGGAAGGTGTCCGAGACGTCGGTCTCGCGCGTGGCGCCGCGCCCGCAGGACGGACAGGCGACCTCGTACCAGTCGCGCACCCGCGCCAGGGGGCTGACGCCGGACTCGTCGGGGCGGAAGTCCTCCACCCTGGGGAGAACCACGGGAAGATCCTCCTCCGGCACGGCGACCGGCCCGCAGCCCTCGCAGTGGATGATCGGTATGGGCGGTCCCCAGTATCTTTGCCGCGAAATGCACCAGTCGTGCAGGCGGTGGCTCACCCGGTTCTCGGCCATGCCCTCCGCGGCCAGATCCTCGACGATGGCGCGTTGCGCCTCCTCCGGCGAGAGGCCGTCGTAGCGGCCGGAGTTGACCAGCGTTCCCTGCGGGTACTCGTAGGCGATCGCGAGCGGCGTGTCGGCGTCCTCGCCCTCGTCGGCCACCACCCTAACGATCGGGAGGCCGTAGGCGGTCGCGAAGTCGAAGTCGCGCTCGTCGTGGCCGGGCACCGCCATGACGGCCCCGGTCCCGTACGCCATGAGCACGTAGTCGGCGATCCAGACGGGGATCGGCGCGCCCGTGGCGGGGTTGACGCAGTACCCCCCGGTGAACACGCCGGTCTTGTGCTTCTCGATCTTCTGCCGGGCGACCAGGTCCATGGCGCGGGTGCGGGCCCGGTACGCGTCCACCTCCTCGCGGGCGGCGTTGGCGGTGACGGCGTCGACCATCGGGTGTTCGGGCGCGAGCACCATGTAGGTAGCCCCGAATATCGTGTCCGGACGCGTTGTGAAGACGGGGATCGCGGCGGGGTGGTCCCCGTTCGCCCGTTCCCCCGCCGCGCCCGTCGTCGGAAAGCGGATCTCGGCCCCGCGGGACCGCCGGATCCAGGCCCGCTGCGCCTTCCGGGTGGTGTCCGACCAGTCGATGCCGGGAAGGTTGTCGAGGAGGCGGTCCGCGTACTCGGTGATCCTGAGGAACCACTGGCGGATGAAGCGCTGCTCGACCGGGGTGCCGCAGCGCTCGCACGCCCCCACGACCACCTGCTCGTTGGCGAGCACGGTCATGTCCGAAGGACACCAGTTGACCGGCGCCTCCTTCTGTTCGGCCAGGCCGTGCCTGAAGAACTGCAGGAAGAGCCACTGCGTCCACTTGTAGTACTCGGGCGCCGTGGTGTCGACGGTGTGGCCCCAGTCGAACATTCCGCCCATGCGCCGCAGCTGCCGGGTGAAGTTGGCGACGTTGGCGGGGATCAGGTCCATGGGGTGGACCTCCGCCTTGAGCGCGAAGTTCTCGGAGTGGATCCCGAACGCGTCGAAGCCGATGGGCTGGAAGACGTCGCGGCCCTGCATACGCCGGAAGCGTCCGTGCACGTCGGCGCCGGTGAAGGCGTAGATGTTGCCCACGTGCAACCCCTCCGCCGAGGGGTACGGGAACATCATCAGGTTGTAGAACGGGCGTTCGGCGGTCCGGAGCTCGTCCAGGGTGAACGAGTTGGTCCCCTCGCGGTCCCATCTGGCCTGCCACTCGCGCTCGATCGCGATGGGGTCGTAGGTCCTGTCGGAGCGGGTGGACATTGGCCGGCGGGGTTGACGGATTTCGCGGTGCCGCAGCTACGTGGCGCTTGCCGAGCGAGAAAGCTAACAGTCCGCGGGAGAATCCGCGCGGACCGGACCGGAGCCGCCCGGGCGAGCTCCCGCGTCCCCGGCGGACGGCAACAGCTCGAACGGATCGTCCGCCGTCTCGATTCCCGCCCTGACGGCCTCGATGGCCGCCGGCAGCGAGCCCCCGGTCGCGGCGCGATGCGCGTCGAAGTCGGGGAGACGGTGGTAGTATCGCATTCGGCTCAGGAGGGTGGCGTTGTTGAGGGGCAGGGACTCGAAGCCGGAGAAGGCGAAGGCGAGGAGGCGGGGCCGGACCTCCTCGCGGAAGCGCCGCAGGTGCCGGTCGAAGACCGCTTGGCGGCCGGCGACCTTCTCTTCCGGCGTCGCCGCCGAGTCCCCGTAGACCGCCTCCAGCTCCTCCACGAGGCCGTCGATGAACCGGGAGAACACCTTCACGTCGTGCCAGCGGTCGCGGGCCCGGTTGCACCACACGGTGTCCGGGCCCCCGCCGGGCCGGGTGCAGAAGAACTCGATCGCTCCGGTCCTGCCCACCCAGGTGGCGAAGCTCTCGTTGAAGCGAACCCGTCCCGGCACGAAGAGGTGGTTGTGGGAAAGCTCGTGGATGATCGTGGCCACGAGCTCCACCGCGTCGTACCTGACGATCGTCGAGAGCAGGGGGTCGGAGAACCACCCGAGCGTGCTGAAGGCGGAGGTGGGCCTCAGGAAGGTGTCGAAGCCCTCGGCTTCCAGCTTGCGCTGCTCGTCGAGCGCGTCGTCGAGATCGAAGAAGCCCCTGTAGGGAACGTGCCCCACCACCGGAAACCACCAGGTGCGCGGAACGAGCCTGTCCCGGTAGGCGGCCGAAAGCACCAGCGCCAGCGTGTCCCGGTCCAGTTCGGTGTACGTCGTGTAGCTGTTGCCGACGTCGAGACCGAGCCCGTTCATGGCGAACTCGCGCGCCTCGCGCGCCAGGGTGAGCTTGCCGCGCGTCCCCTCGTCGGTGTCGGGCGAGAGGATCACCTCCGGGATCGGCCGGCGGGCGTGGAGAATCTTCGCCTCCGCCCACCCGGCCCTGACGACGTACACCGGCGAGCAGCCCGTACCCAGCCAGACGGCCGCAACGGCGACGACCGCGGCGGCCGCGACGACCGCCAGTCTCCTCGCCCAGCGCCGGATGCGGCGCCCGGACCGCCGCGCGGGTTCGGCGCCCGGACCGCCCGCGCCTCTCGCCGCGTCGCGGGGCCTTCGCACGGGGCGCTACCGCCCCCCGCCCAGATTCCTGATCAGCGGGATTCCGCCCTCCGTCGGCACGTAGACCAGCGACCCCTCGGGCATCTGCGACAGCTGCTGGATGTAGAAGAAGGTCAGGTACTCCTGCGTCAGCCCCTCGCTTATGATGCGCTGGGCCTCCGCGATCCCCTTGGCCTCCTCCGCCTGCTGCCGCGCCTGCTCCTGGATGATCTGGGTCTGGAACTCCTCGGCGGCCACCTGCTGCTCGCGTTCCAGCTTCTGCTCGATCGCCTCGCGGACGCGCGCGGGCGCCTGGATGTCGCGAACGAACACGTCCACCACCTCGATCCGGTCCCCGGCCTTCGCCTGGATCTCCTCCTTCATGCTGCTCGCCAGCTCGCGCCGGTCCGGAGAGAAGATCTCGTTGATCGACTTGGTCGCGACGGCGTCGCGCACGCCGTTGCGAACGGCGTTCAGGACGATGCTGCGCTTTATCTGCTCTTCGGAGCCGATGCGGTCGTAGAGGTCCGGCGCGTTGCCGCCGCTGATCTGGAAGAGGAGCGAGACCTCGAGCGCGACGTTCAGCTGTTCGGAGGTCTGGGCCTCGATCTGCTCGATCCCTCCCTGGGCCGGAAACGACTGCTCCCGCACCGACATCCGCTCCACGGAGGCCAGAGGATTGACCACATGTATGCCCTGGTCGAGCGGCCTGGGGTCGACGGTGCCCAGCCAGTGCTTGACCCCGACTTCGCCGACGCCGACCAGCACGACGGCGTTCAGAAGAACGAGGGCGACGCCGGTGAACATGATGATGTAGCCGGCCAGCTTGGTCGGGATCCCGGCCGTCCCCTTCGGGAGGCTGCGGACGATGGCTCCCAGGGCGATGAGAACGATGGCGATCGGTACGAATGTCATTTATGACGTTCCTTTCGTGCGGTTCGGTGCGGATTGCCGCGGCGGCTCACTTCCGGAGACCGGCGAGCGGCAGGTAGCCCTTCCCCCTGCCGCGTCCCTCCTCGCGGAGGAAGCCGAGTTCCACGAGCTGGCGCAGTTCGCGGGTGGCGTGGGCGGGAGCCGCCTTGAAGAGCGTCCGGTACTCGGCGACGCGCAGCTTCGGATCGCGCCGATAGTGCTTTCGCAGCTTCGGCACGCGGTCTTCCAGGAACCACCGGGTCGCATCGAGCTCGGCGGTGAGGTAGTAGACGGGCATTTCGTCCTCGGCCGTGAAGGTGCACGTTGTAATGCCCTTCCGGACGAGGTCGTGAACGCCCCGCTTTGCGTCGTCCTCCAGGACGGTGTTCAGCTTCCGGTAGTCCTCGTGGGTAAAGCCGTCGGGCCGCGCCAGCAGGATCCGTTTCTGTTCACGCGACACCCGAAGGGAGCGCACAACGTTCTTCCACCCCGGTCCCGCCATTGCCGCTTCGGGCTCGTTGCGGAGGGAGACGATAAACAGACCGGCCCGGTGCACAACTTTGGGCGCTCTGAGAGAACTGTCGGACATTGCCTTGAAGAGCTTCGCAAAGCCCTCCCCCTTGCCGCGCATGACGCCGGCGTCCGCCAGCACCCGCGCCATCCGGGGATTGCGGTTTGCACGAACCTGTTTCCCCTGGCTCAGCTCTTCCACGGTCACCGGCGCGAACGGCCCGCCGGGGCTGGCAACCTCCATCCGGTCGTCGAAGAAGGTGACTTCCGTGGGCCGGCGGGTGGCGTAGTCGCGGTGGGCGACGGCGTTTACGATGACTTCGCGCCAAGCGAAATCCGGGTACTCCGGCATGTCCCGGAAGAAGATGTCGCGCAGGGCGTCGGAACGGCGGACCTGCATCTCCGCCGCTCGCAGGGACTCCCCGATCGCGGAAGCCAGGGGCGGGTAGACGTGCGCCGTGTCGGTAACGTTCTGGTTGGCGGCGAGCCACTGCGTCCCGGCGACGCGTGCAATCCGCAGTCCGGCGCGCGGATGCCAGCGATCTTCGTCCGCCCTCGCGAAAAGCAGCAGGGCCGCGTTCGTGACCCTCCGGTCGTCCCCTTCGCTGCGGATCAGGCCATAGTGTTGCAGGCAATCGACCGCGGGTCTCCCGCCGACGGGAGTCGGCTCGAGAAACGCCGCGGCCAGGTCCAGGTCCAGGTCGTCCAGCGTGGCGTCCCGCCTGATGCGTTCTTCGAATTCCGGACCGGTGGGACCGCTGTTAGCGTTTGCGGCCGGTCTCCTGCGCGTCGTGCGCACGGATGGCTCACCTCCAAGGCGTGAACGAGGCTGCACGCCGGGGCGTCCGGCGAACGCCGGATTCCGCATCACCCCCCCGGCGAACACGGACTCGCCACCATGTTTAACGCGGGGCCCGCGATAACGCAATACTGCTATGGCTGCTATGGGCGGTTTCGTCCGCGGACCGCTTGGTCACGACCGGCTCGCGATTCCGTCGTCGCTGCGGCCCGCGAACTGCAACTCGTGCAGCCGGCGGTAGAGTCCGTCCGTCGCGAGCAGTTCCTCGTGGGTGCCCTCCTCGGCCAGGCGCCCGCGGTGCATGACCACGATCCGGTCCGCTCCCCGGATCGTCGAGAGCCGGTGCGCTATGACGAGGCTGGTGCGGCCCCGCATCAGGCGGTCGGTGGCCTGCTCGATCCGGGTCTCGATCTCGGAGTCGACCGAGCTGGTGGCCTCGTCGAGCACCAGGATGGCGGGATCGAAGGCCAGCGCCCGAGCGAACGAAAGCAGCTGGCGCTCTCCCACCGACAGGCTGGACCCGCGCTCCCCCAGCTCCTGGCCGGCGCCGCGGGGAAGCCGCTGCACGAACGGAGCGGCGCCCACGGCTTCCAGCGCGGATCCGACCTTCCCGTCGTCGATGGCGCGCGAGCCCAGCCGCACGTTGTGCGCGACCGACCGGCTGAACAGGAAGATGTCCTGCAACACCAGTCCGATGCGCGCCCTCAGGTCCCGCATGCGCAGGCGGTCGACCGGCACGCCGTCCACCAGGACGCGCCCGCGCTGGGGTTCGTAGAAGCGCATCAGCAGGTTGACGAGCGTCGTCTTTCCGGCTCCGGTGTGTCCCACGATCGCGAGCTTCTCGCCGGGGGCGACGGCGAAGGACACGTCCAGGAGCACCCAGTCGGGCTCGCCTCCCCCCCCGCCCGTCGTCCCGTAGGCGAACCAGACGTTCTCGAACCGGATCTCGCCCTTGGCGCCGATCGGGAAGAGGGCCGGCCGCGGGGGGTCCTGAATCGCCGGCTCGCGGTCGAGGAGGCGGAAGATCCTCTCGGAGGACGCCATGGCCCCCTGCAGCAGGTTGTACTTGTCGGACAGGTCCTGGATGGGACGGTAGAAGCGGCGCGCGTAGTCCAGAAACGCCGCCAGGACCCCGATCGTCACCGCCCCCCGCACCATGGCGCCGCCCCCGTACCAGATGATCAGGGCGAGCGCCACCGCAGTGAGCAGCTGGACGATCGGGAAGAAGAGCGCGTAGTAGGTGATCGACCGCAGGTGAGCGCCCAGGTAGTCGTCGTTCAGGACCTTGAACCGCGCCAGGTCGGCCTCCTCGCGGTTGAAGAGCTGGACGATCCGGATGCCCGTGAAGCGTTCGTGCAGGAAGGCGTTCATGCGCGCCAGCCGCACGCGGATGTCGCGGTAGGCGGCCCGGATCCGCGACCGGAAGACGAAGGCGGCCCAGGCCACGAACGGGAGCACGGCGAAGGTGACCAGGGCCAGCTCGGCGTCGAGCTGCAGCATGGCCGCCACGATGAACAGGAGCGTGAAGATGTCGCCGAAGACGGTCACCAGCCCGGAGCTGAAGAGCTCGTTGAGCGTCTCCACGTCCGAGGTGATGCGAGTCATGAGGCGGCCGACCGGGTTGCGGTCGTAGAAGGCGAGGTCGAGGCGCTGGAGGTGCGCGAAGATCCGGGTGCGGAGGTCGTACATGACCCGCTGCCCCAGCCAGGTGGTGACCAGCGCCTGCGCGTACTCGAAGACGAAGACCAGCACTGTGGCCGCGAGGAAGAGGGCGGCGAGGAAGGCGAGCTGGTCGCCGTCGCCGTTCGGGATCGCCTCGTCGAGGGCGATCTTGGTCAGATATGGACCGACAACCGCCAGCCCCGACGCAACCATGAGCAGGAGCACGGCGCCCGCCACCGGCAGCGCGTAGGGCCGCAGGTAGCGCAGCATCCGGGCCATGAGCCGGGAGTCGTAGGCCTTGCCGAGGACCTCCTCTTCGTATCCGCCGCTCACGCCGGGCGGTCTCCGGGCCGCGAGCGTCCGGCCCGGACGCGCCGCCGTTCGAAGGCCGTGGCGGTCGTGTGCACGCGGTTTCTACGCGGCGCCCGGCGCGACCGGGTCCAGCGCGTCCAGCAGCCGCCGCATCATCTCCCGCGGCGCCACCGTGGCACGCAGCCCGACTCCCCGGGGGGACGCGCTCCTGAAGGGGCGCACCCGCACGCCCGCGAGCTCGAGCCGCCGCGTCGTGCCGTCCAGATCCTCTTCCGCGAGACGAATGAAGACGAAGTTGGCCGCCGAGCGGGGCACGCGGTAGCCCCGGCCGAGCAGGCTCTCGCGGACGCGCTCCCGGCCGGCCCGCGTCGCGGCGACGGTGTCGGCCAGCCACCGCGACCCGCTGGAGAGGGCGGCGGCTGCTGCGGCGCCGGTCACCCTGGAGACGACGAAGGGGCCGCGCCCCTTGTCCACCTCCAGCACCAGCGGCGCGCTCGCCACGCCGTAGCCCGCCCTTAGTCCCGCGAGCCCGTACGCCTTGGAGAGCGTCTTCACGCAGATCGTGCGCTCCGACGCGAGCGCCAGCTCGATGGGGGTGCGGTCGCCGGCCTCGCGGGCGTACTCCCCGTACGCCTCGTCGATGACCAGGATGCTGCCGACCGCCTCCGTGTGCTCCCAAAGGGCGCGGATCCACGCGTCGGGGATCGCTTCGCCGGTGGGGTTGCCGGGGTTGGGGACGAAGACGATGCAGGGATCGGGCCCCGCGAAGCGCGCCGGGTCGTCCAGCCCCTCGCTCCATTCCACCGCGACCGGGCGGTGACCGTTCATCACCGCGAGCATCGCGGCGGCCGGCCACCCCGGGTCGAGGTGCCGCACGGCGGTGGGCGCCACGGCCCGCATGAGCGCGTCGAGGACCCCGGTGGCTCCGGCCCCCGTGGCGACGTTCTCCGGGGCGACGCCGAACCTCGCCGCGACGGCGGCCGCCAGGCGGTCCGAGTAGCTGCCCGGGTAACGCGAGGCGGCGGCCGCGTCCGAACCCGCGAGCACTTCGAGGGCGGCCGGGTGTGCGCCCCAGAGGTTGCAATTGTCGCTCAGGTCGGCGGCGACGGGGGACCGGTCGGGGAGGTAGCGGTCGAGGACTCGGTAGTCGGCGCGGGGGTAGATGTCCATTGCTCTTCGGGTCGTGCTGGTAGATTTGCGGACGCGGCGGCCGCTCCGGCGCGGCGGGGCGGCGGGTTCACGGTCGGGAAAGTCGCGCAATCCGGCAACGGGGGGACCGCCCGGCGGTCGCAACCGGAAACTCCCGGCCCCGGCGCCTCGCGCGGCTATTAGCCACGGGCTCCTCATGGACGAACACATCCGGATCAGGGGTGCTCGCCAGCACGACCTGTCGCGCGGCTGTTAGCCACGGGCTCCTCATGGACGAACACATCCGGATCAGGGGTGCTCGCCAGCACAACCTGAAGGACATCGACCTGGACATCCCGCGGGATGCGCTCACGGTCGTCACCGGCCCTTCGGGCTCGGGCAAGTCCTCCCTCGCCCTCGACACGCTCTTCGCGGCCGGCCAGCGGCGCTACGTGGAATCGCTCTCCGCCTACGCCAGGCAGTTCCTGGACCGCCTCGAAAAGCCCGATGTCCGCCGGATCGAGGGACTCTCCCCCGCGGTGGCCATGGAGCGGAGCAATCCCGCCACCGGCGGCCGCTCCACGGTGGGCACCGCCACCGAGGCGTACGACTTCCTCCGCCTGCTCTTCGCGCGCGCCGGCCGGACCCGCTGCCCCGAGTGCGGCGCCGAGGTGTGCCCGGACACGGTCTCCGCCGCCAGCGACGCGATCGCGGCCCTTCCCCCGGGCACTCGGCTGATGATCGCCTTTCCGCTCTCCAGGAGCGGCCGGGTCTCGCACCGGCTCGTGGCCGGGAACCTGCGGTCGCTCGGCTTCGCTAGGGTACTGGCGGACGGCGAGCCCGCGGAGCTCTCGGACCTGCTGGCGCCGGATGCCGAACCGGGGGTGACGGTGCCCGACCTGGCCGCCAGCCGCGAGGTGCTCGTCGTGGTGGACCGGATCGGGGTGGCGGCCGATCCCGGCCGAAGCTGGAAGGACCGCCTGGCCGATTCGCTGGCGACCTGCTTCAGGGAGGGAGAGGGCGAGGCGGCGGTCGTCCCCGCGGGTTCCGAAGACCTGGAGCCGCTCCGCTTCTCCGAGGCGTTCCGCTGCCCCAGGCACCCCCGGACGATCTTTCTCGAGCCCGAGCCCAAACTCTTCTCCTTCAACAGCCCGTACGGAAGCTGCCGGGCGTGCGCCGGGTTCGGGGCGACGCTGGAGTACGACCCCGAGCTGATCGTCCCCGACGGGAGTCTCTCGCTGGAGGAGGGGGCGGTGGACCCCTGGGCCAAGCCCCGCTACGACCGCGAGCGCGACGCGCTGTACCGCTTCGCGAACCGCGAACGCGTCTCCCGGTTCGCCCCTTGGGAAACGCTCCCCGCCCCGTTCCGGCGGGCGGTCCTCTACGGCAAGGGGTCGTTCCGCGGCGTGGTGGACTTCCTCGTCTCGAAGGAACGCAAGCGGTACCGGCGGTACGTCCGCGTCTTCCTGCGGCGGTACCAGCGCCCGTCGCGGTGCCGCGCCTGCGGCGGTTCGCGGCTGAGGCCCGAGGCGGGATACGTTGCGGTGGGGGAGCTGGACATCGGAACGGTCTGCGAAATGCCCATCGACGAGCTGCCCCGGTGGCTGGCGCGGCTCGATCTCCGCCCCATGGAAGCCGCCGTCGCGGCGACGATCCTGCGGGAACTCTCCGCGCGAGTGGACTTTCTGGTCGACGTGGGGCTCGGCTACCTCACCCTCGGCCGCCAGATGCGCACGCTTTCGGGCGGCGAGGCGCAGCGCATCTCGCTGGCCAACTCGCTGGGCGCGGCGCTGGCGGACACCCTCTACGTCCTCGACGAGCCCTCGGTCGGACTCCACCCGCAGGACGTCGGCGCCCTGCTGGCCCTGCTCGGGCGCCTGCGCGACGGGGGCAACACGGTCGTCGTGGTCGAGCACGCCGCGCCCGCGATCCTGGCGGCCGACCACGTGGTGGAGCTGGGTCCCGGTTCGGGCGAACGGGGCGGGGAGGTCGTATTCGAGGGCACTCCGGCGGCGTTGGCGGATTCCGTGACAAATACGGGCCGGTATCTGTCCAAGAATCTGTCGCAAGCGGCCGAAACCGGCGAGTGGCCCCCGAAATGGCGCCGGCCGGTGGACGGGGCGAGACTGCGCGTCGAAGGCGCCACCCTCCACAACCTGCGCGGCGTGGAGGCCGAATTCCCCATCGCCGCGATGACGGCGGTGACCGGCGTCTCGGGCTCGGGCAAGTCGACGCTGGTGCACGACGTTCTCTTCCGCGCCCTGGAACGCGAGCTCGGCGGCGGCCGAACCTCGGCGAGGGAGCACTTGGGCGAGGCCGTCGGCGCGTACGCCGCCCTCGCCGGCCTCGAGCACCTCGAGGACGTGGTGCTGGTCGACCAGAGCCCGATCGGACGCACCCCCCGCTCCAACCCCGTCACCTACGTCAAGGCGTGGGGCGAGATCCGCCGCATCTTCGCCGCCGAGCCCGCCGCCCGGGCCGCGGGATTCCGCGCCGGCAGCTTTTCGTTCAACGTGAAGGGGAGCGGGCGCTGCGAGGAGTGCGCGGGCGCGGGATTCGTGCGCGTCGAGATGGTCTTCATGGCCGATGTGCACGTGCGCTGCGAGGGGTGCGGGGGGAAGCGCTACCGCCCAGAGGTGCTCGAAGTGAAGGTGCGCGGCCACGACGTGAGCCAGGTGCTCGATTTCACCGTCGACCGCGCGATCCGCTTCTTCGTGCGGGAACGCAGGCTGGGCCAGGCGCTGTGGCACCTGCAGCAGGTCGGCCTGGGCTACATCCGTCTGGGCCAGCCGGCGACCCACCTCTCGGGAGGAGAGGCGCAGCGCCTCAAGATCGCGCGCGAGCTGATCGGGGCGGCGGCCCGGAAGGGCTCCCGCAAGGCGTACATCCTCGACGAACCCACCACGGGGCTCTCCGGCGACGACGTCGCCGTCCTGAACCGGGTGCTCCGCAAGCTGGTGCGGGCCGGAAACACGCTGGTGGTGGTCGAGCACGACCTCGACGTGATCCGGGCGGCGGACTGGGTGGTCGACATGGGGCCGGGGGCGGGGGAGCGCGGGGGACGGGTGGTGGCGATGGGGCGGCCGGAGGACGTGGCGACGGTGCCCGAAAGCGTGACGGGGCGCTTTCTGCGCGGTCTCCCAGCCCGTGGACAAAATCCCCCCGGCCCGTGACTTCGCCTACCCGCCCGCCCCCTCTCGTCTCGGTCGTCCTGCCGGTCCGCGACGGGGAGGCCACCCTGGACGCGGCGCTGGAATCGCTTCGCGCGCAGACCCTCCGGCGCTTCGAGGCGGTCGTCGCGGACGACGGTTCCCGCGACGCGACCGCCGAGATCGTGCGCGCGTGGGAGCGGCGCGACGAGCGCTTCCGCCTGGTGCCGGCGGGCTCGGGCGCGGCCCCCGCCTCCGCCGGAATCGTCGCCGCTCTCCGGCGCGGGCTCGCCGAGGCGCGCGGCGCGTACGTCGCGCGCATGGACGCCGACGACGTCAGCCACCCGGAACGGCTGGCCGCCCAGTTCGGCCTGCTGGAGCGCCGGCCCGGTCTCTCGGGCTGCGGTACGGGCGTGCGCTACGTCCCCGAGTCGAGCGTGACCCCGCGCGCCGCCGAGTACGCGGCCTGGCTCAACGCCATGGCGACCTGGGAGGCCGTCGCGGCGGACATCTTCGTCGAGTGCCCCCTCGCCCACCCGACCTTCATGTTCAGGGCCCGGGCGCTGGGCTCGGTGGGCGGCTACCGCGACCGGGGCTGGCCCGAGGACTACGACCTGCTGCTGCGGCTGTGGCGCGCCGGCCACCGGTTCGTCTCGGTGCCCCGGGTCCTGCTCGACTGGCGCGACGGCCCGGGACGGTTGAGCCGGACGCACCCGTCGTACGCGCACGCCGCGTTCCGCGCCTGCAAGGTGCATCACCTGCGCCGCAGCCTTCTGGCGGGGCGGGAGGGCGTGGTGGTGTGGGGCGCGGGGCCGACGGGCAAGAGCCTGGCGGTCGAGTTCAAGCGGCAGGGCGTGCGGGTGCGCGCCTTCGTCGAGGTCCACCCGCGCAGGATCGGGCAGGCGATCCACGGAGCGCCGGTGTGCGACGCGGGCGCCGCGCGGGAGTTCGGGAGCGCGCTCCACGTGGGGGCCGTGGCGCGGGCGGCGGGCCGGAAAGCGGTGCGGGAGGCGGCGGCGGAGGCGGGGGTGGGAGGGGACTTCGTGGCGATGGCGTGACGGAAGCTGGTTGCGTAGATTACACCATGGCCGACCACTCGCAGGAGGCACTCCCAATGGCACTGACGCGCGACGATCTGAAGTGGCTCGACGCACGGCTTTCCGAGATGGAAGGGCGGATCGACGAACGGATCGACCGGCTCGACGCACGGCTCGGCGGAGTCGAAAGCCGGATCGGCGGAGTCGAGAGCCGCCTCGGCGGAGTTGAAAGCCGCCTCGGCGGAGTTGAAAGCCGGATCGGCGGAGTCGAAAGTCGGCTCGAAGGAGTCGATAGCCGGATCGGCGGAGTCGAAAGTCGGCTCGAAGGAGTCGATAGCCGGATCGGCGGAGTCGAAAGTCGGCTCGAAGGAGTGGAAAGCCGCCTCGGCGCGATGGAAGCCGAGTTCGGCGAGTTCAAGCAGATCCTCAAGGACGTGCAGAGCATCCAGGGGGACATGCTGAAGCTGATGGCCGGCGACCAGCCGTGGAAAGGGGTTGCCTCATGAGAACCGTCGCCGCCCGCTTCGAGTGGCTCCCGGACAGTCTTTGGGACATCGCTTATGTTCTCCCGGCCGCCTGGAGGTGGCTACGGTCAAGGCTTGAGCGGCAAAGACGGCCCGCGAAGATCACCAGAGACCTTTGCGCCACTGCAGGCGCTACTTGGGAAATCAGCGTCAGGAAGGTCGCCGGTGTGACCACGGTTGCTGCCGCAGGCGAGGGGCGCGTGTTTAAATGAGCCTGTGGAAACGCCGCGGGAAGCCTGTGGAGAACCGGCAAGGCGTCACTTGGGAGGAGTGGAACCGCCTCTACGAGGGCGCCCCTGTCCGGGACATCCTCGACGACGACACGACCCACGCGGTCTCCCCGGCCGGCGACGTGATGAAGGTCTCCGACACCGCGCCGCCCGAGCTCGTTCACATGGGAGGCATCCCCGGCACGCTGGAACAGGCCGTTGACGGGCTCGTCGGCCCCCCGGAGGACTGTTAGGAGAAACTCTCGGTGACGTTCATCGTCATCATCGGAGAGCAGTAGCCGTCCATGTAGGTGTCCTGCCCGCCCAACTTGATCTGCTTCCGGTTTCCCGAATCGTGCCGCCATACGAGCCCTTCAGGTCGTTGTAGTCAGGAGGCTTGGTCGTATCGCAGGCGGTGAAGGCGTGGACGAGCTCGAGACGGGCCTCGAGCCGCCCGGCTAGGAGGGCGCCGGGACGGCCCCCCGGGCGGCCGACGGCGACTCGCCCGCCTGGGAAGGCGACGACTCTCTGCCCCCCTGGGACGGCGAAGGGCCGCCCCCTTGGGCCGGGGAGGATCCCGGAGAGCCGCCCGACAGCATCGTCCATCCGACGAGGGGCCGCATCGTTCTCACGATCTCGACCGCCGATCCCCTGTTGCCGAATGCGGACGTCGATCTGACGGTCACGGGGGTCGCTCAAGAGCCGGTCGACGGCGGCGAGGTGGTGTTGACGCTTCCGACGAGGGCGCTGATGGACTACGCCGGGGGAGAGGGGCTTCCAGATCTGCCGGTCAAGGCCCGGTGGGACCTTCCGGCGATGGCGAAGGGCGACACGTGGAGCGGGAGCTACACGGTTCCCGGCGAGGCTGCGGGCTACTACTCGGTGATGGCGAACGCCTACACGCGCGGGCCGGACGGCGGGCCATGGCTCTTCGACGACGTGCTGGGCGAGGCGTGGATGTACGTCTCCGAGACGGACGGCCGGCTTACCCGCTTCTTCGAGGACTCGGTCTTCCCCGAGGGGGTCCACCCGGCGGCCGGACCGGCGACGGGATGGCCGGCGGGGCCGCCGGCCCGAATCGAATCTGGCTCGCCTTGGCATCCCGACTCGGTGTACCTCGCCGTGGTCTACAGAGTTTCGGAAAGAGAGGGCTTCAAGCCTGCGGCGGGCGCGGAGATTCGGGGGTGGGTCCGGATGGGGTCGTGGCCGTACCGGACGATTGAAGACCTTGGGGTTGTCGCCGTCCCCGAAGACTCGGAGAGCCCTGAGCACTTCCTCCCGGGGACTGTGGCCTTCAAGTGCGCGAAGGACTCCGTGCTTGTTCACGGTGTCGGCTACGCTCCTTACACCGATCTTGTTCAGGGAAGGGAGGACATCGTATCCATCTGGACGGACAAGAGCCACTGCGGCCAGCTGGTGTTCGTCGAGGTCAAGGCTGAGAGGTACCTGCCGTGGCGCCTGCTGAACCTCGCGGCGGACACCCTGACCGGACACTTCGGGTACACGCGGGAGCGGATCGGATGGGATCTGCGCTTCGACAGCGGCGCTTCGTACTACAACCCCATCCCGATTTTCGAGAAGATCGTGCTTGCGTGGCTACCTGCTGAGCCGCGATTCTTCTTCACCGTCGCCCACGAGTACGGGCACGCGCTGCACCACAAGGCGCTCGGCGGCCTGTGGTGGCCCGGCGACAAGGCGTGGGACTACTGGGACTGGACCTGCTTCTCGCACTGGTTTACCAAGGTCACCAACTTCAGGTGCGCCCTGCAGGAGGGCTTCGCCCACTACGCCGGGGTCATCGGGTCGGGTGGCTACTACGAGGACTGCTTCGAGCACTTCGGAGACCCCGCGAAGCCCTTGAAAAACCCCCGGGAGGGAAGCTGCCGGGCAGAGGCTCCTCAGGGCAAGAAGCCGAAGATCGAGGGGCACATCGCCGCGCTCTTCCTCGACCTGACCGACGGCAATAACGAGCGGTACGACTGGACGGAGTACCCCGGCCGCTACGTCGCCGAGGTTTTCAAGACCTGCAAGACCCAGAGCAAGTACCACATACCCTTGTTTCCCGACATCTACATATGGTGGAAGCGGACGAACGTCTCTAACATCGTATGGTGCCTCGAGAACTACATCGACCGCGCGCTACACAAGGAGGTGTTCCCGGGCATCCGCACTCCGGAGGCCGTCAAGGAGAAGGCCACGGAGCCGCCGGACTGGGACCCCCTCGACATCCGGGCGACATGGCTCAAGAACCTGAAATGAGGAGGCGAGAGTGAAGACTGCCATAGGAACCATCGCCCTGGCCGCCGCCGTCGCGACAATGACAGGCTGTTGGTGGGGCGGCGCCCCTTGCGATTCCGAGATGGGGTACCCTAGGGGCGAGATGCCGGACCTCGACATGCTGGTCGGGGAAACGGTGGAGACGCCCCTCGCGGACCACTTCACCCGCCCCGATTGCATTCGTGACAGTCATAATGAGAGCAGATACTGGGAGGCCCGGTCGTCCGACCCGGTGGCGGTCGCCGTCTCGATTTCGGCCGATGGCCAGACTCTCACGACGGCCGCCGTCTCGGTGGCGGACTCCGTGCGCGTGATCGTGCATACGACACTCGTGGACCCGGAGGTCCCGGAGCTCTACCACGAGTTCCTCGTGCGGGTACGGCCACACCCCACGGGCCACTGAGGGCCGCCGAAGGAGAAGGCCACGGAGCCGACGGACTGGGACCCCCAAGCTTCTGGGAGGCCCGGTCGCCTTGGGCACGATCACCCAGCCACGTCGGCCGTCCGAAGTGGACACCTTCCGGGCCACGATCTCGACACCCGGCAGGCCTCCCAGGCGGCATCCTGTTGTGCACGGGTCCGGTGTCCTGGGTCCTCCGCCCCGAACGCCAGCCGTCTCCGGTCCTCTCTCGTGAGGACCGGACAGTTCCCCAGATCCGAACTCCATAGGTGGAAGCGATGGTTGCGGGGGTGCGGACGGCGGGTGACGATGACTGGGACATCCTCGACATACGAATAGTTTGGCTGAAGAACCTGAAATCCTATTGAAATGGAAACGGAAATGGAAATGAAAACGATGATAAGCGTTGCCCTAGCGGCCGTTGTCGCGGCCATCCCGGTCTGCACGGGGGCCATGTGCGACATCGAGAACGCGCGCCTCAAGCACGGGATCGAGATCCCGGACCTCGACATGCTGGTCGGGGAAACGATGGAAGTGGACCTCGGGGACTACTACAACCTCATCCCGAGATGCGTAGAAGACTATAGGGACCATGGCCTGGACGTCTTCGAGGCCACGTCGGCCGACCCGGCGGCGGTCGCCGTCTCGATTGCGGCCGATCTCACGACTCTCGAGATCGCCGCCCGCAAGGCGGCGGACTCCGTGCGCGTGACCGTGGTGGGCGTAGACCATGACCCTGGCCCCGGCCACGAGTTCGTCGTGCGGGTCCGGGCTCGATAGGGGGGTTGGTCATGTGTGGATGTACGTCTCCGAGACGGACGGCCAGCTTACCCGCTTCTTCGAGGACTCGGTCTTCCCCGAGGGGGTCCACCCGGCGGCCGGACCGGCGACGGGATGGCCGCCGGGGCCGCTGTGGCCGGAATCGAATCAGGCTCGTCATGGCACCCCGACTCGGTGTACCTCGCCGTGGCCTACAGCGTCTCGGAAAGAGGGGCTTCAATTCAAACCTGCGGTGGGCGCTGCGGTCTGGGCGCAGGAAGGCAAAAACGGGCTAAGGGAATGGCGCGTCGTCCCCGAGGAACCGGACGGCCACGAGCTCCACATCCCGGGGGTCGTGGCTTTCAGGTGTGCGAGGAGCTCCAGCAGCACCGTTTACGGCGGTGCCGTCGTTCCCCACACCGATCTCGTTTCTGGCCACAAGACCATCGCGTCCTGGCAGACGGACGAGCGCCACTGCGGCCAGCTGGTGTTCGTCGAGGTCAAGGCTCACAAGTACCTGCCGTGGCGCCTGCTGAACCTCGCGGCGGACACCCTGACCGGACACTTCGGGTACACGCGGGAGCGGATCGGATGGGATCTGCGCTTCGACAGCGGCGCTTCGTACTACAACCCCATCCCGATTTTCGAGAAGATCGTGCTTGCGTGGCTACCTGCTGAGCCGCGATTCTTCTTCACCGTCGCCCACGAGTACGGGCACGCGCTGCACCACAAGGCGCTCGGCGGCCTGTGGTGGCCCGGCGACAAGGCGTGGGACTACTGGGACTGGACCTGCTTCTCGCACTGGCTTACCAAGGTCACCAACGTCAGGTGCGCCTGCAGGAGGGCTTCGCCCACTACGCCGGGACCATCGGGTCGGGTGGCTACCGGCGGGACTGCTTCGAGCACTTCGGAGACCCCGGGAAGCCCTTGAAAAACCCCCGGGAGGGAAGCTGCCGGGTGGAGGCCCCTCAGGGCCAGAAGCCGAAGATCGAGGGGCACGTCGCCGCGCTCTTCCTCGACCTGACCGACAGTAATACCGAGCGGTACGACTGGACGGAGTACCCCGGCCGCTACGTCGCCGAGGTGTTCAAGACCTGCAAGACCCAGAGTAAGTACGACATACCCTGGTTTCCCGACATCCACATATGGTGGCCGCGGACAAACGTCTCTAACATCGTATGGTGCCTCGAGAACTACATCGACCGCGCGCTACATAAGGAGGTGTTCCCGGGCATCCGCACTCCGGTGGACGTCAAGGAGAAGGCCACGGAGCCGCCGGACTGGGACGCCCTCGACATCCGGGCGACCTGGCTCAAGAACCTGAAATGAGGAGGCGGAAAATGAGAACAGCTAGAGACATCGTTCTGGCGGCCGTCGCCGCGACGATTCCGGGCTGTTGGTGGGGCGGCGCGGATTGCGGGGTCGAGTTAGATCCCTGGGGCGAGATGCCGGACCTCGACTTGCTGGTCGGGGACACGGTGGAGGCGCCCCTCGCGGACTACTTCCGCCCTGTCGAGTGCGTCGAGGCTGGCTACCCGTGGTGGTATGCCGAATCGGCCGATTCGGCGGCGGTCGCCGTCTCGGTTTCGGAGCAGGTTCTCACGATTGCCGCCGTCGAGGTGGCGGACTCCGTGCGCGTGACCGTCGCGACGGAGCTTTCCGCCCCCCACAAGTTCTACGTGCGGGTTCGGCCACGCCCCGCTGGGCGCTGAGGGCCGCCGGACGGCTTCCGGGAGAGCACGTGGAGGACTGGCACCGGCGCTGCCGGCAGTAGGGGAAGGGGGGGGGGCGGCCAGCCTACCCGGTGTGGGTACGGCCGGGGCTGGCGAGGGGGTTCCCCTTCGATCCCCGAAACTCCGGATTCCTTCGCCGAAAGTGTGACGCCGGACCGTCACGGTTTGAAGCCGCGGCCAATGCCGGTATCCGTCCGGCCCGCGCGCATGGCACCGCCCTGTTTCCGTTCGTGGGCGAGCGCCGTTGGTTGATCTCCGCTCTTGAGAGAGGCTTCCGTTCGGTATCCGAATGTCCCAACTTCGGACGCATGGATAGCGAGCGAGTGGCGCAGAGGGCGGCGGCGGGCCGGGCGTCCCGGGGCGGCGCGGCGCGAGCGCGTCCGCGAGCGCGACCGCGCCATGGCCGTTGAGAAGGCGCGCCGTCCCGGCGTCAGCTACGCGAGGATCGGCGCGGACTTCCCGGCGCACGTGGGCAACCGGGCGCGTCCCGCACGGGCGACGACTGGCACACCCCCGGTTTGCTTGTGGAGGCGGCGCGGGCGGCCATGGGAGGGAGCATCGGACTCGATCCGGCGTCTTCCCCGGACGCTCAACGCACGGTGCGGGCGGAAGTCTGGTACGGCCCCGGTTCCCCGCACGGCGAAGACGGGTTGTCGGCTGTCTGGCCCCCTCTCCCCGTGTTCTGCAACCCTCCCTACGGGCGGCAACCGCAAGGCCGGGAGAAACGCGACTGGACCCACAAGCTGGCCCGTCGAGGCGGACGCAGCGGCGGACCTTGCCGAACGGGTGGCCGTCGCGAAGACGGCAAGGGAGGCGCTGAAGGCCCTTGAACCGGCCCAGCCCTACACGGTGGACGCGGCCACGTGGGACCCCGGCGAAGCGCCCGAGGCCGTGGTGTCCGTCACCACGTCCGGAGACTGGGCGCACCCGGCCATGAGGCGCGGCGAAGCGGCGGCGCTCGGTGGCGCTGGCGGTAGCGGGAAAAGCTATCTGGCGCTAGACAAGCCCGTGGACAAAATCCCCCCGGCATTCGAACGGCGAGGCATCCGCGCCGGCCCGGCGCCTCGCCGCTCTCGGTGCTCGGGCGGCTTCATCCACGCACTGCTAGGTGTCCTGCCCGCCCAACGTGATCTGCTTCCGGTTCCCCGAATCGTGCCGCCATACGAGCCCTTCAGGTCGTTGTAGTCAGGAGGCTTGGTCGTATCGCAGGCGGTGAAGGCGCTCCCCCCGGGACGGTCCCGCACCTTGAAAATCCCCCCGAATCCGGCTATCCTTAAAGGCTGTCCGAGGCCCGTTCCGGACTCGTTCGGCACCCCTCCCCGGCCCCGCGGCCTTCCCGCTTCCCGCACCCTGGCAGCCCGTGGAAAAGAGCCCTCCGCTAGCGGCCCGTGGACAAAATCCCCCCGGCATTCGAACGGCGATGCATCCGCGCCGGCCGCTTCGCTTCACCCGTCCACGCTGTAAAGTATGCATTACACTATGTAATGTATGCTATACATTTTGCCACTCCAAGGCTGCGCTCTGCGTTGCTCCTCGGGCGAATAGCGCTGCTATTCCCCCTTCGTCGCGCCTTGCCGGCCCGGCGCCTCGCCGCTCGGGCGGCTTTATCCACGGACCGCCGGCCCGGCGCCTCGCCGCACCCGGCGCCCGGGCGGCCCTGTCCGCGGACCGCTGATCCATGCCCGAAGACAGCCAGGGCGCCACCGGCGAACGGATCCTCGAGAGAATCCTCGAACAGGAGATGCGCGAGTCGTTCATCGACTACTCGATGAGCGTCAACGTGCAGCGCGCGCTGCCCGACGTGCGCGACGGCCTCAAGCCGGTGCACCGGCGCATCCTCTACGCCATGTCGGAGCTGGGACTCTCCCCCGGGCGCGCCTACAAGAAGTGCGCGACGGTCGTCGGCGAGGTGCTGGGGAAGTACCACCCGCACGGCGACTCCGCCGTCTACGACGCGCTGGTCCGCATGGTCCAGGACTTCTCGCTCCGCTACCCGCTCGTGGACGGGCAGGGGAACTTCGGGTCGGTGGACGGCGACTCGGCCGCCGCGTACCGCTACACCGAGGCCCGGCTCCAGCGCCTGTCCATGGAGCTTCTCGCCGACATCGACAAGGACACCGTCCGCTTCGACGAGAACTTCGACGGCCGGCTGAAGGAGCCTTCGGTCCTCCCCTCCAAGGCTCCCAACCTCGTGATCAACGGCTCGTCCGGGATCGCGGTGGGGATGGCGACGAACATTCCGCCGCACAACCTGCGCGAAGTGGTCGCGGGCCTGCTGGCGCTGATCGACGACCCCGAGCTGCCCCGGCGGGCGCTCGAAGACATCGTCAAGGGGCCGGATTTCCCCACGGGCGGCCACATCTGCGGGACCGAGGGGATTAGGGAGGCGTACCGGACCGGGCGCGGGCGGATCGTCATCCGGGCGAAGGCGGAGATCGAGGACGACGGCGACGGCCCGGCCCGGATCATCGTCAGCGAGATCCCCTTCATGGTGAACAAGGCCCGCCTGATCGAGCAGATCGCCGCGCTGGTGCGCGAGAAGAAGCTCGCCTCGATCCGCGACCTGCGCGACGAGTCGGACCGGGACGGCCTCCGCGTGGTGATCGAGCTCAAGCGCGACGCGGTCCCGCAGGTCGTCCTCAACCTGCTCTACAAGCACACGCAGATGCAGTCCACCTTCGGCGCCATCTTCCTGGCCCTCGTGGACGGCGTGCCGAGGACGATGCCGTTGCGCGAAATGCTCCTGCACTTCATCGACCACCGCCACAACGTGGTCGTCAGGCGCAGCCGCTTCGACCTGGCCGCCGCGAAGGAACGCGAGCACGTCCTGGAGGGTCTCCGGATCGCGGTCGACAACATCGACGAGGTGGTGAGGATCGTTCGGGGGTCGCGGGACGCCCACGAGGCGGCCGTGACCCTGAGGGCCGCCTTCGACCTTTCCGAGCGGCAGGCCCGCGCGATCCTGGACATGCGCCTCGCCCGCCTGACCGGGCTCGAGATGGAGAAGCTCGACACGGAACTGGCCGAGGTGCGGGCGCGGATCGCCGAGCTGGAGCGCATCCTCGGCGACCGGAGCGTCCGGATGGGGATCATCAAGGACGAGCTGAGGGAGATGGCCCGGCGCTACGGCGACGACCGGCGCTCGGAGATCCGGGGCGGCGTCACCTCCTTCGAGGTCGAGGACCTCATCGCCGACGAAGAGGTCGTGATCACGATGTCGCGCCAGGGGTACGTGAAGCGCATTCCGGTCGACACCTACCGCGCGCAGAGGCGGGGCGGGAGGGGGCTGCGGGGGATGGACACGCGGGCCGAGGACTGGGTCGAGCACCTCTTCATCGCCTCCACCCACGACTATCTCATGGCCTTCACCGACCAGGGCCGCTGCCACTGGGTCAAGGTGTGGGGGATTCCCCGGGGAAACCGCTACGCCAAGGGAAAGCCCATCGTCAACTTCCTGGAGCTGGCCCCCGGCGAGAAGGTCGCGTCGGTGCTGCCGGTGCGGGAGTTCGCCCGGGACCGCTTCCTTCTCTTCTGCACCAGGAACGGCATCGTCAAGAAGACGCCGCTGTCGGCCTACGGCAACGTGCGCGCGGTGGGGATCCACGCGATCAAGTTCCGCGACGGCGACGAGCTGATCGACGTCCGCATCACCGACGGCTCCAACGAGGTGGTTCTGGCCACGCGGCTGGGCAAGGCGATTCGCTTCCGGGAGTCGGACGTGCGGCCCATGGGGCGGAACACGGAGGGGGTGATAGGGGTCCGCCTCGGCAAGGACGACGAAGTGGTGGGAATGGTGGTGGTGCGCCGCCCGGAGGAGACGCTCCTGGCCGCCACCGAGCGCGGGATGGGCAAGAGGAGCGAGATCGGCGAGTACCGGCTGCAGCAGAGGGGCGGGTTGGGCGTGATCAACCTGAAGCTCACCGGAAGGACGGGGCGGGTGGTGGCGGTCAAGGCCGTCGCCGACGGCGACCAGCTCATGGTTATCACCCGCAACGGGGTGGTGAACCGGCAGCGCGTGGACGAGATGAGGGTGACCGGGCGGGCCACCCAGGGGGTGCGCTTGGTCAACCTGGACGAGGGGGACTCCGTCGTGGACGTGGCCCTGGTGGTGGGCGGCGGCGATGACGACGGCGGCGAGTAGCGGCGGCCTCGTACCGCTCCGCGACATCCGGGAGGCCGCCGAACGCATCCGCGGCGCGGTCGTCCGCACCCCGCTGGTTCCGGACGCCGGCCTGTCGGAGAGGGCGGGCGGCGAAGTGCGCCTCAAGTGCGAATCCTTGCAGAGGGCGGGATCCTTCAAGGCCCGCGGCGCCTGCAACTTCCTCGCGCGGCTCTCCCCCGGCGAGCTGGAGCGCGGCGTGATCGCGTATTCGTCGGGAAATCACGCGCAGGCCGTGGCCTTCGCCGCCGGGCTTGTGGGCGTGCCCGCAGTCGTCGTATTGCCCGCTACCGCGCCCCGGGTCAAGAGCGACGGAGCCCGCCGACTGGGCGCCCGGGTCGAGTTCGCCGGCACGACCTCCGAGCACCGCCGCGCTCGCGCCGAGGAGATAGCCGCCGCCGAGGGGCAGGTCATGGTCCCCCCCTTCGACCACCCCTGGATCATAGCCGGCGCGGGAACGGTGGCCCTGGAAGTCTTCGACGAGTGGCCGGAGGTGGACACGCTGCTGGTTCCGGTGGGAGGGGGAGGACAGGCGGCGGGCTGCGCGGCGGCGCTTCGGCGGCTGAAGCCGCAGAGCACGATCGTCGGGGTCGAGCCCGCGGGAGCGCCCACCATGCGGCGTGCGCTCGACGCGGGGGCCCCGGCCACCCTGGAAGGCACCGACACGATCGCCGACGGCCTCGCGCCCGTCCGCGCCGGCGACCTAACCTTCGCCCACGCGGCGGCGCTCCTCGACGACGTGGTGCTCGTCGGCGACGACGCCATCCGCCGGGCCGCCGTCCACCTCGTCGCGCGGCGGAAGCTGGTGGTCGAGTACTCCGGCGCGGCCGCGGCGGCGGCGCTCCTCTCGGGACGCGTCCCGGCGGCGGGCCGCAAGGTGTGCGCGGTCCTCTCCGGCGGCAACCTCGACGCGTCCCTGCTCGGCGAGATCCTGGGCCCGGCGTCGGCGGCGGCGCGCTAGCCGCCCGTGGACAAAAACCGGACATGACGTGATTCGGGCGGTGTCAAGCGATTCCGCGCCGGTTTCGCGTCGTCACGGTCCCGACCCGATCACCCACACCACTTCATCCTTCATCACCCCCGCGAAGCGTCCCCCGCGCTCCATCATCGCCTGCCATTCATCCACGGTGAAGACCAGGAGATCGGTCGGAACGGGCAGACGCTCGCAGGGCCAGTCGCGACCTCGTTCCATGCGGGGTACATCACTGCGCTCCACGACCGCGACCAAGTCGAGATCGCTGCCGAAGCCGGTGTCCCCCCGGGCATGGGAACCGAAATAGCCCAGCGCGGCCAACTCGGACCTGGCGTTCCGTTGGCGTGCAGCCCAGGCCCGGAGTTCCGCCAGGACGACGTCAGGCGTCGGCCAGAGCTTTACGGACGAAATCGATGATCGCTCGGGCATGGTCCAGAGCCTGCGAGCTGTGAAGGGATCCGTAGTGTTCGTATGCCGGGCCCTCGACGTGACCGTTCGGGTACCGGGCGGGCACGTAGTAGTTGTCGAGTATCCTGGCACGGTCGATCAGTTCCGGGGGCGGAGGGGTCGGCAACTGGTTCAGGAGTCTCGCAGTCACGTGACCCCATGCTTCCCGTCCCGTTGCCAAATGGAGTGACTCGACCGCCTTCTCGGCTGCCTGGTGAGATGCGAAGCAGGACCAATCGTGGCGGCTATCGCGGTGAGACGCGGTAGCCTGGCCGAGGTCATGCTCGGCCTGGGCCAGCCAGTCTCGCCATCGGTTCGGCATACGGGTCGGGCTCCTGTCGGGCGGTGATGGTTCCTGAAGGTAACTTCGAGCGAGGCGAGTTGCGCCGTGCCGCCGGAGCCCAAAGCGAGATGGAAGCGGCCCGGATCGCGGCCCGAAGCACCTTCAAGAAGACGCGGCGGGTGAACCTCCGGGTGACCGACCGCGATTTCAACCTCGCTCACGCCCGAGCGTGCGGATCGGGATCGTTGACAAACAGCACACAATGGATGACTATTGGATCATGAGTCCACGCTTCGATTGGAACCTGGAGAAGAACCGCGAACTCGTTGAACGGAGGGGGGTCTCCTTCGAGCGGGTCATCTCCGCGATCGAACGGGACGGCTTGGTGGATGTTCTGGAACACCCGAATCAGGAGCGATACCCGGGTCAGACGATCTACGTCGTGGAAATCGACAGCTACGTCTGCCTCGTTCCTTTCGTGACCGCTGCCGACGGGTCGCGGTTCCTGAAAACGATCATTCCAAGCCGGAAGGCCACACGCGAATACCAGAAGAGGCGATAGCCATGACCGACCGACTGAACCCGGAAGAACGCGAGATCCTGAAGAACTTCGAGCGGGGCGAGTTGCGCCGTGCCGCCGGAGCCCAAAGCGAGATGGAAGCGGCCCGGATCGCGGCCCGAAGCACCTTCAAGAAGACGCGGCGGGTGAACCTCCGGGTGACCGAACGCGACTTCACCCTCGCTCACGCCAGAGCGCGCGAAGAGGGAATCCCGTATCAGACGCTGTTGTCGAGCGTCATCCACAAGTATCTGTCAGGCCGTCTGACCGAGAAGAGATAGAGACGGCCAGGCGAGTCACGGGCCCGTCAGGCGGAGCACCGGAGATCTGAATCCCGGCAGGAAATCACGTAAGTCT
>JAPPNM010000086.1 GCA_028873825.1 Gemmatimonadota bacterium | reverse complement strand
CTTCCGAACAGCACGTTAACGCACGGCCTCGCGTGCGTCAAGTGCACAATCGCCGGTCGAAGCCAGATGGACCCTGCCGCCCATGGCGGAAGGCGAGAGGTGGAGGGCGTCCTTCACCGTTCCCGGCGCTGTCGCGGGCTACTACCAGGTCCTGGTGAACGCCTACACGCACGGTCCTGACGGCGGCCCCTGGCTCTTCGACGAGTCGCACTACTCGGTCTGGATGTACGTCTCCGGGACGGACGGCCAGCTGACGCGCCTCTTCGAGGACTCGATCTTCCCCGAGGGGATGCGTCCGGCTCCCGGCCCGCTGATGGCGGACAGCGCCCCGTACTTCGCGGCCGATACGACGGGCTCGACGCCCTGGCATGAGGATTCGGTCTACATCGAGGTGGTCTACTACATTTCACAGAGCCAGGGCCTCCAGCCTGCGGTGGGGACGGAGGTCTTCGCCAAGTACAGCAACTTCGGGAGGTCCACATGGGCCACTGTCGGCGAGAGCGGGATCGTGGCCTTCAGGTGCCCCCAGGAGGGCCGGGTCATGTGGATAGGCGGCAAGGTGCCGCAGACATTTTACGTCCAGGGCGAGAAGAAGGTCATGCCGAGAGTGGCCCTGAACGACAGCTTCTGCGGCCAGAGGATCTACGCCCACGTCAGCAAGTACCTGTACCTGTCATGGCGGAATCTGGACACCTCCGCCGAGGCCATAACCTGGCACTTCTGGCACTCGCGGCCCCGGATCGACTGGAAGGTGGACTTCAGCAAGAAATCCGAAACGTACTACAGCCGCAACTCGGACGAGATCACCCTGGGGTGGCGGCTCACGGGCCGGTCGCGGTTTCTGTGGGTCGCCGCTCACGAGTACGGACACGCGCTGCACCACAAGGCGCTCGGCGGCGGCTGGAACGCGCCCAACCGCGATCCCCACAACAACGACAAGGCATCCTCGTACAAGTGCGCCCTGAAGGAGGGCTTCGCCAACTACGCGGGGACCATCGGGTCGGTCACCGAAGACGACCCGGACGGCTACTACGGGAAGTGCTACGAGCATCTCGGCACCCCCGATGCCCCGAGTTGGCCCCCCTGGTGCCGGAACATCACCCACTACCGGAAGGCGGAGATCGAGGCGTGGGTCGCCGCGCTCTTCATGGACCTGATCGACGATACCGAGGAGGATGGCGACTACACGGAATACGACGCCTTCTACGTCGCCAGGGTCTTCAAGACCTGTCAGGTCAAGAGGTCGCGGAGGATTCTTCCGGACAAGTGGCACGACCGGAAGAACGTGTCCGACATCGTCTGGTGCCTAGAGAACCGTATCAACCCTGTGGTCCACCGGCAGGTGTTCCGTGGGATCGACAGCCCCATCGGCGTCAGGGAGAAGGCCGACGAGCCTGACGACTGGAACCACCATCATATTCGATGGACATGGTTGAAGAACCTGAAATTCGGAGGAGCGGGACTATGAGAACTGCTAGAGGAATCGCTCTGCTGGCCGTCGTGGCGGCCCTGGCCTGCGAGGAGAATGGAGGAGCCCCCTGCAATCCCACCTCCGGGCATCCTTACGATCTGGAGAACGACAGGATGCCGGATGTGGAGATGCGGGTCGGCGACACGGTGGCGGTGCCCCTTGAAGACCACTTCTTTCTCCGAAAGGACTGCCTGGAGCTCGCCAGATCCTATTCCGACTATGCGCTCTTCGAGGCCGAGTCGTCCAGCGAGGCGGTGGCCGTCTGGCTGGAGAACGACCTTACGACACTCGCGATTGCCGCCGTCGAGGTGGCGGACTCCGTGCGCGTGGTCGTGACGAACCTGGAATTCTGGGATTATCCCCTGGAGTTCCTCGTGTCGGTGGGGGGGACGGGATGAGCCTGACGCGAGAGGACCAGGAGTGGATCCGGGGCGAGATGGTCGCCTCCGAGGCGCGGGTCTACCGCCGCATCAAGGAGGGGGCGCTCAGCGAGGTCGACGGGAAGCTCAGCGAGATCAACGGGAAGCTGGACTCGATGGCGGAGGATGTCGCGAAGATCCCGGTGATCGAGTCCCAGGTCAGGGAGATGAACGGAACTCTCCAGGCCCTGCGGGAGTATGCCGGAGTCTAGGAACGAACGGCGGCGGCCGGTCTGATGGGTGCGGCCACTGCGGCCCGAACGGGGCTCACAGGCCGATTCACCCCCTAGGAAGCGTCGCAGGCTGCCGAGGAACATCACGGAGAAGACCGACCGCGAGGTGATGACCCGAAATCTTCGGGAAGAAGGCGGTTGGCGAGCTCGACGCGATGCTCCAGGAGCACGACGGACAAGGTGTTACCGGCGGTCATACCGTAAGTTAGGCAACCCTCCCTTGAGTCAAGGGCACAATCACCGGACTGACGAACTTAGACGCGTGGAGGAAGTGCGAATGGCCGAGGAGCCAGTGGACGAATCCGCCCGAGCGCCGGGAGCGGGCTCGAAGGTCGTGGCCGGCAACTGGAAGATGAATCACGGACCCGCCGCCGCGGAGCGGTTCTTCGCGCGGTTCAGCCCGGCGGTGGAGGAGGGTGCGGTGCGCCTGGTCTTCTTCACTCCGGACCTGTCGCTGGCGGCCGCCGCGGACGGCGCGCGCGTCCCGGCGGAGTTCGGCGTACAGAACATCCACTGGGAGGGCTCGGGGGCCCTGACCGGCGAGACCTCCGCCGAAATGGCCAGGGAGGCGGGAGCCGCGCTGACCCTGATCGGCCATTCCGAGCGCCGCCACATCTTCGGGGAGACCGACGCCGAGGTGGGCCGCAAGGTGCGAGCGGCGGTGCGGGCCGGGCTGGCGCCGGTAGTGTGTGTGGGCGAGCTGTTGGAGGAGCGGAGGGCGGGCCGGCTGGAGGAAGTGCTGCGGCGCCAAGTCGGCGCTTTCGCAGGATCGCTCGCCGGCGCGCGGGCGGCCATGGTCGCCTACGAGCCCGTGTGGGCGATCGGGACCGGAGAGACGGCGACGCCGGAGGACGCGGCCGAGGCCCATGGGATCGTGCGTTCCGCTTTGGGCAGGCGCGTGCGGGTACCGGTGCTCTACGGAGGCAGCGTGAAACCGGGCAACGCGGTCGCGCTGATGTCCGCGCCGGACGTGGACGGGGTGCTGGTGGGGGGCGCGAGCCTGGACCCGGACGTTTTCGCGAGGATCGCGGAGGCGGGTGCGGTGGCGGGGCCGGGCGGGGGTTGAGTTCGCCGTCCCCAACGGTCTCGCCCCGGCGGGCGGGCATGGCGGCGGCCTTCCGCCGTCCGGCTCGCGTGAGAGTCGGCATCTCGACGCCGCGGCGCTCGCGCGGGCCTGTCCGCGCACCGCCGGGGCCGGATCCCGGGCGGGCCGAGCGCCGGGAGAGAGCGAGTGTTGACACCGGCCGCCCCCCGGGGCAGCTTCAGACGCGAAACTGCGTTCCGAACCCACCACGGCGGCGACATGTACGGATTTCTGCTGACTCTGCTGGTCCTGGACGGCGTGTTCCTGGGGGTGGTCATCCTCCTGCAGGCGGGGAAGGGCGGCGGGCTGGCCGCGATGGGAGGCGGAGCGGCGGCGACGGAGGTGCTGGGGGGCCGTCAGGCGACCACTCTGCTGACCCGCGCGACCTGGATGGCCGGCTCCGGGTTCATGGCGCTGGCGCTGGTGCTCGCCATCATGTCTTCCCGCTCGGCGGCCCCCGTGTCCGTCCTCGAGGAGATGGCCACGGACGCGCCGCAACCTGTACTCCCCGCGACCGAGGGTGCGCCGGGCTTGGTGCCAAGCGTCGAGGTGGCGCCGCCGGAGGAGGAGTCTCCGGCCGGGGAAGCGCTGCCGCCCCCCGGTGACGACGAGCCGCCCGGCGGCTTCTAGCAGCCCGTGGACAAAATCCCCCCGGCATTCGACCGGCGATTCATCCGCGCTGGCCGCTTCGCTTCACCGGTCCACGTTGTAAAGCATACATTACACTATGTAATGTCTGTTTTACATTTTACCACTCCAAGGCTGCGCTCTGCGTTGCTCCTCTGGCGAATAGCGCTGCTATTCCC
>JAPPNM010000083.1 GCA_028873825.1 Gemmatimonadota bacterium | reverse complement strand
CCTGGTATGCGGCAAACTGACCTTCAACCTGCCCACCTGAAACAGCGAGGAGGCATCATATATCGTGTTCTCACTGTGACCGCTGACGAGGAAGACGCACCGATAAACGATTTCCACGAACCGGCGCCGGTAGCCGCACCTCCGGGGGAGGGCGATTCCGCCGTGATCGCGGCGATGCTGCGCATCGGCGCGAGCCTCGACCTCGACACCGTGCTGCGCGAGGCCGTCGAGGGCGCCCGCTCGCTCGCCGGCGCCCGCTACGGCGCCATCTACGCCCCGGCGGTTCCGGGCAGCCCCCTCGACTTCGTCACCTCGGGTCTCACGCCGGAGGAGCACGGCACGCTGGTCGCGTGGACCGACGGGCTCCGGCTCTTCGAACACCTGCTCGGCGCCGCGGAGCCAATAAGACTGCCGGACTTGGCGGACTACATCCGCCCGCTCGGCTTGCCGTCGCCCCCGATTCCCTGCCGCACCTTGCTGGGCACGCTGATACGTCACCGGGACACGCCCGTGGGCGGCTTCTTCCTCGCGGAGAAGGAGGGCGGGTTCACCGAAGGAGACGAGGCGGTGCTGGCGCTGTTCGCGCAGCAGGCGGCGGTCGCCATCGCCCACGCCCGCGCGCACCGCCACGAGCGGCGCGCCCGGGCCGACTTGGAGGCGCTGGTCGAGACCTCGCCCACCGGCGTCGTGGTGTTCGACGCCGCGACCCGCGCGCCGTTGTCCCTCAACCGGGAGGCAAAGCGCATCGTGGCCGGGCTGAGCGCGCCGGGCCGTCCCGTCGAGCGGCTTCCGGAGACGGTCACCTGCCGGCGGGGCGACGGGAGCGAGGTCACGCTCGCCGACCTCGGCGACACGGAGCGGGTGCGCGCCGAGGAGGTCGAGCTCTCGGTGCCCGGCGGGCGGAGCGTCCGGATGCTGCTCGACGCGACCCCGATCCGCTCCGACGAGGGCGCGGTCGAGACGGTGGTGGTGACCATCCGGGACCTGGCCCCGTTCGAGGCGCTGGAGCGCTCGCGGGCGGAGTTCCTGGAGCTGGTGAGCCACGAGCTACGGGCGCCGCTGGCCGCCATCAAGGGCTCGGCGGCGACGGCGCTGGGAGATTCGCGCGACCCCGACCGGGCGGAGCTGCGCCAGTTTCTGCACATCGTCGAGGAGCAGGCCGACCGCATGGACGGGCTGATCGCCGACCTGATGGACGCGGGGCGCATCGGCGCGGGCACGCTGGCCGTGGATGCCGTGCCCGAGGAGGTCGGCGCCCTCGTCGAGCGGGCGCGCACCGCGTTCGCGGGCGGGGGCGGGGGGCACTCCGTCGCCGCCGACCTGCCGCCGGACCTGCCCCCGGTGATGGCCGACGGGCGGCGCGTCGTCCAATTGCTCGACAACCTGCTCTCCAACGCCGCGCGGCACTCGCCGGAGACCACGCCCATCCGGGTGGAGGCGGCGCGCGACGGCACGCATGTCGCGATCTCGGTCGCCGACGAAGGCGAAGGCATGGCGCGGGACACCCTGTCCCGCCTGTTCAGCCGCCACACGGGCGCCGATGCCCGGGGGCGGCGATCCGGCCTGGGGCTCGTCATCTGCAAGGGGCTGGTGGAGGCGCACGGCGGGCGCATCCGGGCCGAGAGCGGCGGGCCGGGCCGGGGCACGCGCGTGACGTTCACGCTGCCGGTGGCGGAGGCAAGCGCTTCGGCGAGCGGTGCCCCGCCGTTGCGGCCGGAGCGGGAGCGGATACCCATCCTAGTGGTGGACGACGATCCCAATGCGCTGCACCAGGCGCGCGGCGCGCTCACGGCGGCCGGCTACGCGCCCGTCGTCACGGCCGAGCCGGGCGAGGTGCCCAGCCTGGTCAAGACCCGCAGGCCTCGTCTGGTCCTTCTGGACCTCGTGCTGCCCGGCACGGACGGCATCGAGCTGATGGAGACGCTTCCGGCGCTCGCCGGCCTGCCGGTGATCTTCATCTCCGCCTACGGGCGCGGCGACACCGTCGCGAAGGCGCTGGAGGCCGGCGCCGCCGACTACATCGTCAAGCCGTTCGGGCCGGCCGAACTCGTGGCGCGCGTCAGGCTGGCGCTGCGCAGGCAAGCCGGACCCGGACGCGAGCCCTTCCGGCTCGGCGACCTCGCCATCGACTACGAAAAGCGCAGGGTGACCGTGGCCGGAACTCCCGTGCGCCTCACCGCCACCGAGTACGGGCTGCTGCGCGCCCTCTCGCTCAACGCGGGCGGGGTGACGACCTACGACGTCCTCCTGCGCCATGTCTGGGGAGCGCGCACACCCGGCAGCGCGCAGCCGGTGCGCACCGCCGTGAGGAAGCTCCGCTGCAAGCTCGGCGACCGGGCGAGGAAGCCGACTTACATCTTCACCGAGCGCGGGGTCGGCTACCGCATGCCGGCAGCAGTCCGCGAATAAAGCCGCCCAAGCGGACGGGTGAGTCGAAGCGCCTCAGGACTCCCCGAAGAGCACGTTCACCCCCTGCTCGAAGACGATGTCGCGCGGAATGCCGGCGGCGTCCAGCCGGTCCAGATCCGCCTGCAGGTCCTGCGGCACCACCCCCTTCTCCTCGATCAGCTTCGCGACCCCCTCGTAGTCGCCGTCCCCCTGGAGCGTGAGGATAAGCTCGCTCAGCCCCGCCACCGCCTCCCGCATCGCCTCGAAGTCCACCCGGTACGTCCCGGTGGCCTCGTCCCGGCTGAAGGCGCCCTGTTCGCGAAAGTAGTTGAACCGCACCATGTTCGCGCGGCCGTGCGCGCTCGCGGCGCCGAAGCGGACCGAGCGGAAGATCCCGGCGAGGAAGGTCACGTAGTGGTGCTCGACCGAGTGTTCGGTGAGCTCGCCGCGCTCGAAGAGCTGGGTGACCATGTGTAGCCCCACCACGTCCGCCTTCCCCTCCTCCATCGGCGACGCGTGCTCGCGCAGCGCCTCGCGCACGGTGCCCCGGCCGTCGATCGTGTTCTTGATCCCCAGCCCGTGCGCCACCTCGTGGAACATCACGTTCCCGAAGAAGGCGTCGAAGACGACGTACCGCCGCTGGTCCTCGTCGATCAGCTCCTCGGCGATCCCCACCATGATCTTGTCGAACTTGGCCCGCATGGCATTCTTGAGCTGGAGCCGCCGGGTCCCCTTGGCGAGCTGGACATCCTCGTCGTTCGGGAGGTTGATCGCGATCGTCTTGGCGCCCGCGTTGGCGTCGCCGGCGTAGTAGACGGCGTCGTAGGCGTTCAGGTCGGAATCGGTACCCGGCATCTCAGCCTTGTACTCGCCGGGCACGGGAAGGCTCTCCTGCAGGCTCGGCAGCAGCGCCGCGAAACGCGCCAGCCTCTCGCTCCACTCCATGTCCTTGATCAGAACGAAGCCCTCGTGGGCGGCCTTGGCGCCGAAGAGCTGGTCCTCGTACGTCTCGATCGGACCGATCACGACGTCGATGGGGTTGTCCTTCATGTCGAGCCACGCCATGTCGCTCGGCCGGTAGTCGTCGGTCTCGAGGGCGTCGGCGCGCAGCGCGAGGTAGTGGGCGAGGCCGGGGTCGCCGGCCAGCTCGGCGGCTTCGCGCAGCTTGGCGGCGGCGGCCGTGTGGGCCTCCGCAAAGGCCTCGCGGTAGGGGTGGGCGACCAGCGCGCCGTCGCCGCCCCGGCGCACCAGCGTGTAGAGGGAGCGAAGGGCTTCGTTTTCGGCGGCCGCGGCCTCGAATTCGTCCGCGCTCATGTCGGCGGGGTAGAAGTTGGCGCCCTCGGGCTTGGCGGCCACGGCGTCGACGAACGGTTCGTCGCCCCGGAGCCTGTCCCAGGGCCCGTAGTTGATCTCGATGAACCGGCGGGCGGCCTCGTCGCCGGCGGCAAGCGCGAGCGCGGCCTCCTTGTCCCCGTACGCCTGTTGCCAGAAGACGCCGTCCATGGGCTCGGCGGCCTCGATGAGGAGGCGGACGACCTGCCGGTCGTTCTCGGAGAGGTGGGAGAGATCGGCCTCGAGGCGGAAGACGGCGTACTGGTCGACCAGGGACTGCATGGCGGAATCGCCGACGTCCGCAGCATCGTCCGCAGGGGCGGAGCAGGCGGCGAGGAGGAGGCCGGCCGCTCCAAGAGCGACGGCGAGCAGTCCGTGGATAAAGCCGCCCGAGCACCGAGAGCGGCGAGGCGCCG
>JAPPNM010000024.1 GCA_028873825.1 Gemmatimonadota bacterium | reverse complement strand
GCGCGGATGCGTCGCCGCTCGAATGCCGGGGGGATTTTGTCCACGGGCTGCTAGGCGCGCGGGACGCGGAACGGACCGCGCCGGTTCGGCGGGCGGCGCGCCCGGTTCCGCCGCGTCTCCCGCCGATTCGGACTTCGCCGCGGGCGGCGATGCGGACGCCGGGCCGGCGCCCCGGCGAACGGCCTTCGTCATGCATCCTTCGGCGGTGCTCCACGACACCGGCTGGGGCCACCCGGAGCACCAGGGCCGGCTGCGCGCGGTGGCGTCGGCGCTGAAGGAGGACTTGGTCGCGCTGCACGGGAGGGTGGTGCAGGCGGCGCCGGAGACGGCCCGGCAAAGGGACGTGGCGCTCGTGCACTCCGGGGCGCTGGTCGAGACGGTGCGCGAGGCGGCGAACCGGGCCCGCGAACGGGGCCGGCCGGTGACGGTCGACGCCGACACGCGGGTGTCCGGCGCTTCGTGGGAGGCCGCGCTCGGGACCGTGGGGGCCGGGCTCGAGGCCGTGCACGGGGTCGCGGCGGGGCGGTTCCGCAACGCCTTCGTGGCCGCGCGTCCGCCCGGGCATCACGCGACTCCGGGCCGCGCAATGGGATTCTGTCTCTTCAACAACATCGCCGTGGCGGCCGCGAGCCTTCGGGCGCGGGGCGAGGCCGAACGCGTCCTGATCGTGGACTGGGACGTTCATCACGGGAACGGAACCCAGGAGATCTTCTACGAGGACCCGGACGTGTTCTTCCTGTCGCTCCACCAGCACCCGCACTATCCCGGCACGGGGGCCGCGAGCGAGACGGGGCGGGGGAGGGGGAAGGGGGCCACGCTGAACGTGCCGCTGGCGGCGGGGACCGCCCGCAGCCGCTACCTGGACACCTTTGCGAGGGCGTTGGAGACCGCGGTTTCGCGGAGCGCCCCCGACTTCGTCCTGGTCTCCTCCGGCTTCGACGTCCTGGCCGGCGACCCGCTGGGCGGGCAGCTTCTGGAGCCCGAAGACCTCCGCGCCGCCACGCGGATGGTCATGGAGGCCGCGGAGCGCTGTTGCGGGGGCAGGGTTGTGGTATTCTTGGAGGGAGGCTACGACCCGGTCCGGCTCGGGCACGGGTGCGTGGCGGTGATCCGGGAGCTCGCCGGGGTGGAGACGGATGCCTGACAGTCGGTGGATAGCGGTCATGGCCGCGCCAGTTGGGGTGGCCACCCCGCGCGAGCCGAAACCATGCCTTCCGAGTTTCGCGGAAAAGCCGCCCGAGCACCGCGGCCGCCGGCGGGCGGGCGGGCTTCGGGGCGGGTTCGTCGCGCTGATCGCGGCGCTGTCGGCGGCGTGCGAGTCGAACCCCGCGCCCGGGCGGGCGGAACTCGGGTCGCGCGACGCCGAGTCGGCGCCCGAGGAGCTTCGCTCCGAGGCGAGCGACGCCATCTCCAGGCTCCGCTCCCCCTTCTGCCCCGGGCTCATGCTCGAAGTCTGCCCCTCGCACGAAGCCGAAGCGTTGCGTGACAGCATTCAAATGCTTGCGGAAAATGGACTTGACGCCGATAGTCTCGTGGAATGGATGATTGCATCCCACGGCGAGGAGTACCGCGCGTTCCCGAAGCGCGACGGGGTGGGCCTGCTGGCCTGGGCGATGCCGCCGGCGGCGCTTCTGGCCGGGCTCGGGCTCGTCGTGGTCGCGCTCCGCCGTCTCAAGGGGGCGGGGAAGGCCGCGGAAGGGGCCGCGCGACTTACGGAAGAGGAGAGGGATCGCCTGGACGCGGCCCTGGCGCAGCTCGAAGCGACGGAGGAAGCGGAGTCATGAAGGTCGAGCCGGACGATTCGCCGGCGTTGCTGGCCACGCGGGAGGGTGTCGCGAAGGTACAGGCGGCGCTCCGCGGCATGGGGCTCGACGGCTGGCTGATCTACGATTTCAAGGACCGCAATCCGATCGGGCGCTCGCTGCTCGGGCTGGAATGGACCACCCGGCGCGGCTTCGCCCTCGTTCCCGCTTCGGGCCGACCTCGTCTCCTGATCCACGCCATCGAGCACTCGTCGTGGCGCCACCTGGACTGGCCCAGGGAGAGCTACTCGAGCCGTGCGGAGATGGTGGAGGGACTGCGCGCCCTTCTGGCCGGATGCGACCGGGCGGCGGCCGAGACCTCGGCCCGGGGCGATGTCCCGTACCTGGACCTGCTTCCGGCCGGGATCCGGGACGTCATCGCCGGCACGGGCGTCGAACTTCGCAGTTCGGGCGACCTCGTGTCGACGTTCCACGCGGTGTGGACCCCGGCCCAGCGCGAGGAGCACGGGCGCGCGTCCGAGATCGTCAGGGCCCTGGCCCGGGACGCCTTCGCGCGGGCGGCGGACCGCGTTTCGCGGGGCGAGACCGTCACCGAAGGGGCGCTCTCGCGCTGGATCCGCGACGAGCTGGAGCGGCGCGGCGTCCCCGCTCAGGCCGACTGCATCGTGGCGGTCGGCCCCAAGGCGGCCGATCCCCACTACGACCCGGGCGAGGCGGGAGAGCCCATCCGCGCGGGCGACCTCCTGCTGATAGACCTCTGGGGCGCCGTTCACGGGAACTCGGTTCCAGCCGACCAGACCTGGATGGGCTACCTGGGCGGCGAGCTTCCGCCCCGGATCGGAGAGCTGTGGCGCACGCTGAGGGCCGCGCGCGACGGCGTGGTGGCGTCGCTGGAGGCCCGGCATGCGCGCGGCGAGGCCACTCGCGGCTTCGAGGCCGACGACGTGGCCCGCCGGATCGTCGCCGACGCGGGGTACGGGGACTACTTCATCCACCGCACCGGCCACTCGATCGACCGGGACCTGCACGGAAGCGGTCCCAACCTGGACAACCTCGAGACCCGCGACGACCGGGTGCTCGTGCCGGGCGTGGGCTTCTCGGTCGAGCCGGGCATCTACATCCCGGACGACGTGGGGATGCGCACCGAAATCAACGTCTTCATGGGACCGGCCGGGCCGGAGGTGACGGTCTCCGAGCGCCAGCGGGACGTCTTCCTCCTCCTTTGAAACCCGGCAGTCCGTGGACAAAGCCGCCCGAGCGGCAAGAGCGGCGAGGCGCCGGGCTGGCAAGGCCGGGGCCGGCGCCCGCAAATGGGGAGGTGACCGGCCCGTGACGCCCGGCCGCCGTTCGCTCGTGGAAGTGACGCTTCCGGTCCCGCTGCGGCGCGCCTTCAACTACCGGCTGGACGGACCGGTCCCCGCGGCCGGCACGCGCGTGCGGGTCCCCTTCAGGGATCGCACCCTGGTGGGATGGGTGACGGGTTCCGGGTCGGAGGTCCCGGGCCTGAAGGACGTGATCCGCGTACTCGAAGACGAACCCAGCGTCAGCGCCGAACTGTGGGGGCTCGCGGAGTGGATCGCCAAGTACTACGTGGTGCCCCTCGGGGTCGTGTTGCGCGCCATGCTCCCCGTGCTCCTGACCGCCCCCGCCGCGGCGGAACCCGCGCCCGCCCGGCGCGCGGTGGCCCGGGTGGTCCGCTCCGTCGGCACCCTCGAGGAGATGGACAGGGTGTTCGGCAGGGCGAAGCGCCAGCGCGAGGCGTACGAACATCTCCTGCAGACGGGCGGCCGGCAGCCGCTGGCCGCGCTGCTGGAGGCGGGGTTCGGCCGCGGCGTCGTGCGGGGGCTGGAGGACAGGGGGCTCGTGCGCGTGGCGAAGGAAGCGGTCGTGCGGGATCCGTTCCGGGACGAACCGGCGGCGGACGAACCCGCGCACACCCCGACGCCGGGCCAGCGACGGGTCCTGGCCCCTCTCGAACGGGCGCTGGCCGGCGGGGGCGGCACCTTCCTCCTGCACGGCGTGACCGGTTCGGGGAAGACGCTCGTCTACATCGAGCTTATTCGGCGGGCTCTGGAGGAGGGCGGGGGCGCCATCGTGCTCGTTCCCGAGATCGCACTGACTCCGCAGACCGTCGGCCGCTTCCGGCAGGCCTTCGGCGACTTGGTCGCCGTGCTGCACTCGGGGCTGTCGAACGGCGAGCGCCTCGACGCGTGGCGGCTGCTCCGCTCGGGCGGCAAGCGCATTGCGGTCGGCGCCCGCTCGGCCGTCTTCGCTCCCGTTCCCGCGCCCCGCGCCATCGTGGTGGACGAGGAACACGACGGGAGCTACAAGCAGTCCGAAACCCCGCGCTACAGCGCCCGCGACGTGGCCGTGGTCCGCGCGAAGGGCGCCGGCGCGATCTGCCTCCTGGGTTCGGCGACCCCTTCGCTCGAGAGCTGGGTCAACGCGCGATCGGGGAAGTACGCCCTTCTCGAGCTGCCCGATCGCGTCGGCGGAGGGGTCCTCCCGGACGTGAAGGTGGTGGACCTCCGGACCGCGCCCGAACCGGCCGGGGTCGCGGCTTCGGCGCCGGCGCCCTGGGTCGCGCCCGCGCCGGCCGGCACCGCGCCCCCCGCTCCGCCCCCGCGAGTGCTGTCCCCGCGGCTCGCGGACGCCGTGCGGCGGCGGCTGTCGCGCCGGGAACAGACCATCCTGCTGCTCAACCGCCGGGGCTACGCGACCTTCGCTCTCTGCGAGGACTGCGCCCAGGTGACGCAGTGCGTCCGCTGCTCGGTGTCGATGACGCTGCACCGCGCCCGGCGCCGGATGATCTGCCATCACTGCGGCCACGCCGCGACTCCTCCGGAGCGCTGCGCGCGTTGCGGCTCCCGCGGCATCTCCTACGGCGGGCTCGGGACCGAACAGGTGGAGCGCGTCCTCGTCGAGAGCTTCCCCGGGGCCCGGATCGCCCGCATGGACGTGGATACGACCCGGGGCAAGTGGTCGCACCGGGACATACTGGAGCGGGTGCGCCGGCGCGAGGTCGACATCCTGCTGGGCACCCAGATGATCGCCAAGGGCCTGGACTTCCCGAGGGTGAGCCTCGTGGGCGTGATCAACGCCGACACCGGGCTGCACCTTCCCGATTTCCGCAGCTGCGAGCGGACCTTCCAGCTGCTCTCCCAGGTGGCGGGACGCGCCGGGCGCAGCCGGCTGCCGGGCGAGGTCGTCATCCAGACCTACGTCCCGGACCACTACGTCGTGCGAGCCGCGGTGGCCCACGACTACCGCGGGTTCGTCGAGCGCGAGCTGCGGGCGAGGGCCGATCCCCCCTATCCGCCGCACCTCCGCATGGCGAGGATCGTGCTCAGCAGCCCCGTGCAGGCCGCCGCGCTGGCCGCCGCGGAGTCGCTGGACGCGTGGCTCGAGTCTCGGCTTCCCCCGGGAGTAGAGGCGATGGGACCGGCGCCGGCGCCCATCGAACGGCTGCACGGACGGTTCCGGTGGCACCTTCTTCTGCGCGGGGGCGCCGGGGGCGTGGGCGGGGCGCTCGAAGCGGCGGCGGCGGGATTCCGGGCGAAGGGTACGGACGTCCGGGTCTCGTTCGACCGGGATCCGCTCAACCTCATGTAGCGGCGCGACGGGCCGGAGGCGGTGGAATTCCGCCGCGGGCGGCCGATACGTTATTCTCCGGGAGAAGCCGTCGCGGGTAAGAACCCCGCCGCCTCCCGGCCGCACCGGGAGCGGCCGGGCGTCCGGTCGACGGCGCAACGGCGAAGAACCCGGAGTCCCCAGTGAGCTGCCTGGCCCTGAACGCGTCGTACGAGCCGCTGATGATCGTCCCCTCCCGGAGGGCGATCCGCCTGGTGCTGGACCGAAAGGCCGAGCTGCTCGAAGAGGACGCCCGCCGCTCCTTCCGCTCCGTGCGGCTGCGCCACCCCTGTCCGGTCGTCATCCGCCTGGTTCGTTACGTTCACGTTCCGCGCCGCTTCCGCAGGCAGGTCACCAACACCTTCCTCTTCGCCCGCGACGGATACGCGTGCCAGTACTGCCTGCGCCGGAAGCCGGAGCTGAGGAATCGCGAGTTCCTGACCCGCGACCACGTCCTTCCGATCTCGCGCGGCGGGGACAACTCGTGGGAGAACGTCGTCACGGCCTGTTCCAGCTGCAATCACCGGAAGGGAAACCGTCTTCCGCGGGAGGCGGGCCTGCGTCTGGCGTCGCGGCCGGTGGAGCCGAACCACGTCCAGCTGGTCTGGGCCGTGCGCAGGGTCACGCCCATCCAGGCCAAGTACATTCGCATGTTCTTCGGCGAAGACGCCGTGCCGCTCGGAATCGGCGGCGGGTCCGGACGCTCCCCCGTTTCGTGGAGTACCTCGTGAGCGAGGAGCGGTCCCGGCCGGAGAAGGCCGCGCCGCGGCCGGGGGCCCAGGACAGCCCGGCGTCGGTGCGGGAAGCGATGCGGCCGGCCGGCCGCTACGACCCCGCGCGCGGCCGGCGCTCGCCAGCACGGCGGCGGCGGAGACCCGGCCCGGCGAGAGGCGCGCCTCCGTCGGCCCGCGAACTCACGAATCCCCCCGCGGCGCGGGAACCGACCCGCCAGGTCGAATTGGGAGAAGAGGTGTGGACGGTCTTCGTGAAGGGGTCCTGCACGGTGGGTTCCGGCGCCGGACGGGGCGCCCGCGTGCTGAGCGTCGGGTTGCGTGCGCCGGGAGAGAGACCCGACCCCGAGGGCACGCGCTACCTGGTCTCCGGCCGGCTGGAGGACGTGGACGAGGAGGTGCTGCGCGGATTGGTGGCGGAGGCGGGCCGCAGCCCCGGCGGCGCGCCGGCGTCGTCCCGCCGCCGCCGAAAGCCCGGCCGGCCCCGGGGACCGAAGAGCCCGGTGCCGCGAGCGACTGCGGTCCCGGCGGCCGAATGAACGGCGTCGTCCCGCCGCCGGCGCGTAACCGGCCCCCGGCCCCAGGCGGCCCGCGGACGGGATCCTCCCGGCGTTCGAGCGGCGACGCCGGTCTGTCCACGGAGCGCTAACGGGAGAACCCGGCGGAATGTCCACGGAGCGACGAGTGGCCGGGCACTCAACGTGGAGGGTGCGAGAGGTGTCTTGTCCCAGGGAATGAAGGAACTCCCGGACGCCGAATTGGTGATTCGGGCGCGTTCCGGGGACGGGGCCGCGTTCGGGGAGCTGGTCGGACGGTATCGGAGGGCGGTCTACTCCGTGGCCCTGGCGGTGACCGGAAGGCATCAGGACGCCGAGGATGCGACCCAGGAGTCCTTCATGGTCGCCCTGCAGCGGCTCGAGGAGTGCCGCAGCCCGGCCCGGTTCGCCGGCTGGCTTCTGGCGATAGCGCGGAACCGTTCGCGGAACCTCATCCGCAGGGAGAGCCTGAGGAGAGGGGACGAGATTCCGGCGAGCGCGAGTTCGCCGGGCCCCGGTCCCGAGCGGGCGGCGGACATCTCGGTCCTGCGGGGCCGGCTGACGGAGGCTTTGAACACATTGAGCGAGGTGCAGCGGGAGATCACCCTCCTCCACGACCTGGAGGGATGGAAGCACGCCGAGATAGCGGAGAAGCTCGGCATGCCGGCCGGCACGGTCCGCTCCCACCTGCACTTCGCCAGAAAGGCGTTGCGGGTTCGGTTGGCCGAGTGGAAGGACTACGGAAAAGGCGGCTGAAGATGAAAACGGAAGAGCAGGATCGCGCGGCGCTCCGGGGCGCGTCCCCGGACCGGAACCGGAACGGCGAACCGGCCGACGGACTCCGGCGGCTGCTGGCCGTCATGGATCCGGAGCACGACCGCCCGGGCTACTGGGACGACCTCCGCGCCGGGGTTGTGGAGCGGGCGTCCTTCGAGTTGGCGCGCCGGCGCCGGATGGCGCGCGAGTCCGTCGCCGCGGTCCTGTCGGGCTGGTCGCGGAGCCTCATTCCGGTGGCGGCCGCGGCCGCTGCGGTCGCGGCGTTCCTGGTCGCCGGCGAGGTTCGGCGGGCGGCGAACGCCGCCCCTCCGCTGCTGCTGGAGGACGTCCTTGCGGGCGAAGTCGGAGACGGGCCGTTCCAGGCCGCTCTGAGCGGCCGGGCCCCTGCGAATCCCGTGGCCTTCATGGCCCGCGTGGAAGGGAACGCACCGTAGTGGCCCGTGTCGGGAGGGCCAGTGTTCTTTCGATCGCGCTGCTACTCGCGACCGTGGCCGCGGGCTTCCTCGGCGGCGTCGCCTGGCAGAGGGGCCGGACCGTGTCCTCCGAGCCCGAAGAACCCGCGGCCGAGGAACCGTCCGGGCGCCGGGAGCGCCGGTTGGTCATCGACGAAGTGGGGCTGGAGCCCGGCAGGAGCGCCGAGGTCGAAGCGATCGTCCAGCACTTCCTCGCCCGGAAGCGGGAGCTGGACGAGGAGTTCGAGGACGCCTACCAGCCCAGGATGCGGGAGCTCTACCGCAGCACCCGGGATTCGATCAAGTCCGTCCTTTCGCCCGAACAGCGCGCCTTCTACGACTCACTTCTAGCAGTGCGGTACGGTCACGGCGGCAGCCGCCGCGACTCGGCGTCGCAGCCGCGGGGCGGAGACCGGCGGAAGGGAGGGAAGGAACGGTGACATGCGACGGAATGTAAACTTTGCTTGACTTAATGTAATGTTGCCATTACTTCGTGAACGCTTGAGCGAAACGGCCCGGTTCGGATGCGTCGCCGGTCGAATGCCCGGAGGGTCCCGTCCGCGGGCCGCCGTCCGCTTGGCGCTCCTGGCTTCGGCGCTGGGGACGGGGGCCGCAGCGCAGGAGGAGATGGAGGCGGTGTCGCTGGAGCAGGCGGTTGAACGCGCCATGCTCCACAGCCCCCAGCTGGCCCAGACGCAGGCCGGCGTGATCAACGCGGGGAGCACGCGGCGAAGGGCGTGGGGTTCCTTCCTGCCCACCGTCAGCATGAGCTCCGGCGCGTCGGTCAACAGCCGGGACCGCTTCGACCCCAACACCCAGCGCGTCGTGACCGGGAGCAGCGATTCCTACAGCGCCGGCGTCAGCGCCAACTACCAGTTGTTCCAGGGCGGCCGCAAGTACGCCGAACTGGGCCGCACCCGCGCGGCCGAGCTGGAGGCCGAGGCCCGGCTGCTCACCCAGCGCTACTCGGTGGTGCTCCAGACCGGCACGCTCTTCGTGAACGCCCTGCGCCAGGCCGACCTGGTGGCGGTGGCGGAGGCCAGCGTGGCGCGGGCCGAGGAGAGCCTGGAGATCACCCGGGCGCGGATAAGGGTGGGCGGCGCGACACGGTCGGACACCCTGCGCACCCGCCTGGAACTGGCGAACGCGCGCCAGTCCCTCCTGCAGTCGCGCAACCAGCTCCGCGCGACCCGGTTCGCGCTGGGCCGGCAGGTGGGGGTGAGCGGCCCGGTCCTGCCCATCGCCCCGGACAACCTCGATCCGGCGCCGCTCGCACTGAGCGAGGCCGAGATCGTCGCGCTGGCGGAGTCCAGGTCGCCCGCGGTTCGCGTCGCCGAAGCCGCCGCTTCCGTGGCCGAGTCTTCTCTGGAGAGCGCGAGGAGTTCCTATCTCCCGTCGCTGTCGGCGTCTTCCAGCTACTCGTGGCAGAACCAGGAGCTAGCGCTCGACGGTGGCAACAGGAGCTGGAGCATTCGGATCAACGGCAGCTACCAGCTCTTCGACGGCTTCGCGCGCGAGCAGAGCGTGGGCCAGGCGTCCCAAGGCCGGCGGGTCGCGCGCCTGACCGAGGAGGACGCCCGGCGCGGCGTGAGACAGGACGTGGACGCGGCGCTCAGGACCATCGAGACGCAGGAAGAGGCGATCGCCATAGCGGTGGAGGCGCGCGAGGTCGCGGTCGAGGACCTGAGACTGAACCGGGTGCTCTACGACAACGACGCCGCCCCCATCCTGGACGTCATCACCAGCCAAGTGGCGCTCGACCAGGCCGAGGCGAATCTGGTGGCGGCAAGGTACGACTACGCGCTGGCGAGGGCCGAGCTCGAATCGATCATCGGAAGGGAACTGTAGATGAAAAACACCGGCACGGGAGGGGCGGCATGAAGACACTCAATAGCGGCTCGGCGGGCAACGGCACCGTCATCCGCACCGAGAATCTGCGCAAGTACTACATACTCGGCGCGGAGACGGTGCGCGCGGTTCGGGGCGTCGACATGACGGTGGAGCGGGGCGAATTCGTCGCGATCATGGGTCCTTCGGGCAGCGGCAAGTCCACCTTCATGAACCTCATAGGCTGCCTGGACACGCCGACGGCCGGGAACTACTGGCTCAACGGCCGCGAGGTTTCGGAACTCTCGGACAACCAGCTCGCGCGGGTCCGCAACCGCGACATCGGATTCGTCTTTCAGACCTTCAACCTGCTGCCGCGAGCCACGGCGCTGCACAACGTCGAACTCCCGCTCATCTACGCCGGCATGCGGGCGAAGGAGCGTCGGAGGCGCGCCGAGGAGAAGCTGGTCCGGGTCGGGCTGGGGGACCGCATGATGCACAAGCCGCCGGAACTGTCGGGCGGGCAGCGGCAGAGGGTGGCGATAGCGCGGGCCCTGGTCAACGACCCGGCCCTGCTCCTCGCCGACGAGCCGACCGGCAACCTCGACTCGCGGACCACCGGGGAGATCGTGGAGATTCTCAGCGCGCTCAACGGCGCGGGGCAGACGATCCTGCTGGTGACGCACGAGGCGGACATAGCGTCCGCGGCGTTCCGCCAGGTCCACCTCCAGGACGGGCTCGTGGAGCGCGACTTCATGAACGAAGGGACACCGGCCTGATGTGCGACCCGACAGCAACGCGCCTCGCCGTCCCGGCGCCCCGCCGCCCCCGGCGCCCGCTCCGGTTCGTCCGCGGACCGCTGTTCCTCCTGGGAGCCCAGGCTTGCTCCGGCGCCCCCGAGGTCGCGGAGGGCATCTCCCTGCAGGTGGCTCCCGCCGAGCTCCGCCCGATGCGGATCACGGCCGAAGCCGACGGAGAGCTCGAGCCGGTCCTCAAGGTCGAGGTCAAGTCGAAGGCGTCCGGGGAGATCCTGGACCTCTTCGTCGACTCCGGCGACGAGGTGGAGGAGGGGAAGGTCCTTGCCAGGGTGGATCCCCGCGACGTCCGCAACGGGTACGATCAGGCGAAGGCCGACCTCGATGTCGCCGAGGCGCGGGAGAAGAACGCCAGGGCCCAACTGAACCGCAACCGGGAGCTGCTTGCGGAGGAGGTCATCACCAGGCAGGCGTTCGAGGCCACGGAGCTCGAGTTCGCCAACGCCCAGGCCGGCCTGGTGCGCGCCCGGACCAACAAGGAGCTGGCCGAGTTGCGGCTGACGGACGTCACGATAATGGCGCCCATGGCGGGCACGATCCTGGAAAAGCGGGTGGAGGACGGACAGGTGATACAGTCGGCCACCCAGAACGTGTCGGGCGGCACGACGCTCTTCATCATGGCGGATCTCGACGACATGCGCGTCCGCATGCTGGTCGACGAGACGGACGTGGGGAAGCTCGCGGCGGGACTGTCGGCGACGGTCAGAGTGGAAGCGTTCCCCGACCGCACCTTCCGGGGCCGCGTCGAGAAGATCGAGCCGCAGGCGCTCGTGCAGCAGAACGTCACCATGTTTCCCGTGATCGTGCGCCTGGACAACCGGGCGGGGCTCCTCAAACCCGGCATGAACGCCGCGGTGGAGGTGCTCGTGAACGAGCGAACCGAGACGCTGGCCGTGCCCAACAACGCGATCGTGCAGCCCCAGGAGACGGCGCCGGCGGCCGAGGTGCTGGGCCTGGATCCGGAGTCGGCGCCGCTGGACTTCAGGGCCTGGGGCCCCCTGATGGCGGAGGCCGCCAGCCGCTTCGAGGAGCTGGAGGGCGGCGACTCGCAGTCCGCCCGGACGGCCGGCGGAGACCTGCCGGGGGCGTCCCGCGACGGCGCCCGGGGCGGTCTTGCCGGCGGTGGTCCGGGCGCCGGCGGAATAGGAACTCCGGGCGCCGCGGGCGGGACGTCCGGCGGCGTGAACGGCGCGCCGAACTTCGCGGACCTGCGCGCTAAGGTTCGGTCGGGCGAGATCTCCCAGGATTCGCTGCGTGCGCTCCGGGCCGCGATGGGGCAGCGGGGGAGAGGCGCCGCGCGACCAGGCCGCGACACGGCGCGGGAAGACCGCTCCGCCGCCGCCGGACGCGCGGCGGAGGGGGCCGGCGGGGCGGGGGGCGGCGACGCGGCGGAGTCCGGCGGAGGACGGGAAGGCGGGAGCGGGACGGCGCGCGGAGCCGATCGCGGCGGGGGTGGGCGGGGCGGATTCGGCGGATTCCGCGGCGGACCGATGGCGGCCATGGGGGGAGCGACCGGGGACCGCGCCTACCGGCCCGCCGTCGCCTTCGTGGTGGACTCCGCCGGGAACATAACGCCGCGTCCGGTCGTGATCGGCCTGAGCGACTGGGATTACGTCGAGATCCTAGCGGGACTGGAACCAGGCGAGGAGCTCGCCCTGATCGGCGCGGCCCAACTGCAGGCGAGGCAGCAGGAGCGGCTCGAGAGGATTCGGCAACGCATGCGACCATTCTGATCCGGTTCGCCCCCCCGGGGCGCACCCGGCCGCCGTTCCGCGACGACCCGGCGCGCGCGTAGGAAATCCTCCAAGCGAAGAGGCCCAACCATGTTCACATTCAGGGAAACGGTCAACGTCGCGCTGGCGTCGATTCGCGCCAACGCGCTTCGCTCCGGCCTCACCACCCTGGGGATCGTGATCGGGACGGGGGCCGTGATCACGATGGTCGCGCTGGGCGAGGGCGCCCAACGGGCCGTCGAGGCGCAGATCGAGCGGATGGGGACCAACGTCCTCACCGTGCGGCCCGGCCAGAACTGGTGGCGGGGGGTGGCCAGCGGAAGCGTCCGGCTGCAGGAAAGCGACGCGCAGGCGCTGCGCAACCAGATGGGCGGGCTGTACGACATCGCTCCCGAGATCGAAAGCCGGCTGCAGGTTTCCTACCTCCGCTGGAACTCGAACAACCAGATCGTCGGCACCTGGCCTTCGTACTTTTCGATTCACGAGCGCGCACTGACCCACGGGCGCCTCTTCTCCGAGGGAGAGGCGCAGGGCCGGCAGCGGGTGGCCGTGCTCGGTTCCGACGTCCCCGAAGTGCTCGGCACGCCGGGCGCTCTGCTCGTGGGCCGCAGCATCCAGATCCGCGGCATCCGCTTCGAGGTGGTGGGCGTCCTTGCCGAGAAGGGTTCGATGGGGTGGTCGAACCCGGACGAGCAGATCTACATCCCCCTCTCGACGGCCCTCTACCGGGTCATGGGAAACCGCGACCGCCTCCGGGCCATCTACGTGGCCGCTCCCTCTCCGGAGCAGCTCGACCCGGCCTGGGCGGAGATCGACCGCATCATCCGGCGCGAACACCGGATCCGCCCCGCGGAAGACGCCGACTTCCAGATCCAGCAGGCCTCCGACTTCCTCGAGACCCTGGGGGAGACCGCCGAGACCTTCACCATGCTTCTCGCGGGCATCGCCGGCGTCAGTCTGCTGGTGGGCGGAATCGGCATCATGAACATCATGCTGGTGAGCGTCACCGAACGGACCCGCGAGATCGGCGTGCGGAAGGCGCTGGGCGCCACGCGCAAAGCCATCCTCCTCCAGTTCCTCGTGGAGGCGCTGGTGCTCTGCGTTCTGGGCGGCATTCTGGGAGTTGCGGCCGGTCTCGGCAGCGCGGAACTCGTGACAAAACTCTACGGCAGGGACACCGCCGTGGCGCCCGAGGCCGTCGCGGTCGCCATGGGCTTCTCGGCGGTCATCGGACTGTTCTTCGGAATATGGCCGGCGCGGCGTGCATCCGTCCTGGATCCGATCGACGCCCTGCGGTACGAATAGCCGGCGAGGCGCGACGAACCTGCCGGACGAGCAGGGCCGCTACCGGTTCGGGTAGGCCAGTTTCAGGGCGCTCTTGCGGCGTACGACCGTGATTTTGACGGGGGAATGCTCTCCGGCTAGAACGCGACGGAAGGCCGGCAGGCTCTCGACCTTCCGGTCCTCCACCGAAACTATGATGTCACCGGGGCGAAACCCCGCCTGTGCGGCCGGAGTCGAAGCGTCGACCACGTCGGTCACCAGCACACCCGCACCCACGCCGAAGTAGCGCCCCAGCTCGGCGGTGAGATCCCTCACGACGGCGCCCCCCAGAACAACTGCGACGGTCCTGCCCGGCAGCAGAGTCGCCCAGGCTCGCGGCTCCGGCTCGCTCTCCCCGCCCGGACGCCGCCCGGCCCGCACGGGCGCCCGGCCGCCGGCGTCCGCGCGGGCCTCGCTCTCGGAGCGCATGCGAGTTCGCGGCTCGAGCGGAACCTCGACCCGCGCCCACCGCTCCACCGGGGGGCCACCCGCCAGAAAGAGACCGAAGAGCGAGTCGAGCCGGGCCATTTCCCACTCGAGACGGTAGAGCGGATCAGCCACGAGCGCACTCGGGCGCCGGCCCGCCACGACGGTCACCTCCCGCTCGCCCGAGTCGCGAAACAGGCGCACGCTGAGGGACGTTCCGGGACCCAGGTCGGATGTGGAACGCAACCAGGCCTCGTAGGTCGGGAGAGTGCTTCCGTTGACAGCGACGAACCGGTCGCCGGGACGTATGCCGACCCGGTCGGCGGGACCGTTGCCGTAGACATCCCGCACCACCAGCGCGCCGGTGCCGCGGCCCGGCCCCGAAGTCCCGCGCGCCGCCAGCTCGAAACGAATCCCGATCCACGCGCTCCCGGCGGTTCCCGCGGTGTCCTGGCCCACGCCGTCCACCGGCAGGACCGCACCCGAAACCGTCGCGACGGCCGGCACCAGCAGTCCGCGGACGAATCCCCGCGAGCCCGCCGGGCGCGGCGCGGCGAGCGGCCTCGAAACGGCGGTGGGACCGGCGGTCACGGGAATCAGTGCCAGCTGTCGAGCGTGAGCTGTCGCAGCGCGCGCTCCCTCGCCCGGTCTCTCTCGGCCAGCGTGCTCACGAAGACGCCGTTGAAGAACTCGTCTTCCGGGAATTCCTCCACGGTGACCCGGACGGCCGCCATGAGCGTCTCGATCGCCGCTAGCTGGACGATGGGATCTCTGGACCCCTGGAGCCGGTTCTGCGCGCCGAGGAGGCTATGGTATCCGTCGACGGTCTCCCGCCATCGCGCGCCGGCCTCGTCGACCGCCGCCTTCGCCTCCTCGACGCTCGCAAACGACGACGGTCCGGCGTTCGGGGCGGCCCCGCCGTCCGGGGCGCCCGCCGTGGACGCGGTGATCCATCCGAAGGCTGTTCCCCCGCCGAAGATCGCCAGGACCGCGGCCACCTGCGACCATTTCCGCCACTCGCGCGGCGAGCCCCGCCGCCTGCGAATCAGGCCCGCGGCCAACAGCTTCTTCTCGAGTTCGTCCCACCCGCCGGGCGGCGGCAGCATCGCCGGGAGATCCTTCAGCGCCCCGGTCTGCGACCGGAGGGCCTCCAGCTCGCGGCGCAGGGGCGGATCTCCGTCCAGGATGGCCCGTTCGGCGGGCGTCGGCGGCTCGTCGACCAGCCGAGCCAGCTGTTCCAGGTTCAAACGCTCCATGCTTCGATTTCCTTGGGACGAGTCTCGTGTCCCTTCAGCATCTTCCGCATCTTGGCCCGCGCCTTGAAGAGTTGGCTCTTCGAAGTGCCCGACGTAACTCCCAAGGCGGTGCCGATCTCCTCGTGGGTGTAGCCTTCCACGTCGTGAAGGATCAACACCTTTCTCATGCCTTCCGGCAACGCCGCCAGCGCCTCCTCCAGCTTGCGGGCCATCAGCGTGTCGCCGACCCGGGGCGGCACCGGAATGACGTCCGGGAGCGGCGCCTCGCGCTTCCTTCTCGTCTTGTCCTTCCTGACCGCCTGGAGCGCCGAATTGACGGCGATCCGGTGCAGCCAAGTGGAGAACCGGGCTTCGCCGCGGAAGGTGGGGAGGGCCCGGATGGCCCGGATCCACGCTTCTTGGGCGTAGTCCTCCGCCAGGTCGTCGTCGCCCGCGATCCGCCGCACCACAGCGTACACCCTGGGGGAGTACCTGTCGTAGAGCGCGCGGACGGCGCGGCCGTCCCCCTCGCACGCGCGGCGGATCAGTTGGGCTTCGATGTCTCTGGTTTCCAAGCTGGCGTTCCGCGAATCCGGTTCGACGGCGGCTACCGGCGCGCAGTTCCCGGAATCCGCCCCAGTTGTTCCTGTCGCGGCACGCGCCGTCCCGGCGTTGTGATCGTTCATGAGACGCGGACCCGGCGACTACGGTTGCCCCGGCGGCCCGCGGACGAACCCGCGCAAGCACCGGGGGCGGCGAGGCGCCGGGCCGGGAGGATTCCCTCCGGGGGTTGTCCGCTCAGCTCCCGAACTGCCGGCGGTAGCTGACCTCCGGCAGGGGAATCAGGGCCTTGCGGGGCGGGCGCCGGTCCTCCGGGTCGGGGCGCTTGAGGGCGAGGGCGCGGTTGAGGTAGACGGTGAGAGCGACCGAGTGCCGCGTCGCCACGGCCCAGTCCACCCCGGCGGGCATGCGCCCGATGAGGCCGTAGCCGGTCCCTTCCGCCGCCCGGGCGGCGATGGCCCAGAGCCCCACGCCCAGGAAGGGTTCCGCCGCGTAGGAACCCACGTACTGCTTTCCGGTGACGGACAGGCTGATGTCCCGGAACCGCCAGGTTCCCGCCTGCACCTCCAGCCCCCGGTGGTCGCGGCGATACTCGACGAGGAGCGCCACCGTGCTCGCCCCGCCCAACGACAGGCCGAAGCGGTACTGGGCGCGGGCGCCGTCCGCCGCTGCGGCGAAATACGCGGCGGCCATTAGGATCGCGAGCGTCGCGCGCGACAGCGCGGCTTGCGGGGTGCGGGCGGGGGAGGGGGGCGGCGGCGCCATGGCGCGGGAGTATACGGACTCGGAGGACGGGATTCCAGCCCGGTTGACGGGTCTTCCCGGGTGCGCCCCTCCCCGCGGCCGAGCCGGCGGCCTTATCATTACGGCCCGCCCCCGGCCCCAAGCTCGGTGCATGCTTCCCATCCCGCCGCGCCGTTTCACGTGTCCAGATCGACTCCGTTCGGACCCCCGGCAGCCCTTGGACGACGCGCGCGCGGCGTGCGAGCGGCGTTGCCGGGGCGCGGACCGGCCGCGCTGGTTGCCGCCATGGCCGTCGCCTCGTCCGCCTGCGCGCTTGCGGACCGGAGCGGCGCCGCCGGGCCGTCGCTTCCCTCTCCCGCGCTGGCGTGGCTCGATCCCGACTCCCTTCGCACCGAGCTCGTCGGCGACGGCGTCTTCTACCATTTCGCCTGGTCCGCCCGGGGGCCGTGGGCCGTGCATTTGGTGTCGGCGGACCTGACCCGCTGCGAGCTCGAGCTCGCCGTCGTGCCCGCGGTGGGAGAGGACGGGGTCACCCGCACGCGCAAGACCGTCACCGCGATGGCTCCGCGCGGCGAAGTCACTCCCCTGGCCGGCGTGAACGGGGATTTCTTCGCGCCGGACGGATCCCCGGCCGGGCCGGAGGTCACGGCGAACACGCGACGCTCCTCCACCCGCCCGGCCATCGCGTGGGACTCGGGCCGAACCCCGAGGATCGGTTCCGACACCGTGTCCGGCTGGGCCGGCGACCCGGCGGCGGGGCTCCAGGTCGTCGGCGGATTCCCAGAGCTCCTGGACTCGGGGGTTCGGGTGGACGACCTCGGAGTCGCGGAGAGACCGCAGTTCGCGGCGGTGCGTCATCCGCGAACGGCGGTGGGCTACGGCCCGCGGCACGGTCTCCTCTGGCTGGTCGTGGTCGACGGGCGCCGCAACGCGCGCTCGGCGGGCATGACGCTTCCCGAGCTGACCGAACTCCTCGAGTCGCTGGGTGTCGCCGAGGCGCTCAACCTGGACGGAGGCGGTTCCTCGGCGATGGCTCTGGGGAGACGGCTGGTCAGCACGCCCTCGGACGTCACGGGCGAGCGACCGGTCGGAAACAGCCTGTGGCTGGTGCGCGACGGATCGGACTGCGGAGTCGCCTATCGCGCCCCGGGAGCGCGCTCCCATCTCAGCGACAGCCCCAGGTGGCCCCCCCGGCCGGGCCCGGGTTCGAAATACCGCCCGCCGAAGGCGTTGACCACCACCGAGGAGGCGTGACGCCTGTTCGCGACGTTGGTGACGGCCGCAAACGGCGACAGCGCCAGTCCGCCCGCCCGGATCCCCGTCGCTCCGACGCGCATCCCCACCAGCGTATGACCCCGCGCGGCGGCGTCGTTGGCGTCGTTGGCCGGCACCTCGCCCCTGGTCTCGACGCGCACTTCCGCGAACCATGCGCCGCGGCCGGCCCGCAGCGAGGCCTCGAGCCGGTGCGGCGCGATCCCCGGGACGCGGTTGCCGTCGAAGACGCCGTTCCCGGCCTGGAAGTCGGTGAAGCGCGCGTCCACGTACCCGTACGCCAGTCGAATCGCGAGCAGCTGGGAGAGCGCGGTTCGAGTGGAGAACTCGAAGCCCCGCACCGTCGACCGGCCGGCGTTGCGGTAGAATCGCCGCCCCGGGACCGACTGGACCTCGAAGGGGACGAGCTGGCCCTTCAACGCGGTCGCGAAGACCGCGACGTCGTAGGCGGAGCGGCCTCCCGCCACGCCGCGGATCCCGGCTTCGAGCGTCCATCCCCGTTGCGGCTCCAGCTCCGGGTTGAACCCGCCCGCCCGGTCGCGCCGGTTCGAGAGCTCGGTGGTGGTGGGGGTTTCGAAGGAGTGCGCGACGGAAGCGAACACGCCGTGGCCGCCAAGGTCGAAGTGGAACCCGAGCGACGGGCTCAGCCCGCCCATGCCGCGTTCTCCCGAGTCGTCGGGATTTCCGGCGGCCATCAGGTGATCGTCGGCGGCGAAGTCGAAACGGTCCAGACGCAACGCCGCCATGGCGTCCAGGCGCCCGGAGAGGGACAGGCGGAGCCGGCCGAAGACGGCTGCCGCGCGGACGCGCTCCTCCTGGTCCAGGGTCAGCGCGCCGGCCTGGCCGCCGTCGTTGACGAAGTTCCTGCGGTCGTCGCTCTGGAACTCCCCCTCGACCCCGAAGTCGACTCGTCCCCCGCGACCGCCTTCCCCCCACTCCCGTGCCAGCGCCAGCCGCGCGCCTCCGCCGTTTCTGCGCAGCTCGACCACGCTGCTCGGGATGGGGTTGTCCAGCTCGCGCCGCACGCCGTACGCCGCCAGCGTCCCCTCCAGACCGCCCGCGGAACCGCTCCAGCCCACACCCGCCTGGACCTGCCTGACGTTCTTGCGGGTCCGCCGGGCGACGTTGAAGCCCCAGGCCTGGTCGCTGCCCTTGTCGAAGAGCTCGGCGGGCAGGGAACCGGGGTTGAGAGCGCCGAGATCCACGCCTCCGAGCTGCACCGTCAGCGTGCCGCCCGCCGTCCGCGAGGTCAGGGCGGCGTTGATCGTCGTCCGCTCCGCCCGGCTGTACGGATCCTCCCCCGATTCGGAGGTGTTGTTTCGGAATCCGTCGAAGACGCTCCGGGCCGCGCTGGCTCGAAATCCGACCCCGCCCGCGGTGCCCGAACCGGTGGTCTGCAGCCTCAGCAGACCGTGGGAGCCGGCCACCACGGAGGCGTCGTGCCGATAGGCGCCCGCGTGCGGCGGTACGCTGCGAAAGAGGATGACGCCGCCCGCGCCGTTCCCGTAGAGGGCCGCCGACGGGCCCCGGAGCGCCTCCACCCGCACGAGCGAACCGATGTCCAGGTGATCGAGGGTGGTCTGGCCGTCGGGAAGGGTCGCCGGAATCCCGTCGACGAGGATCTTGATGCCGCGCACGCCGAACTGCGACCGCGCGCCGAAGCCGCGGATCGAGATTCTCTCGCCCGTGGAGGCGTTGTAGCGGTTCTGCACCCTCACTCCCGGCAGGGCGTGAAGCGCTTCTTCGATGAAGAGGCCCGAGTTGCCTTCGGCGAGGGCGGGGCCGGCGATCACGGAGGCCGAGAACGGCAGCCGGTCCAGACGCACCGGCGACCTGAGCACCGACACGACGATCGGCGCCAGGGCGGCCGTGTCGCCCGGGACATCCTGGGGCCGGGCGGAGGCGGGCGCGAACGACAGGGCCGCGGCGGCCAACGTCATCGGGACCGACGAACGAACCGGCGCGCGGGACGGAACGCGCGCGGACGAGCGAAGCCTCGAGCGTGCGATGAGTAAAGAGAACATTACATTATGTCAAGCAAACATTACATTGTGACCGTGGGCGGAGCGGGTCCGACGCGGATGCGCCGCTTGCTCGAATTTCCCATGGCCGCGAGCGGCCGCCCCGCGGGCTGAAACTAGGTGCTCACGGATCAGCTCGGGTCGGGTCGATGGGCCGGTTGGCCGCGATTCCGGTGCGGTGGGATTCGATCGAAGGTAATATCGCGGTGCGTGGCGCGGCATTCATGCCGGGCACGGCCCCGGAACGGAATGTCGTCATTGCTTCGTGACCGGGCGAGCGAAGCGGCCCCGTTCGGATGCATCGCCGGCCAAACGCCGGGAGGGCCTTGTCCGCGGGCTGCCGGGGCTTGAGCCGGAACGGTGCTCCATCGTAGGTTGCCGTCCGCCCGCGGGCCGCCCCGGCCCCATCCGTTCCCCCGAACCGTGAGTCGGGAATGACCGTTTCGATCAGGCTCCGGCGGCACGCGTCGCCGAACGCGAATCGCCGTCCGGCCGCGATCGCCGCCGGCGCGCTTCGCCGTCTGGCGGCCGCCGCGGCAGCCGCCGCGGCTCCGTGCGCACCGTTTGCGGCCGCCGGTTTGAGCGCCCAGAACCCGGGCTACGCGCCGGAGCTGTACTACCGCCTGGTCGGCGTCGGAGACGTCGCCGTCGCGCCCGACGGCGCCCACGTGGCCTTCACGGTCACGACGGTGGCGGAAGAGGAGAACCGGCGCCACCGTGAGATCTGGTTGCAGCCGTTGACCGGCGGGCGCCCGGCCGGCGCCGCCTTCGCCGTCACCAGCTCCGGCGAGGATTCGAGCGGTCCGCGCTGGTCTCCCGACGGGTCTCTGCTCGCCTTCTCGTCCTCGCGCGGCGACGACCCCAACGCGGTCTGGTTCCTTCGCGTGCGCGGGCCGGGGGGCGAGGCGTTTCATATCGAGGGAGTCGACGGGGCCCCGGTGTGGTCGCCCGACGGATCCATGATCGCGTTCGTCGGGGCGCCGGACGACGGCGGGTCGGCCGAAGACGGAACGGACGAGGCGGCCGGGCGCGAGGGCCGGATCGCGCCGGACGCCGTGACGCGGACCCTCGACGCGACCCGGTTCGACGGCCGGGTCGTCACGTCCATGCGCTACAAGCGGGACGGGAGGCTCGCCCTGCAACCGCACTACCTGACGCGAGAGAAGCGCCAGCTCATGGTCGTCGAGGCGGCCGGGGGCACGCCCCGGCAGCTCACCCGGGTGTCCTTCGACGTGGGAGGCCCGGTCTGGTCCCGCGACGGAAGCGTCATCTTTTTCACCGGGGACGAACGCGAGGACGACGAACTCGACATCGAGAACTCGGGAGACATCTGGGCGGTCGACGCCCGTGGGGGCACGGTGCGCCGCCTCACCTCGAACCCGGGGACCGAGCGCGCGCCCGCCGTTTCTCCGGACGGGCTCCGTATGGCGTTCCTCTCCACGCCGGCGAGGGGGAGCCAGACCGACCTCATGGTCGCGGAAATGGGTCCCGACGGACACTTCCGGGGCGTCCCCGCCAACCTGACCGCCGACTGGGACCTGCTGCCTGGGGCGCCGGACTGGACCGCCGACGGGGAGGCGGTCCGATTCTCCGCCGGGACCGGCGGCAACAGCCACCTCTTCCGCGCCGCTCCCGGAGAGGAGGTGCGGCAAGTGACCGGCGGCGCCCGCAGGCTGTCCTCCTTTTCCTTCTCCGACGCCGGAGACGTCATGGCCTTCACCGCTACCGACGCCGTCACGCCCGCCGAGCTGTACCTGGGGGCGCCCGACGGCACGAGCGAGCAGAAGCTCACCCGGTTCAACGACGACTGGCTGTCCGGCGTGACGCTGATGCCCGCCGAGCGGCTGGCCTGGACGGCCGAGGACGGGACGGAAATCGAGGGCTGGGTCGTGAAGCCCGTCAACTATCGTCCGGGCGGGTCATATCCGCTGGTCCTGAAGATTCACGGCGGCCCTCACTCGGCGTACGGCAACACCTTCTTCCCCACCTTCCACGTCCTCTCGGCCGCGGGTTTCTTCGTTCTCTACACCAACCCGAGAGGGTCTTCCGGGTACGGCCACGACTTCCGGTACGCCACGAGGGGGGAGTGGGGCATCGTGGACCGGGAGGACTACCTGGCCGGCGTCGAGGCGGCGCTGGCGGCGTACCCGGAGATCGACGCGAACCGCCTGGGCGTTTCGGGGGGAAGCTACGGGGGCTTCATGACCAACTGGCTGACCGCGACCACGGACCGCTTCCAGGCGGCCGTGACCTCGCGCTCGATCGCCAACTGGGAGAGCTGGTGGGGCACCTCGGACGCACAGGGACTGACCGAGTACGAGTTCTACGGACCGCCTTGGGAGCAGCGCGACCTCTACCGCCGCCTCTCGCCGGTCTCCTATGTCGAGAACGTCACCGCGCCCACCCTGATCATCCATAGCGAGAACGACTACCGAACGCCGATCGGCGACGGCGAACAGTGGTTCATGTCGCTGAAGAAGCTGGGCGTGCCCGTGGAAATGGTGCGCTATCCCCGTTCGTCGCACGGTCTTTCCCGGACGGGGGAACCGTGGCTGCTGGCGGACCGCCTGGAGCGGATCCGGAGCTGGTTCGTTCACTTCCTGGTCGACAACCCGCCCCGGAGGCGCGCCGCGGCCGACACGGGCAGGCGGTGAGCCGCGGCCCGGGTGGCCGCGAACCGCTCCCGCCCGTCCTCCACGGTCACCGGCGGGACCGGGTGTTTTCGCGGCTCGGCGACGGGGCGATGGTCCTTCCCGCCGCGCCGGCACGGTCCGGGAACGGAGACTCCGGGTGCCGCCACCGCCCGGATTCGGAGCTTCTCTACCTGACCGGGTTGGACCGTCCGGACGGCATTGCGCTCCTCCGGGGCTTCGCGAACGAGGACCGTTTCGTCCTCTTCGCGCCCGAACGGGATCCGGAGAAGGAGCTCTGGACCGGGCCGCGCCGCGAGCTGGAGGAAACCCGGACGCTGTTCGGTGCCGACAGGGTTTTTCCGGTGGGGGAGTTTCGCGCGCGGGCGCCGGCGCTGCTGGCCGGCGGAGACGGGATCTGGTACAGGCTCGGGGCCCATCCGGCGTGCGACCGGGCGGTTCGGGAGGCGCTCCGCAACGCGCGGAGCCGCAGGCCGCGGGAGGGGGCCGGGCCGTGGCGGCTGACGGACCCCGGCACGATCCTGGACGGGTTGCGCCTCCGGAAGGAGCACGCCGAGATAGCGCGTTTGAGGCGTGCCGCGAAGATCTCGGAGGCGGCCTTCAGGGAGGCGTTGCCGAAGGTCCGGGCGGGCGCCGGGGAGTGGGAGGTGGAGGCCGCGCTGGAGTACGGGTTTCGGAGCCGGGGCGCGAACGGCCCGGCCTTTGCGACGATCGTGGCCGCGGGGGCGAACGCATGCACCCTCCACTACGCGGCCAACGACTCGAGGATACGCGCCGACGACCTGGTTCTCCTGGACGCGGGAGCCGAGTTCGACCGCTATTGCGCCGACATCACGCGAACTGTCCCCGCCTCCGGGAGGCTGGAGGGGGCGCGGCGCGAGGCGTACGAAATCGTGCTGAACGCTCACCGGGCGGCGGTGGCCGCGTGCGCGCCGGGGGGAACGCTCGACGAGGTTCACGAAGCGGTTGTGCGGGAGGTCGCGGAGGGACTCGTCGCCGTCGGCGCCCTGGCGCGACCCCTCGAGGAGGTCGTGGCGGAGAAGCTCCACCGCCCGTTCTTTCCTCACCGGACATCGCACTGGCTCGGGCTGGACACGCACGACGCCGGACCCTACCGCGACCGCGAGGGACCGGTCAGGCTCGAGCCGGGCATGGTGTTCACCGTGGAGCCGGGCCTCTACTTTCCGCCCGGCGGCGCCGAAACGCCCGGCCTCGCGGGAACCGGGATCCGAATCGAGGACGATGTGCTGATCACCGACGACGGAGCGGAGGTGCTCACCGCCGGCCTTCCGGTGGACGCGGACGAGCTGGGGGCGCTGGCGGGGGGCTGATGTCCGGAGCGCCCGGGGCGGCCGGGGCGGGGCGGCCCCGTAACGGCGGCGGCAGCCGGTCCCGCCGCCCGCGGGACATCGTCGCGCGCCTGCGGGGCCCGGGGCCTCTCGTCGGAGCCGAGCTGCGCCCTCCCCGGCTGGGGCTCGACGCCGCCCGCGGAATGGACGTCTGGATCGACATGTACCATGCGGTTCGGAGCCTCGCCCGCAGCGGCACCTTCGTCCTGCTGACCGACGACGCGGCCGGAAACCCGGAGGAGGAGAGCTTGGCCCACCTCGCCGCGAACCTGGGCGCCGCCGCGGACCTGGAGACGGTGGTGCCGTTCCTTACCTGCAAGCACACGGTCGGCTACTGCCGGCTCTTCGCGAGGCGGGCGGCGGGACTCGGCGTGGCGGGCGTGGCGGTGGTGGGGGGCGACCGCACGGGCGGGCCCGAACGATGCGTCCCGCACGGCAAGGACCTGCGCGCGATCCTGCGGCGCGAACAGCCCGGGTTCCCGCTCGGAGGGTGGGCGAACCCGCACCGGGACCCGGTCGAGCAGGCCCGCTTCGTCGCCGCGGACGACTTCGGCGCGGACTTCGTACTCACTCAGATCGTCTCGCACCACTCCCTCGCCCGGGTGGAGAGCTTCCGCGCCGAGCTGGACCGCCTGGGCGTGGACATTCCGGTGGTGTACGGCGTGTTCCTCTACCGCAGCGCAAATCCGCGCACGCTCCGCTATCTGAACCGCTACTTTCCGGTCCCGGCCCGGGAGATCGCGGCGGAGTTCGCGGCCGGGATGAGCGCCGACGAAATCTGCGCGCGGTCCGTCCGCCGTCTCCGGGAGGCCGGAGCGGAGAAGGTGTACGTGAGCAACCTGCACGGCCGCGACGCGGCGCGGCGGCTGGGGAGGGTGGCGGGAACGCGCCGGTAGCCCTCCCGCCCCTCAGCCCCCCAGCCCCTCCACCACCCCCAGCGCGGCCTCGACCCCCTCGCCGACCGCCGAGATCTGGAACCCGGCGACCTCGTCCCGCAGCTCCCCGGCGATCTCCCGCGCGATCGCCGCCCCCTCGGCCGCGGCCCGCCCCCGCGCCCGGCGCATCCTCTCGACCACCCGGTCCGGCACGTGGACGCCCGGCACCTCGTTCTGCAGAAACTCCGCCTGCCGGGCGCTCTCGAGCGGCAGGATCCCCGCGATCACCGGGATTTCGTCTTCGGCTTCGGCCAGGAATCCCCGCAGCCGGCCCGCGTCGAAGACGGGCCTGGTGACGGCGAAGTCGGCTCCGGCGTCCACCTTCCAGCGGAACCGGCCCAGCTCGCGGGTCCGGTCGCGGGCCCACTGGTCGAGGGCGACGCCCACCACGAAGCCCGCGGGTTCGCCCAGGTCGTTGCCGGAGGGGTCCAGTCCGGCGTTCAGTCCGGCGACGACGTTCGCGAGGCCGATCGAGTCGACGTCGACGACGGACCTGTAGGCGGGGTAGGGGGCGGGAGCCGGAGGATCGCCGGTGAGGAGGAGGACGTTGCGCAGTCCGCTGGCGGCCGCGCCCAAGAGGTCGCTCATCATTCGCGAGAGCTTGCGGTCCCGGCAGGTGTAGTGGACCAGAGGCTCGACGCCGGGGCACCGGCGCGCGATCGTCGCGGCGGCGGCGAGAACGCCGAGACGCGCGGCGCCCCGGTCCTCGTGCACGGCGACGAGATCCGCGCCGGCCGCGGCCAGGGCTCGGCAGTCGTCCAGCAGCGCCGCCGTGTCCCACCCCTTCGGGGGGAGGATCCGGACCGAGGTCACGGGGCCGCCTTCCGCCAGCCGCCGTCCCAGCCCGGAACGCGTCGCGAGCGGAGGCGCCGGCCTCCCGCCCGTGCGCGCGGCCGCCTCGCGCGCGGCTCGCACCGACACGGTGCTGGGCCGGCTCGCCCTGACCTGTTCGCTGATGCGGCGGATGTGCTCCGGGGTGGTGCCGCAGCAGCCGCCCACGATCCGCGCGCCCGCGTCGACCAGGCGGCGCGCGTACCGCGCCATGTAGTCGGGCCCTGTGAGGTACATCTTGCGCTCGCGCACGGCGACGGGCTGTCCCGCGTTGGGCTGGGCGGAGAGGGGGACGGAGGTGACGCCGGCCATGCGCTCCAGCGCCTCGAGCACCGCCGCCGGGCCGACCGAGCAGTTGAGGCCCACCACGTCGGCTCCCCAATCGGCGGCCGCGCGCGCCGCCTGCTCGGCGGAGGCGCCCGTGGCGGTCCTCCCGTCGTCGCCCTCGACCGTCACCTGGGCGATCACAGGCAGATCGCAACGGAGCCGCACCGCGCGGAACGCCTGCTCCAGCTCGGCCAGGTCCGAGAAGGTCTCGAGAACGAACCCGTCGACCCCGCCCTCCAGCAGCCCGTCCACCTGGCGCCCGAAGCACTCCCGCGCCTCTTCCAGCGAGGTCGGGCCCAGCGGCTCGACGCGGATCCCCAGCGGCCCGACCGCGCCCGCCACCGCCGCCCGCCGCCCCGCCGCCCGCACGGCGATGGAGGCGCCGCGCCGGTTCAGCTCCTCGGTGCGGTCCTCCAGCCGGTACGACGAGAGCTTCACCGGGTTCGCGCCGAAGGTGTTCGTCTCCAGGATCTCCGCCCCGGCCCGGAGATACCGCCCGTGCACGTCCTCGACGAGATCGGGGTGGGTGGCGTTGAGCTCGTCGTAGCAGACGTTCACGAACACCCCTCGTTCGTACAGCATCGTCCCCATGGCGCCGTCCGCCACGAGGACCCGCCCTCGGCCGAGCATCGCGCGAAGGTCAGGCAACTCGGCTCTCCTCCCGGCCGCCTCCGCCGTCCCCTCCCGCCTCCGCCGCCGCCGTGCGGCCCGTGCGCCCCGGTTCGTAGTCCGCCGCCCCTTCGGCCAGGTTGGGGGCCAGCCAGCGCCGGGTCTCCTCCACGCTCGTCCCGCTGCGCCGCGCGTAGTCCCGCAGCTGGTCGCGCCCCACCCGTCCGACCCCGAAGTAGAAGCTGTCCGGATGCCCGATGTAGATCCCGGAGACGGACGCCGCGGGGAACATGGCGCAACTTTCGGTCAGCGTCACGCCTATCCTCTCGGCGCCGAGCAACCGGAACAGGATCCGCTTCCCAGAGTGATCCGGACACGCCGGATATCCGGGAGCCGGCCGAATCCCGCCGTATTCCTCCGCGATCAGCTGCCTGTTGGTGAGCAACTCCTTCGGCGCGTATCCCCAGAACTCCCTGCGCACGCGCTCGTGCATGCGTTCGGCGAAGGCCTCGGCGAGCCGGTCCGCGAGGGCCTTGGCGAGAATGCTCGCGTAGTCGTCCCCGGCGGCTTCGAATTCGGCGCAGAGCTCGTCCACGCCCTCGCCGGCGGTCACAACGAACGCCCCGGCCCAGTCGGCCACCCCCGAACTCGCCGGCGCGACGAAGTCCGCCAGGCAGAGGTTGGGCCGTCCTGCGCCCTTGGCGAACTGCTGGCGCAGGCAGGGCAGGACCGCCAGCGGGGCGGCCCGGGACTCGTCGGCGTAGAAGACGATGTCGTCGCCGGCGGAGTTGGCCGGGTAGAGTCCCACCACGGCCCGCGCGGCCAGCAGCCCTTCGCGGCGAATGCGGCCGAGGAGCGCGAGGGCGTCCTCGTGCAGGCTCGCAGCCTGGGATCCCACCTCCGGGTCTCTCAGAATGCCGGGGAAGGCGCCCGCAAGCTCCCAGGTGCGGAAGAAGGGAGTCCAGTCGATCCGCCGGATCAGTTCGTCCAGGTCGTAGGAGGCGCGTACGCGGGCCCGAGGCGACGCCGAGCGTCCGTGACCGCCTGCGGCGGGGCTCGGCGAATCGCCGGGAAAGACGCGGTCGCCGGTGAAGGTGGGCCGCACGGGGCGGTGCCGGCTCCAGTCCGGCTCCAGCCGGTTCGCGCGGGCGTCCTCCAGGGCCAGGAGCGGAGCCCGCTTGCCGGCCGCCCGTCTCCGGCGAACGGCGGCGTACTCCTCGCGAACGCCGGCGGAGTAGGCGGCGCGGCTCGCGGGGTCGAGAAGCTTGCCCGCAACCGCCGCGCACCGCGAAGCGTCGAGCACGTGGACGGTAGCGCCCGAATACCGCTCCTCGATCCTCACGGCGGTGTGGACCCGGGAAGTGGTGGCGCCGCCGATGAGGAGGGGGACGGTCATCCCGGTCCGCTCCATCTCGGAGGCCACGTGCACCATCTGGTCGAGGCTCGGCGTTATCAGCCCGGAGAGCCCGACGATGTCGGCCTTCACCTCGCGCGCCTTCTCCAGGACGACCTCGGCGGGCACCATCACCCCCAGGTCGAAGACCTCGTAGTTGTTGCACTGGAGCACGACCCCGACGATGTTCTTGCCGATGTCGTGAACGTCCCCCTTGACGGTGGCCAGCACGATTCGCCCCGCCGACCGGAACTCGCTTCCGGCCGGTTTCTCGCGCTCCAGGTGCGGCACCAGGTATCCCACCGCGCGCTTCATCGCCCGGGCGCTCTTGACGACCTGGGGCAGGAACATCTTCCCGGACCCGAACAGGTCGCCCACGGTGTTCATCCCCGCCATGAGCGGCCCCTCGATGACGTCGAGCGCGCGCTCCGCCCCCCGCCGCGCCTCCTCGGTGTCCTCCTCGATGTGGTCGGTCACGCCGTGCACCAGCGCGTGGCTCAGCCGGGCCTCGACCGGCGCGTCGCGCCACGACAGGTCTTCGGCGTCCCCCGCGGAGCTCTCCCGGTAGCTTCCGGCCAGCGCCGTCAGCCGCTCGGTGGCCTCCTCGTTGCGGTTGAGGAGGACATCCTCGACGGCTTCAAGCAGATTAGCCGGAATCTCATCATAAACAGCTATGGAGCCGGCATTTACGATTCCCATGTCCATCCCCGCCAAACCTGCGTGGTACAGGAAGGCGGAGTGCATGGCCTCGCGCACGCCGTGACTTCCGCGGAAGGAGAAGGAGACGTTGCTGACGCCGCCGCTCACCAGCGAGTGGGGCAGGGACTCCTTGATGCGCCGCGTGGCCTCGAAGAAGGCGAGGGCGTACTCGTCGTGCTCCCGGATGCCGGTGGCGACGGCGAAGACGTTGGGGTCGAAGATGATGTCCTCGGGCGGGAAGCCCTCCCGCCGCACGAGGACGTCGTAGGCGCGGGCGCAGATCTCCACCTTGCGGTCCGCGGTGTCCGCCTGCCCGGTCTCGTCGAAGGCCATCACCACCACGGCAGCCCCGTAGCGGCGCGCCAGCCTCGCTTTCTCGCGGAACGCGTCCTCGCCGTCCTTGAGACTGATCGAGTTCACGACCGCCTTGCCCTGCACGCACCTGAGCCCGGCCTCGATCACCTCCCACTTCGAGGAGTCGATCATGAAGGGGACGCGCGCGATTTCCGGTTCGGCCGCCATGAGGTTCAGGAACCTGACCATCGCCGCCCCGGAGTCGAGGAGTCCCTCGTCCATGTTCACGTCGACGACCTGGGCGCCGCCCCTCACCTGCTGGCGCGCCACCTCCAGTCCGGCCTCGTAGTCGCCGTCGCGGATCAGGCGGGCGAAGCGGGCGGAACCGGTCACGTTGGTGCGCTCGCCCACGTTCACGAAGAGCGAGTCGGGCCCGACGGTGACGGGTTCCAGCCCCGCCAGGCGGGTACGCACGGGGAGGCCGGGGCGCCGCCGCGGCGCCACTCCCTCCACCGCCTCCGCGATCGCGGCGACGTGGTCCGGGGTCGTGCCGCAGCACCCGCCCGCGAAGTTGAGGAAACCCTCGCGGGCGAACTCGCCCATGGAGCGGGCCATCTCCTCCGGAGACAGGTCGTAGCCCCCGAATTCGTTCGGCAGCCCCGCGTTGGGGTGGCAGCTCACCCAGCCCTCGCACACCGTCGCGAGCTCCCGCAGGTAGGGGCGGAGCGCTTCGGGGCCCAGCGCGCAGTTGAGCCCGAAGGCGAGCGGGGCGGCGTGCCGGAGCGAATTGTAGAAGGCCTCCGGCGTCTGGCCGGTGAGGGTGCGCCCGCTCTGGTCGGTGATCGTCCCCGAGATCATGATCGGGATGTCGCGGCCGGTTTCGTCGCGCGCCTCGAGGATGGCGAAGATCGCGGCCTTCGCGTTCAGGGCGTCGAAGACGGTCTCGACCATCAGCAGGTCCACGCCGCCCGCGACCAGGGCGCGGATCTGCTCGGCGTACGCCGCGCGGAGCTCCTCGAAGGTGACCTGGCGGGCTCCGGGGTCGTTCACGTCGGCGGAGATCGAGGAGGTGCGGTTCGTCGGGCCCAGGATACCGGCCACGAAGCGGGGCCGGCCGGGAGTGCGGGCCGTGTACTCGTCGGCGGCCTCCCGCGCGATCCGCGCCGCCGCGAGGTTGACGTCGCCCACCGCGTCCTCGACCCCGTAGTCGGCCATCGGCAGCCGCGTGGCGCTGAAGGTGTTCGTCTCGACGATGTCGGCGCCCGCGCCGAGGTAGGCGCGGTGGATCTCACCGATCACGTCGGGGCGCGTGAGCGCGAGCAGGTCGTTGTTGCCGAGCAGCGGGGCGGGGTGGGAGGCGAAGACGTCGCCGCGAAAGTCGGCCTCGCCCAGGCCGTATCCCTGGATCATGGTCCCCATGGCGCCGTCGAGCACGAGGATGCGCTCCGCAAGGAGCCGGTCGAAGGTCCCGGCGCCCGGGCTGCCGCCGGCGCTCGCCGTCGTCGGTCTCACTGGATGCCGCAGCTCCTCCGCCGGACCTCCGGTGCGCGGGGACCGGATCCGGCCGTATCCCTTGGGGCGAGGAGCGGCGGGACGGCTTCGGGAACCCGGAGGGAAGCCGGTCTCCGGAGGGAGAGCCCGCGGCCCTCTCTCCGGCGGAAGGAAGACCCGCGTGACCGCGGGTGGCCTTTTAGCTGTTCCCGGCCGCAATACGCCACAAATCGCCGTGATTTACATTCGGTTTCGACTGTCTCGAACCCGTATCCCATGGGTAGCGGAGAAGTCGGCGGGGATCAAGGGCCGCGGGCGGTGCGGCGCCTGGTCGAGCGCTCGCGGACGGCGGGCCGCCGCGGCCGCGGCGTGTTCCCGAGGGACTGCTCGACGCGGCGTGAGCGCCGAGAGCGGGGGGGCGGGGACGGCAGGGCTTCGCGGGGGAGCGGCGGGCGGCGTTCGTCCGAGAAGCGCCGCGGAACGGGGCCGGGAGGGCAGGGCGCTCCTAGGGGAAGGGCGGCGCCGTTCGTCCGAGAAGCGGCGCGGAGCGGGGCCGCGAAGGGACGAGAAGTAAAGTAAACATGACATATTGGAAACTGGAGTTTACAGGGCTTGCCGCCGGGGGGATAAGGCGGGCTCAGCTCAGCGCTGTGACCAAGCCGGACTCGAGGATATGGCGGTCCCGTGTCAGCAGCGTCGCTCCGAGAATCCGTGCCGTCGCGACCAGAATCCGATCTGCGGGGTCACGGTGAAAGGAATCAGGCAGGGCCGCCACCTCCGTCGCGATCGCCGGCGAGATCCCGTGCCGCCGAACCAAGGGTGGGGCCACCGCTTTCTCCAGCCATTCACGGAGCGGCATCGCAAGCTGGATGCGGCCCAGGCTGTGAAGAGTCGCGGTCTCCCAGAGCGAAATGTCGGAGACCCGTAGCGGCGAGTTCCCGTCCGCTGCGTTCAGGACGCTGTGCTGCGCCGCCGACAACGGGCCCTCGCCCTGAAGCCACCAGATCAGGACATGGGTGTCGAGCAGCGCGGTCACTCTCCGGCCAGCCGGTGCGGTTGCTTGCGGGGATCGTTGGCTTCTCCGCCCGACTCCTCGATTCCGCCCGTGCCCTTCAGGCTGTCCCAGTCGTGCTCCGGCACCACCGGACCGACGATGTCACCGACGACGGTAACCGTGCCTTTCAGCTCCGATTGCGGGTACTTCGATTCGGTTTGGCTGGGAGGCCATAGCTCCGCCACCGGCCGGCCCCGCTTGAGAATCACGATGCGTTCGCCCGTCTCCCGCACGCGGTCGAGGATCTTCAGGCAGCGCGCCTTGAAGTAGGATGCGTTGATCGATTCCATATGACCAGTCTCGGTGACGGTCATGTCGTGTCAAGTCTTCCGGATGCGACGAAGAAGGTGTACCGCACCGCGCCGCCCGTCGTATCTTGGTTGGGATCCGGATCCGGGATTCGTACGACGCAACGGAAAGGCGGACAGGGCCCCAGGATGGCCGGCAGACGGACCGACCAGCGGAGCCACGACCGGCTACGAGGCCGAGCTGTGGGCGATGGCCGACGCGCTCCGCGGCTCGATGGATGCCGGCGAATACAAGCATGTCGTGCTCGGGCTCGTCTTCCTCAAGTACATCTCGGACGCCTTCGAGGAGCGCCGCGCGGCGGTGCTGGCCGAGTGGGGAGAAGAGGCCGCCGAGGACCGGGACGAGTACATCGCGGAGAACATCTTCTGGGTGCCGGCGGAGGCCCGTTGGGAGCGCCTGAGGGCCGGGGCGCGGCAGCCCATCATCGGCCAGACCGTTGACCGGGCCATGGCGGCCATCGAACGGGACAACCCGGCGCTGAAGGAGGTGCTGCCCAAGGATTACGCGCGGCCCGCGCTGGACAAGCAGCGCCTGGGTCAGCTGATCGACATGGTCGGCAACATCCGCGTGGGGGACGCCGAGGCCCGTTCGAAGGACGTGCTCGGGCGCGTGTACGAGTACTTCCTCTCGCAGTTCGCGAGCGCCGAGGGGAAGAGGGGAGGGGAGTTCCACACCCCCCGCTGCGTCGTCCGGCTACTCGTCGAGATGCTGGAACCGTATCGTGGCCGCGTCTACGATCCCTGCTGCGGCTCCTCGGGGATGTTCGTGCAGTCGGTCGAGTTCATTCGCGCCCACGCCGGCGGCAACGCGAACGGCGGCAACGCGCGGGGGCGACATCTCGATCTACGGCCAGGAGTCGAACTATACGACGTGGCGCCTCGCGAAGATGAACTTGGCGATACGCGGGATCGGGGGGCAGATCGCCCACGGCGACACCTTCCACAACGACCGCCACCCGGACCTGAAGGCCGACTACATCCTCGCCAATCCCCCGTTCAACGTCTCGGACTGGGGAGGGGAGCGGCTGGCAGACGACAAGCGCTGGCGCTACGGCGTCCCGCCGAAGGGGAACGCGAACTTCGCCTGGGTCCAGCACATGGGCCACCACCTCGCGCCGAAGGGCGTCGCGGGGTTCGTGCTGGCCAACGGTTCGATGTCGTCGCAGCAGTCGGGCGAGGGCGAGATCCGGAAGAACCTGGTCGAGGCCGAATTGGTCGATTGCATGGTCGCTCTGCCGGGCCAACTCTTCTACTCGACGCAGATACCGGCCTGCCTGTGGTTTCTGGCGCGCGGGCGCGAGCGGCGGGGTGAGGTCCTCTTCGTCGACGCCCGGAAGCTCGGCCGAATGGTGGACCGGACGCACCGCGAACTGACGCCGGAGGACATCGCGCGGATCGCGGAGACCTACCACGCGTGGCGGACGGGAGAGGACGGGGACGGCTACGCCGATGTTCCCGGCTTCTGCAAGAGCGCCTCGCTGGACGAAGTGCGCAAGCACGGGCATGTGCTGACGCCTGGCCGGTACGTCGGCGTGGAGCCGCAGGAGGACGACGGGGAGCCGTTCGAGGACAAGATGAAGCGGCTGGTCTCGGAGCTGCGGGAACAGCAGGCCGAAGGCGCTCGGCTCGACGCCGCGATCACCAGGAATCTGAAGATGCTGGGGTTTGGGGGTGGGCGATGATTTACTCGGCGCGGGAGATTCTCGACCGTATCGAGCTCGGCGAGGACAGCCGCTGGGAGTTCAAGCAGGTTGAATTCGCGGGAACCAAGCTGAAGAGCCCGAAGCGCGACGTCCTCGCCGACGAGGTCGTCGCGTTCGCGAATTCACGGGGCGGGGCGGTGCTTTGCGGCGTGACCGACGACGGGCGAGTGCAGAGCTTGACGAGGGGTCAGCTTGCGGCCTTGGACAACGTGTTGGCGGAGGTAGGCACGGACTCCATCAAACCGCCGGTGCCGATACAGACGCATCACATGCGGCTGCCGGATGGGGGCGCGGTGCTGGCGGTGGACGTGCCCAAAGGGGATGCGCACCATCGTGGCCCCGGCGGGAGCTTCATTCGCGTAGGCGGCACCAAGCGCAGGATGTCTACCGATGAGCAGCTCCGGCTGGCGCGGCGGCGAGGCCAGGCCCGCTACCTGTGGTTCGACGAGCAGATCGTCCTGGGAACGGGGTATGAGACACTCAGCGAGCGTCTCTGGGAGCCGCTGCTGAGCGTGACGGGGGCTGCGGATCCTCGCGCTGGCCTGACGAGGCTCCGCCTGCTCGCGGAGGACGAGAACCGTGTGCTCAGGGCCACCGTGGCGGGCGTGCTGCTGTGTGCGCGGGAGCCGCAGGAGTGGCTGCGGCACGCGATGATCGTGGCCACGCACTATCGGGGCGAGGATCGCGCCTCCGCCCAGTTGGACGCACAGGAGATCGGTGGGCCCCTGCAGCGCCAGATCGCCGAAGCGGTGCATTTCGTGGTGCGCAACATGCGTGTTGCCGCGCGCAAGACGCCGATGCGGGTCGATATGCCGCAGTACAGCGCGAAAGCGGTCTTCGAGGCGGTGGTCAACGCCGTGGCCCACCGGTACTACTCCATCGCCTCGCAGCGGATCCGGCTGGCCATGTTTAGGGACCGCTTGGAGATCGACTCTCCCGGTGCTCTGCCGAACAACATGACCATCGACGGCATGGCCGCCGGCCAGTCCACCCGAAACGAGGTCATCGCGTCCGTGTTCGGCCGCATCCCGGTAGGCGAGGTGCCCGGGTCCGACCACCGACGGTATCTGATGGAGCGCCGCGGGGACGGGGTCTCGATCATCAAGAGAGGGACCCGAAGCGTGGCCGGCGTGTCCCCGCGGTACACGCTCGTGGGCGGATCGAGCCTGTTCCTCAGCATCCCGGCCGCCCGTCTCGAGCTGACGCCCGCCCGGTCGGGGGTCACGGTGCATTCCCGGGGAACCCCGTTGATGGACGTCGAAGTGTTGGCCCTGTTCCCGAACAACACATGGCGGCGGGCAACCACCGACGAGGCCGGCCGGGCCAACTCTGGACCTCTACACGACGCACTTGCCGATGACCGTCTACGCCGCGGCCCCGGGCTATTGCGCAGGGATAGCGCGCGAGTGGAGACCGGATCGGGAGGGTCTGGCACTGGAGCTGAGTCCGCTGTCCGGCGGTGGCGGAGCGATCTTCGCCGAGGGATCAGGCCGCCTGCCGGGCTTGGACGGCAGCTTGAACCCCGTGCGCGACAGCTTCGACCGGACCTATCTGTACGCGGCCCACATCGCCATCGACGAGGGACGTCGGCAGCCGGTGCCATTTCGCCTGGGGAAGCCGCTCCGCCTCACGGACTCCTTCGGGACGGACTTGTCGGCGGTGATCGTCGACGTCTCCGGCAAGTCGGCGCTGGTGGAGTACCGCCCGTACTCCGGTCGCGGCGGGGGCGCCCCGTGACCGTCGACACCACCTTCCTGCGCAGCCGCAACCCGTTCACTTTCGCTTCGGCAGACCGATCCGGCTCACAGACGCCGACGCCGGCACATCCCTGTCGCCCGCATACCTGCCGGACCGGGACACATCGATCACGACGATGCCGATTCTGCGCCGGATGCCGGGTGCGAGCTGCTCTTCCAGGCGTTCCTTCAGCTTGGCCGGTGTCGTGGGCAGACGACCGCGAGGCGGCACAACGGTCATGTAGTCGGGCCCGAACCAGAACACCAGATAGATGCCGTAACCGCCGGACTCCGGTGCAGGCACGTACCGCGCCACCAGCTGTTCGTCCACGGCGCGCCAGATGTCGCGGTGCGAGTTCTTCCTGATCTCCACCGGGATCGCGAGCCCCGGGCCGAACGCCACGCGTATGTCCGCTCGCGCGTCATCGGCATACCGGCTTCCTGGCCGTGCATCGACGTTGTACGGCCGCAGCATCCGGACCAGGTCCGAAAGCAACATGTCCCGACAGTCGTTCTCGTGCTGCGGCTTCACCGGTATGCGCGATTCCGGATCGCGGTGCCAGTATTGGCGCCAGTCGCTTGTGGGACCGTTCCGGATGTCATCCGCCAGCCGTTCGAGGGTGTCGAGCGAGAGGGCGGCGAGATCCGCGGCGCTCGCGGGGGCGCGGCCCTGCAGCGCATGCTGGACCTGCTCCAGCGTGAGGGTCTCCCGCCCGGCGATGCGGCGTTCCATGGCCTGATCCTCCCGGGCCTCGACGATCTCCGTCCTCCACGGGCCCAGGACCGGATCGGAGGCCAGCGATTCCAGCGCGTCGGCCGCCTCGTCGCTGGTACGCCCGGCGAGCGTTCGGATCCATGAGGCCAGCACGGGTTGGAACTTCATGCGCGCCGCGTCCTCGTCCTCGAGAAACCCTCCGTTCGTCGGCGCATCGAATCGGCGCACGCGTCCCCCGAGCGACCGGATGAGCCCGGCCAGCTCATCGTCGCGCCATTCTTCGAGCGAGAGCGAGCCGTGCCGCCGCGGGTCGTGGGAGACGAAGAAGTCGACCACGTGTCGGACGCGGGCCTCCCCACCCGTCGCGAGAAAGTCCGCCAGCAACGGGAGACACTCACCCTTGGCCACGCACAAACCGGCACCGAGCCACTGGGCCCGCTGCGCCACATCGACCCCGCGGCGCTCGAGTCGCCTCAGCACGACCTCGCGCAGCCGGGCGGTCGGCATGCCGCCGGCTCCCGTAGCGGCCCATAGGACCAGACGCAGGGACTCAACCTGCGGCTTGGTGCATCGCGTCGGGAAGACTGAGAGCATCCGTTCGGCGACGGTGGGTCTCACACGCCCGTATGCCGGATCGAGGGCCAGGTCGTACAGGTGCCGGTCGGGTGGATCCTTTGCCCGGACGCGGGCGCGTTGCACTGCGGAGAAGGCGTCGGCCACCGCTCCGGGGTGCGACTCCAGGGCTCGAAGGTACCAGAGGGGACGTGCGTCCCTTTCGACCGGCGGACCGCCGCCGGACGAGTACCGCTTGCTCGGCAGTCCCGAAACGAGATGGTAGCCCAACGCCCGCCGCCTGCCGGGCTTGCCCATCCGGGCCAGCGGATCGACCCCGGCACGCTCGTCCTCCGCCAGCCCAGCCAGGAAGGGGAGGACGAGGTACGACAGTCTCCGTTTCTCGTGCAGTTTCGCGATCTCGGTCAGATCCGGCAGGTCCTCGCGTTCCGGCAGACGGCGCAGTCCCGCCAGAGCCGCCTCCACCAGGGTCTCGTCGTCGGCCAGGCGCACCGCCAGCGCCGCCGCCGGACCGTTGACCGGTCCGTGTTCGGCGACCCCGTCGAAGTAGACCTGGGCAAGTTCGTGGAGCAGGGCCGGCGGGCACCGTCCCACCGCCAGTTGCTTCGCGTGCCGGCGCACGGGTTCGACCCGGGCCAGTCGCCGTTTCCCGAAACGACGACGCTCCTCCGCCCGGCGGCGCTTCCTCTCCACATCCTCGTGTTCCCGGCGCGCTTTGCCTTCGAGGCGTTTCCTGTTCCATTCCCGCAGGGGAGGCGTGTCCCCTACGGCCCGCGCGACTTCGTCGTCGGGCACGGGAGGGGGCCAGTCCTCGCGGTCGCGGACCGCCCACCTGGCGAGTTCCTCCGCGATCCTCGGCCGCGCATCGCAAAGCTCCACCGCGCGTGCAAGACACCATCGGCGAACCCCGGCCGGCGGCTCCCTTCCCAGGAACTTCCGGCCGATCGTCACATCGAGCGCGACACGCCCGATTTCGGACTCCCGCTCTTGCAGGCCGAATTCGACCAGCTCGAACCGGACGTTCTCGCGCGACCGCAGCCAAGCCTCGATCGCCTCCTCGGATTCGGTGTGGTGGCCGCCGCCCCCTCGCTTCCAGCTGCCCGCGGCGACCAATCGCGAGCGCTGGAGGTCAACTTCCACAAGATCGAACCACCGGTGGACGGCGGGCACGGTCATCCGGTTCCCGAACAGGTCGAGCCCGCGGGCCAGCAGCTTCAGGACGACATCGGCCACCCGGTGGTCGCTCAGCCGCGGAGCCACTTCGGATGCGCGGTCCCACAGCGAGTCCAGCAATCCCCCGATCCGTTCGTCGCTCGACCTGTCCGCGAGACCCATCCAGAATTTCCGGTAGGTGCCGTGGTGCGGGTGCCGGCTGGCGGTGAGATGATCCCAGACTTCCGCCGCCGGAAGATCTTCGGGATACATGATGTCGAGCATTGTGCCGAGGAGTTCGTTCCGCTCGTCCGGGAGCCGCTTACGTCCAATGTCCGCCAGGAGTCCGCCAAGCGTGGCGCGACGGGTCGGATGACCCGCGAGAACCAGATTCAGTGCGTGAAGGGCCTGACGCCGGACATCGGACCACCAAGTCGGATCGCGAACAGTGTCCAGCAGCGCAACGCGATCCGAATCCGAGTGCGCATGTGGATCGCCACTCGCTTCCGCGCGGGCATGGTGCATCCGCGAGAAGCCTGAGAGAAGGCGAAGAACGAGGTGCTGCCGGGCGTCCGCGCGCGACGAGGACGCCGTCAGCCCCCAGATCGCCGACCTGCCCCGCCCTTCGGCCAGCGCGCCGAGGGCCACCGCGGAAGGCCAGACGCGAGCCAGCTCGGGACTCCTCTCGAGGCCTTCGAACAAATCCCCTCGCTCCTTGGCTGTGAACCCGCTCGCGTCGCCGTTGAACGCGACGGCGACCGGATCGGCGCGAATCAGGGACGCCCGGGCCCAGGGGTGCGCGGCGGCGAGCCAGGCGGACAGCCCCCGGAGGTCGGGGAGGGGAATCCCGTCTTCACCCGTCAGCAGCGACAGCACGCGCCTGACGGTGACTCCGTCGCAGGCGCGGATCCGTTCGTCTAGGAACCGTGCACCCAGGAACTCGGCCACGAGCCGATGGGCCGGAACTCGACGGGTGGAGGGACCTCTGAAGAGCCGGGAGTCCAGAGCCGCCAGCAGGGCTTCCCTGTTTCCGGCGTGCACCCGACTCAGAGAGATGATGTCGGAATCGTCGGAGTCGGCGGCGGTCCAGCCTCCCCTGCCGGCGATCAGCATGAGCGCCGACAGTCTTCCGGCCTCGCTCAGAAGCGCATTTCGCGAGGGTTGCGCGACCGGTTGGCGAGCATCGCGATGTTCGAGGTTCGGTTCCTTGGCCAGTTCCCGGCACGCGCCCTCGAACGCGGCGCCGGGCGTCTCGGGCCAGCCGGCCGCCTCCACGGACCTGAGGAGCACATCGAGCAGCTGCGGATTCCGGAGGAACGCGTCCAGCCGATGCTCGAAGGCCGCAAGGATGAACTCGTCGGCGGCGTCTCTCCGCCGGGCGACGATCCGGCGAGCGCCTTCACGACACAGCGGGTCCAGCTGCAGGACCGGAATCCCTGCGTCGCCCACCGCTCTCGATAGTCTCCCCCGGTCTCCCGGCCCCAGCCAGCTTCCGGCCCGGCACGACAGGCGAAACCGTGGATTTCCCAGCTCCTCGATCCGGGCCACGATCCTTTGCAGCGTTCTCCTCGGATCCACACCGCCGGCGCGGGCCTCGTCCAGTCCGTCGATGAAGAGCGGCACTCCCTGGCGCGGTCCCGGGAGGCTCTCGATGCCTCGGCTCATGAAGCGTTGTGCCGCGATGGGTCTTGAAGCACCCGTCCGGCCGGCTTCGGTCTCGAACTCCGTGCTCTTGCCCATCCCGGGCTCGCCCAGGAGGACGTAACCATGGTCAGGGCGGAAGTCGCTCAGGGACAGGCCCTGCCGCCCGCGGCGCCTGTCGTCGCGCGGCTCGACCAGGGTGACGGTGCGGGGGACGATCAGGCTCATGCATCCTCCAGCCAGTCGTCCGCGCTCAGCGACAGGAATTCGTTGAGCGGTACTCCACCCGGGCCCACCACGACCGTCCTGGCGGCCGGAAAGCGCCGGATGAAGGCGTCCAGGCCGGACCGGCTCCGCGGTCTCCCGGTCTTGACTTCGATCCCGAGCAGGCGGGGGCCGCGGGCGACGACGTAGTCGACCTCGTGCGGCGGGTCGCGCCAGAAGTGGAGCCGGGTCGCGCTACCCCGGGTGTTGTGGAGGTGCGCACCCACCGCGCTTTCGACAAGCCGTCCCCAATAGGACCTGTCGGCCCGCGCCTCGTCGAACGTGTAGCCGGACGGGGCCGTCATCAGCGCCGTATTGAGGACGATGAGCTTGGGAGGAGACGCTCTCCCCACGTGCGGGGCGGGCGTGTAGCGGGACAGGGCGCTGACGAGACCCGCGTCGGAGAGGAGGTCGAGGTACCGGGCGACGGTCGCCGTGTTGCCAGCGCCGCGGAGCTCCCCGAGCAGCTTGTTGTGGGACATGAGCTGGCCGGAATACCGAGGCGCCAGATCCATCAACTGCCGCAACAGCGCCGGTTTCCTGACGCGTGCGAGCCCCACGATGTCCCGACCGATGGCGGGTGCGACGATCGAACGCGTAACGTAGTCCCGCCAGGCGGCGAGTCCGTCGCCTTCCCATCCGTCCGACAGGGAGCCTGGATACCCGCCGAGGAACACGTACTCGTCAACCGTCAGATCAAAGGCCGTCGCCATTTCCCGGAGGGTCCAGTGCGTGGCCGGCAACGCGCCGAACCGGCCCGCCAGGCTCTCGTTCATCCCGGTCAGCATCCGCCAGGGCGCCGACCCCAGGATCACGACCCGGAGCGGGTGCCCCGCTCGTCGATCCCCGTCCCAGAGTCCCTTCACGATGTCCGACCAGCGCGGTACGAGCTGAATCTCGTCGAGGACCAGCACCAGGCCCCGCTCGGTCCGGATCGAGGCCCGGCGAGCCCTTTCCCACAGCTCGACAAGCCATTGACCGTCGGGCGCGGCGCCGGTCGGAACCGTCTCGAATACTCCCGGCGGCCCCAGCGAAGGGAGCCGGGCGGGCGCTGGATCGTCCATGGCCACGTACGAGCACGGATAGCCCGACTCGGCCAGCATCCGGCACGCCGCGACGGCGATCGTCGTCTTCCCGGTCTGCCGGGGGCCGGTGATCGCAACGAGCCGCATGACCGAGCTGTCCGTGACGAGCTCCATCATGCGACGCACCTGCGGGCGGTTGTAGTTTCCCATTCGTTTATGGTACTAAACTGTGAAATAATTCGCAATGACATACCTGACGCTTGAGCCGACCCGTCGCAGACCTGTTCCCAAGGATCCACCCGGCAGCTCGACCGCTGCCGGGAAGATGCACGGCAACCCGCCGCATGTCATATTTCCGGTGCCCACGATCCCACATCGACGGACGAACGAGGAACCTTGACGAAGGTGGCTACCAAGCAGACGGACAGCGGCACCACGACCGGCTGCGAGGCCGAGCTGTGGGCGATGGCCGACACGCTCCGCGGCTCGACGGTGGTGGCGGTACTGCGGGAGCAGCAGGATGAGGGCGCCCGGCTCGATGCCGGGGTCGCCGGGAATCTCGAGACGCCGGGATTCGGGGGTGAATCATGACCTACACGGTACAGGAGATCCTCGACCAGATTGAGGCCGGCGAGGACAGCAGCTGGGAGTTCAAACAGGTTGAATTCGCAGGAACCAGATTGAGGAGCCCGAAGCGCGCCGTCCTGGCCGATGAAATCGCGGCTTTCGCGAATTCCCGGGGCGGGGTCCTGCTGTGCGGGGTCACCGATGATGGGCGGGTGCAGAGACTGACGGGAGACCAGGTTGCAGCCCTTGACGCCGCCGGAGAGGACCTCCTCGTGCTGGCAGCGGTGACCTCTCAAATCACGGATGGGCTCGCCGATCTGATCGAACGATCGCGCTAGATGGCCGCGACGTGACGTACGCCCTACGCAGGCCGCTGCCGCAACCGATGCTCGCCGTTTCCTGTCTGGTGCTCTGCGTCGCCTGTCGGGACGAGCAGTCGGACCTGGGGGCCACGGGTCGCGCAGAGGCCGTGGACCTGTTCTCCGAGTGGCCAGGTGAGGAGTCGTTGCGGATCGCCGCGGAACCAAGTCTGGTGGTGGGATCGGACAAGTCTCTCCCGCTGGGCTGGGTCTCCGGAGCGGTCTTCTTCGGCGACGGCATCGCTATCGCGGATAGGATGGCCCACGAAGTCCTGATCCTGGATGCTGCGGGTCGGCTGCTTTCTCGGCAAGGCAGGAAGGGAGAAGGTCCCGGCGACTACATGAATCTGGCCGCGATCGCTCGCCACGCGGACGGACTGGTCACCTGGGACGCATATCACTTGCGAGTAACCCGGCTCGACGCGTCCGGGGGGTACATCGGGCAGACGAAACACACACTGGTCGGTCCTTATCTAATGAGCAGGATCGTTGGAGCCTTCGTAAACAGCGTGCTGCTCGAAAGCTGGGAGATGGGATGGCGGGGTTCCTCGCCCGCCGGGCCGATGGAGATCCGGCTGCCGGTGACATATGAGATCGTTCGGTTTTCTGACGGGGAGGTCGTCTTCGAGGGCACCCGTCCCGGTGAGGAGCAGTGGGCGGCGAGGGAGGTTAAAGCCGACGGCAGGCTCCGTGACGGCGGGACACCCGTGACCTTCGGACGGACTGCCGTGTCTGCCGTCACTGATCGCTACGCCTACCTGGCGGATACCGACTCGATCACGATCACGCGCTACGACG
>JAPPNM010000032.1 GCA_028873825.1 Gemmatimonadota bacterium | reverse complement strand
CTACTCAGTAGACCTTGGTGGATTACACTGGAAGATGTGTGCCGAGTTCGGGCGGAATTGTACCCGTCAGATCGTTGTCGACGACCGATAGCTCGATCAGGTTGGAGAGTCTCCCCAGTTCGGAGGGAATCGATCCGCTCAGCTGGTTTTCGAAGAGATGCAATCCATGGAGCTTGTGCAGGTCACCCAGTTCCGAGGGAATCGGTCCGCTCAACTGATTCTTGAAGAGATGCAGGGCACTGAGGTTGTACAGGCCACCCAGTTCCGGGGGAATACTGCCGGTCAGGAGGTTGTCACTAAGATCGAGGGTCAAGAGACTGGAGAGTTTACCGAGTTCCGGGGGTATGGGGCCGCTAAGATAGTTATCGAACAGTATAAGCCGTTCCAGCCTGGGGAGATCACCCAATTCGGGGGGGAGACGGCTTACAAGGAGGTTGTTGGTCAGCTCGATCCAGGTGACCTGTCCATCTTCGTCGGTCTCGACCCCGTACCACTCGTCCAGAGGGGCGTCGCTCAGCCAGTTCTCGTTGTACCACCATCCCGAGCCGCCCGTGGCATGGTAGAGCGCCGTCAGCACCTCGCGGGGGTCCGGGCACTCCTCTCCCGTGCGTTCAAGCGAGGGGATGCCGTCAAGCCATTCCTCGAACTCTTCGTCGTCCAACTCGCAGAGCTTCGTGTCCGCGTACGCGAATCGCTCCAGGTCGAGGTTGACCAGCCGGAGGGGAAGCGGCCCAACCAGGTCGTTCGTCCCGATTTCCAGCTTCGTCAACCCCTCCAGATCCCCGACCTGGAAGGGGATCTTCCCTTTCAGCCCATTGTCCTCCAGGTCGACTTCCACCACGTAGCCGAACGAATCGGCTCTGACACCGTACCAGGCATCGAGGTCGTCACCCACGAGCCAACCACCCGAGTTCTCCCAATCGGCACCTCCCGCGGCTTCGTAGAGCTCCTCCAGCACCTTTCGATCCGACTCGCCGCACCAGGGTCCCTCCACGCTCCGCAGATTCCTGCGCCAGGCCACAAAACCGGACGTCCGGGGAAAACAGAGGGACGTGTTGAACTGGAACCTGAAGGTGCGGAGTTTGCCGAGTGCGAGGAATGTGGCCGGAAGCCGACCTTCAAGTTGATTGTATTCGACACGCAGCTCGGAGAGGCTGTCAAGGGACCCCAGTTGGGACGGCATGCTGCCGGTCAGGGGATTCTCGGAGAGATTCAAGGTCCTGAGGTTATGCGCGTCACCCAGTTCGGGAGGAATGCCGCCGGTCAGCTGGTTGACCCTGAGATTCAAGGTCTTGAGGTTGTGCAGGTCACCCAGTTCGGGGGGAATGCCGCCGGTCAGGCGGTTGATGCTGAGATCCAAGGACCCGATGTTGTGCAAGTCGCCCATTTCGGGGGGAATACTACCGGTCAGGCGGTTGAAGGAAAGCGACAGGGCGGAAAGACCGGATAGTTTTCCGATTTCCGGCGGTATGGGGCCGCTCAGAGAGTTCCCCAGGAGCCAGAGGTATTTCAGTCTGGAGAGGTCGCCCAATTCGGGGGGAATCGACCCGGTCAACTCATTGCTATCCATGAACGCGTACACGAGATTGGTGAGGTTTCCAAGTTCCGGAGGGATGGGCCCCGACAGGCCGTTGGACCTGACGTCCAGCGTCTCAAGGCTGGCAAGTCCACCGAGTTCTCCGGGAATCGTCCCCTTCAGGTTGTTGCGGAAGAGTTTCAGAGAGACGACGCGCCCCCGGTGGTTCACTTCGACCCCGTGCCAGGTGTCAAGCGGGGCGTCCGTCAACCAGTTGTCGTGGTTCGTCCAGTTCGCACCCCCCGTCGCTTCGTACAACGCCTTCAGGATCGCCGGCTGCCGGTCGGGACCGACCTTCACGTCGAAGGCCTGCGGGACGGAAAGGCCACCCGGATCCGAGGCCGTGACCGTGACGGTCGCGCTTCCCTCGGCGACTCCGGCGACCCGTACCTGTTCACCCGACACGGACACCGTGACGGCCGCGGTATCGGACGACTCCGCTTCGTAGCTCAGCGAGTCCCCGTCCGGATCGCTGAAATAGCCGGAGACGACCACGGTTGTTTGATCTCCGGCACCCATATCTGCCGCAGGGATCGAATCCGCGACTTCGGGGGCACGATTCGGGACGGTGACGGGAAAGCTCTGCTCCGCGAACAGGCCTTCGGGGTCGGAGGCGGTAACCGTGACAATCGCGGTTCCCTGCGCAACCGCGAGCACCCGCACCGTGTCACCCGAGACCGCGGCGGTGGCGACGGCCGTGTCCGACGACTCGACCGCGTAGCTCAGGGCGTCTCCGTCCGGGTCGGTGAAGTAGGCGGAGACGACCACGGCGGCCGTCTCTCCGAGGTACTTCTCCACGGGGGGGATCGAATCGACGGCTTCCGGGGCACGGTTAGCAACGGTGGTGGCGAAGCTCTGGCGGGCGGTGAGTCCCCCGGGATCCGAGGCGGTCACCGTGACCCTTGCGCTTCCCTTTGCGACCGCCACCACCAGCACCGTGTCGCCTGAGACGGTGGCGGTGACCACACCTGTGTCGGATGACTCGGCGGTGTAGCTCAGCACGTCTCCATCGGGGTCGCTGAAGTGGGCCGAGGCGACTAGCGGAGAGCTCTGGCCGATGTGTGTTTCCACCGCGCCGATCGAATCGACCGCTTCCGGGGCGCGGTTCGGGACGGTGACAGAGAAGCTCTGGGTGGCGGAGAGGCCGCCGGGGTCGGTGGCGGTCACCGTGACAATCGCGGTCCCCTGCCTCGTCCCGGCCACCCACACCGTGTCGCCTGAGACGGTTGGCGTCGCTACCCCCTCGTCGGACGACTCCGCCGCGTAGCTCAGTGCGTCTCCGTCCGGGTCGCTGAAGTAGGCCGCGACGACCATGTGAGCGCTTTCCCCGACGTATGTCTCCATCGCCGCGATCGAGTCGACCGCTTCGGGGGCGCGGTTCGGGACGGTGACGGAGAAGCTCTGGGTGGCGGAGAGGCCGCCGGGGTCGGTGGCGGTCACCGTCACGGTCGCGATTTCCTGCTTGAGCCCGATCACTCGCACCGTGTCGGCTGACGCCGTTACGGACACGACGGCAGCGTCGGACGACTGCGCCGAGTAGCCTAGCGCGTCTCCGTCCGGGTCGCTGAAGTAGCCGGAAACGACGACTTCCACCGTGTCGGCGATGAAGACGCTCTGGGCCGGAATGCTGCCCACAGTCATCGGCTCTTGGTTGGGCTCGGTGGGGTCTCCGCACGCTGCAGCCCAGAGGATCGCTCCCATGAAGGGCGCAGACCGCACTAGAATCCGCGTTGCGTTCTTCACGGGTCCCGCTCCTTGTCTCGATATGACCAACCACGACGGTAGCGTAGCCGTGGGTGTCACCATAGCCAGCGTTTCGGCTCGATGCAAGAAGGTCGTTGTGCGGCGCAGCGATCCACGTGTCGAGCGCCGAGGAGCCCCGGCACGTACTCCCCGAAGTCCGCGGACCGCGCCCCCTCACCCCCGCAGCAGCCCCAACAGCTCCTCGGCGCTCAGCCGCGCCGGCGCGTCCGCCCCCTCGAGCAGCCGGTCGGCCAGTTCCCGCTTGCTCCGGTGGAGCTCGACGATCTGTTCCTCGATCGTGTCCTTCGCGACCAGCCGGTAGATGGTGACCGGCCGCGTCTGGCCGATCCGGTGGGCGCGGTCGGAGGCCTGGTCCTCCGCGGCGGGATTCCACCAGGGGTCCATGTGGATCACGTAGTCGGCGGCGGTCAGGTTGAGGCCCACGCCGCCGGCCTTGAGCGAGATCAGGAACACGTCGCCCTCCCCCGCCTGGAACGCGGCGATCCGCTTCGACCGGACCTTCGCCGGGGTCGAGCCGTCGAGGTACTGGTACGGGACGCCCGCCTCGGCGAGGTGTTCCTCGATCAGCTTGAGGTGGCGCACGAACTGGGAGAATACGAGCACCTTGTGCCGTCCCCGGCGCAGCTCCTCCAGCGTGGTCGCAAAGGTCCGCATCTTGGAGCTGGGCGGTCCGTCCGGACGCACCAGGCGGGGATTGCAGCACGCCAGCCGCAGTCTCGTCAGGTGGGCCAGCACCTGAAGACGCCGCCGGCCCCGCTCCACGCCCTCGCCCGCCGGGCCGCGCTCTCGGGCCAGGGCCTCGAGATCCGCCATCGCGCGTTGTCGCAACGCCTCGTACAGCGCCGCCTCCTCCGGCGACATTTCGACGTGAAGCGTGACCTCGGTGCGGGGAGGCAGGTCGTCGAGCACGTCGGCCTTCACCCGGCGCAGCACGAACGGCGATATGAGCCGGCGAAGGCGCGTCCGCGCGGCCGGATCCCCGTCGCGTCCGACGGGCAGGGCGAAGTTCTCGCGGAAGCGCTTGCGGGAACCCAGCATTCCCGGATTGAGAAAGGCGAAGAGCGAGTAGAGGTCGATCAGGTTGTTCTGGATCGGCGTGCCGGTCGTGACGACGCGGAAGGCGGCCCGGAGCTTGCGGGCCGCGCGCGCCCGCCTCGTTGCCGGATTCCTGATCGCCTGCGCCTCGTCCAGCACGACCGTGTCCCAGCCGATGGCGGTCAGGGCCTCGGCGTCGATGTGCAGAAGGCCGTACGTCGTGACAACCACGTCGAACGGCCCGAGACCCTCGAGGCGCGGCGCGCGCGCGGCCGCCGGTCCCGTGTAGGCTCGGACGTTCAGCGTCGGCGCGAAGCGGCGCGCTTCGTCGAGCCAGTTGTCCACCACCGACGTCGGGGCCACCACGAGCGCGGGACCGTTCGCGGCGCGATCGAGCAGCAGCGCCAGGGTCTGCACGGTCTTGCCCAGACCCATGTCGTCGGCCAGGCACGCGCCGGCGCCCCAGCGCCCGAGGCGCGCAAGCCAGCGAAAGCCGTCCTCCTGGTAGGGTCGCAGTTCGGCCTGCAACGTCCCGGGAAGACGCGGCTCGAACGAACGGGCCTCCCGGAACCTGCGGCGCAGATCGGACCATCCCTCGTCGGCGGCCAACCGAGTGCCCTCGAAGAAGTCCCGGAGAGACAGCGCGGACAGGCCATGGATGCGGAGGCGCTTCTTCCCGCTGGGAGCCGACAGGCTGCGCAGGTCCTCCAGCTGGCGCCGGAACGACGCCGTGAGAGAGACGAAGGCGCCCTCTCCCACCGGCACGAACCGCGACGCCGGGTTCCGGTCGATCAGCTCGAAGAGCGCGCGAAGGTCGAGCACGCGGTTCTCGTCCACTTCGAGGGAGCCCGCGGCGCTGAACCAGTCCGCGGCGGACTTGACCTCCAGCCGCAGCGCGTTCGTGTCCGCGCGGGCCACGACCTTGAAGGGCTGGCCCCTGGGCCACAGGCAGCGGGCGCCTGCGGCGTCGAGCTGGTCGACCAGCTCGAGGCAGTCGCCCGGCTCGGGGATCGAGAGCGACAGGTCCGGTCCGACGGCCGAGAGGATGGGGCAGGCCCGGATCAGCTCCCGCACGGCTCCGGTCTCGGCCGCGAGGTCGCGCCGCGCCTGCACGGCTCTCCCGTCGACGGTCGCGAAGGTAGTGGTGCCGCCGGCGCCCGGCTGGAAATAGGCGCCCGAGTCCGGTACGGGCTCGACCGCCAGGGTTGCGACCAGCCCCGGGCCGCTCGGCTCCAGACGCACCCAAGGCCGGGGGTCGCCGTCGATCTGAGTCGCGGCATCCGGCGCGCCGGCGATCAGTCCCTGCACCCTGATCTCCCCGGCGAGCGCGGACACCGCGCCGACCACGCGCTCCCTGGCCTCGGCCGGCAGTCGCATTCCGCCCTCCGGGATCACGTCGCAGAGCTTTCGGTGCCCCTTGGAGAAACGGGTGACCTCGATGCGCGTCTCGCTCGCCGGCCGGGCGTGGTAGGAGCCCCGGCCCGCCGCGCCGGCGTGCGGTTCGACGCGCACCAGGAGCGCTCCGTCGCGCTCCTGAACCAGAAGCTCGGGGTCGCGGCGCACCACCTCGACCGGGTCGCCCGCCGCGTTGAAGACGTACGGGTGGCCGGCCAGTTCGAACAGCCCCGCCGCGGGAAGGTAGTAGGCGGGCAGGCCGTTCCAGCGGTCGGTGTTCTGGACGATGCGTCCCGCCGCCGCGCGGTCCCGGTCGGCGAGGAAGTCCATCTTCCCCGCCTGCTCCCGCAGCCTCTTGAGCGAAATCACGCGGCCCTTGCTCCACTTGCCGTTCTTGAATCCGCGCTGCTCCCTGGGCTTGGGCGCGGGACGTCCGAAGTCGTCCGCCTCGATCACCCACGCCAGGCGGCGCATTGCGGCGGCCGGGGCCCGCTTGCGCTTGCCGGCCTTCCCCCGGGTCTCGTGGGCGACCTGTTCGATTCGCCGAAGCGCGTGCTCCCATTCCGCCACGGGCCTGATCAGGGAAGCCAGGGTCCGGGTGCCCAGCTCCCCGTGCATGGCGGCGCCGAGTTCCGGCGGGTTCGCGGACTCGTCGCCGACGAGATGCGCGATCATCCTGCGGACTTCGATCTCCTCGCGTCCGTCGTTCCTCCACCACCGCGTGCAGACCTCGAAACTCTCGGCCGCCAGCCAGTGGTATCCGTTCCGGGCCGCCTTTGCGCCGAAGCGGAGCAGGGTCGCGAAACGCTCGCCGCCCGCCCTGTCCGGAAAGTCCCGCGTCCAGCACGACAGCAGTCCGTCGATCAGAATGTTGAGGTCCGCGCCTCCGAAGGGACGGTGCGAAGACAGGTCCTCGCCGCCGCGAATGTGGTCGGCCACCTCGATCAAGCCTACGAACGCGGGCTCCGCGTCCAGCTTGCGCGCGACGCGGAGCAGATGCGCCAGCTTCGCCGCGCGGGCGGGCGAATGGTCGCGGACCAGGGCGAGCAGCGAGAGGGCGAACGCGCCGTGCGCGGGAAAGACGTTCCGTTTGCGCGTACCGGCCTTCTCGCAGGCGACGGCCTCGTCGATCCTCCGGACGGCCTCCGCGTCGTCGCCGCGCAACGCGGCCACCAGGGCGCGAACAGACGCAAGTCCGGTGCGTCCGCGCTTGCTCTCGCGCTCGTCCCCGGGCAGCTCGGCGAAGACCGCCAGGGCGTCGTCGAAGGCTCCGCGCATGACCTCGAACAACGCCACGTCGGCCGCGAGAGCCCCCCGGTCGGCCTCGCCTTCGGCATACGCTTCGAGAATCGGCTCGGGCGGGTCGGCCGTGCGCACGAGCTCCGCGAAGCAGCCGGTGAACGCCGCATCGACGAACCTGCCCGGCAGCCTGCCGAGCAGGTCCGCGCCTCCGGGAAGCGTCAGCCACGCCCACTCGACCGGGTCGATGTCGCCGAGCTCCCGGCTGAGCCCGTCGAACCGGCCCGCCACCGCGCGGTTTCGCAGGATCATCGTGGCGTCGGCGGAGCTGAGGCCCCAGTAGCGCGGGTGGAGGTCGCGAAACGCCTTCTCGATCCTGTCGAGCCTGCCCTGCCGAAAGGCCTCCGAGGTGAGCCACGGCGCCCATCTTCCGGAACTAACGAGCCTTCCGCGATTCCCGGTCTCGAACAGGATGTCCGCCTCCAGGGGAGCGGCGCACGAAGCCTTGTAGGTCTCGTAGCCGATCGTCCGGCGTCCCTGCCTGAACTTGGCCCGCCCCAGCACCCGCCCCATCTGCGCTCGCGTTAGGGAGTGCGGGAACACGACCCCGTAGGCGACGGCCACGAGCCGCTCGACCGGGGCCAGCGCCCGGTAGGGCTCCAGGAACTCCGAAAGGTGTTTCGAGGGGTCGTTCGGGTTGCTCACCCGATCCCTCTCCCCGGCGTCCACGGCGCCCCCGCCGCCTCCATGTCCCGCTCCAGGGCGGCGAGATCGTCCCGCAGCAGCGACCCCAGCGCGGCCGCGACCTCGGAAAACCCCTCCCGCGCGACCGCGAGGCTCGCACGCTGCGTCTCGGTGGGCTCCTGGCGCGTACCCCAGTGCCCCCACGCCACCTGCCCGATGCGCCCCATGATCGAGGGAGCGCCCGGCTGGTTCAGCCGGCCCGGTCCGGGGTCGCCCTGGAGCCGCGCCGCGATCCCGGCCAGCCGCGCGTCGATCGTCTCCAGGCGCCGGAAGAGCTCCTCGCCCGCTCTCGGGGTCTCGTCGAGGGCCGCGCGCATGTGGCGCAGCCGGTCGCGCGCCCGTCCGATCTCGGCGGCGGCGCCCCGGGCGCGGCGCTGCAGCTCGGCCGTCTCCCGCGCGAATTCCATCGCGGCGACGTGATCGGTGCCCGGGGGACTGTTGAGCACGGGCTTCACCGTGAAGGAGCGGGGCGTGCCGAGCGGCTCGATGCCCGCCTCCGTGACCAGCGCCATCTCGACGGTGTAGCGTCCCGGCGGGGCGAGGGGGCCGCGCGGGGGACCCGCCCACGGGGGCGAGAACCCCGGCGGCTCGAGGTCGACGGGGTCGGGGGCGGGGCGGCGGAGGTCCCACGCGACACGGTGGAGGCCGCGGGTCGCGGGGCCCATGACGCGCCGGACGGGCTGCCCGTCTTCGTCCCGCACCAGCATTGCAACGCGCGGGCCGCTCTCGAGCTCTTCGGCGCGCAGCCGCTCGTAGCCGGGAAAGGCGATGTCCTCGCCGCGCCCGGCGGCCGCCTTCTCCGCCTTGCGGCGCTCGTCGCGCATCGTCGCCGGGGGGTCGGCGAGCCAGTAGGTGAAGGTCGCGCCGAAGTCCGGGTTGGGCGCCGTGAACGCGGTCGTGCCGAGCGTCGGCTGGCCGGGGGCCTGCATGGGGGCGTGAGGGACGTACCACCAGGCGTCCCGCACCGGGAACAGAACGGCTCCCGCCGCAAGCGCGCCGCGAGCCATATCTCTCAGGGGGGAATAGTCGTCCAGGATGTAGAAGCCACGGCCGAAGGTTGCCCCCGCCAGATCGTCGTCGCGGCGCTGAATCTCCAGGTCGCGGAACGAGATCGTGGGTGCGCCCGCGTCCAGCGGGATCCAGTTCGCGCCCCGGTTCGGCGTGAAATGGACGCCGTGCTCGGTGCCGACGAACAGCAGATCGGGATATTCGTGGTCCTGCTCGACCGACCAGACGATGGTGCCGCCGGGCAGGTCGCCCGTGATCGAACGCCAAGTCAGACCGTGGTCGTTGCTCTCGAAGAGGTAGGGCTCGTAGTCGCCCTCCTTGTGGTTGTCGGCCGCGACGAAGACCGTCCTGCGGTTGTGTTGCGAGGCCTTGACGTCGTTGACATACGCGCGCTCGGGGACGCCGGGGAGCGGGGACGCGAGGCGCCAGTTCTCGCCGCCGTCCTCGCTCGCCTGGACCAGCCCGTCGTCGGTGCCGGCGTAGAGGACTCCTTCCGCCACGGGCGATTCGGAGATCGCGGAAATGGTGGAATACCAGGACATCGCGGTATTCCCCCAGAGCGCGTCGATGCTCCGCACGCGGCCCGCCACCGGCAGCTCGTAGCGGTTGTCGCCCCGGGTCAGGTCGCCGCTCACGGCCCGCCAGGAATCGCCGCGGTCGTCGCTCCGCCAGAGACGTTGCGAGGCGTGGTAGATCGTCCCGGGCGAATGGACGCTCACGATCAGCGGGGTGTCCCAGTTCCAGCGCTCGGGCGGGTCGCCGGGGGAGGGCAGGGGGCGGATGTTGATCAGCTCGCGGCTGCTCAGCTCCAGGCGCTGCAGGTTGCCCCGCTGGGACTGCACGTAGGCAAGGTTGGGGTCGAAGGGGTCGAAGGCGCAGGCGTGGCCGTCGGCCCCCAGCGGCACGGACCAGTCCTGGTTGCGCACGCCGTCCATGTTCAGGGTGCGCGAGGGGCCGAGGAGGGTGCCCAGGTCCTGGGCGCCTCCCATAATATGATAAAATGGCATCACATTGTCAAGGCACAGCTTGTAGAACTGGGAGACCGGCAGGTTGGGGAAGTGGCGCCACGTCATGCCCTCGTCGAAGGTCTCGTAGAGGCCCGCGTCGGTCCCGGCCAGGATGTGCCTGCCGTTGGCGGGGTCGATCCAGAAGGCGTGGTTGTCGCTGTGCGCCTCGCGGCCGGTGCCCAGCTCGGCGAAGGTGGCGCCGCCGTCGCGCGTGACGTGCACGAAGACGTCCATCTGGTAGACCAGGTCGGGGTCGTGGGGAGAGGCCTCGATCTCCTGGTAGTAGTGGGGACCGGTGCCCCCGGAAATGTAGGAGTTGCGGCGCTCCCAGCTCTCCCCCCGGTCGGCGGAGCGGTAGAAGCCGCGGTCGCGGGGCCCGGCCTCGACGGTGGCGTAGACCACATTGCGGTCGGCGGGCGACACGTCGATGCCGATCTTGCCCATGTCGCCGCCCGGCAGCCCCGTGGTCACGCGCCGCCACGTGCGGCCGCCGTCGGTGGACTTGTGGATGCCGGAGCCGGGACCGCCGGCGAGCAGCGACCAGACCGTGCGGCGGCGGTCGTAGGTGGCCGCGTACATGATCTCGGGGTCGGCGGCGTCGAACTCCACGTCGGTGACGCCGGTGTTCTCGTCGACGGTCAGCACGGCCTGCCAGGTGTTGCCGCCGTCGTCGGTCCGGTACAGGCCGCGCTCGCCGCCCGACGACCAGAGCGGGCCCTCCGCCGCGACGAACACGGTGTTCCCGTCGCGCGGGTCGACCAGGATCTTGCCGATGTGGTCCGAGGCCGCGAGGCCCATGTGCCGCCAGGTGCGGCCGCCGTCGCGGCTCCGGTACACGCCGTCGCCCCAGGCCACGTGCCGCCCGCTGACGTTTTCGCCGGTGCCGACCCAGACAACGTCCGGATCGGACGGGTCGATGGCGACGTCGCCGATCGAATAGGAGGGCTGATCGTCGAAGACGGGAGTCCACGAGGTGCCCGCGTTCGCGGTCTTCCAGACGCCGCCCGATCCGACCGCGACGTACCAGGTGGCGGGGTCGCCGGGGTGCACGGCGATGTCGGCGATGCGGCCGCCCATCAGCGCCGGGCCGATGCCGCGGAGGGCGAGGCCCCGCGCGGCTTCGGCGACGAGGGCCGGGTCGGGGGGCTGGGGGGGTTGGGCGGCGGCGGGGGCGGGGGGGCTCAAGGCGAGAGCGGCGGGGACAAGCGCGGAAACGGGAGCCGTGACGGCGTGACTGGGCACGAGTCGAATCGTGGTGCGAAGCATGTGTGCGGTCTTGGTTGCGGGTGGCGGGGTATGGGTGGGTTGCGGCCGGCTGGAGTGGAAATGGACCGTGCGGACGTGGGAGCCGCAAGGCGGGGTCGACGGAATGGAAGCGGGACGGGGCCGGGAGACGGCCACCCGGCTTTCGGGGCAAGTCGCGCGGACCGGTATCGGCGGGCTGTCGCGACCCGGTATGGCCCGGTCTTTCTCTTAGTGCCGCGGACCCGATTCGGACCGTGGCCGGCGTCAGTCGATCCGTAGAGTGAAGGAATTGGAGACCCGTTCCTCCAACGGAATCAGCTCCCCGAACGGGTCCGCGCGATCGTCGTAGGAGGACAGCGCGTCCCCCCACATGATCCGATATCGGGTGGACGCGGCGGGTGGCAGGGTCAGGCGTGGCGCACAACTCCCGCCCGAGGTGCAGCCCACGACATCCAGGATGGCCTCGTAGACCTCGTCGGGTTCGATCACGATGGGAGGGCTGAGGCAAGCGAGAAGAACCGGGGACCAGTAGGCCCAGTAACCGGCCTCCTCCACTTGCAACCTGATGTCAAACCCGCCTCGGCAGTTCGGGATGTAGACCTTCGAACCGGTTCGATTCGTGAAGCTGTACGGGATCTCCGTGCGGTACCACACATGGCCGCGCCAACTCTCCCTATCGAGCCGGAAGCTGGTCCCGTCCGTCACGAGCGCAGTGTCTTCGACCTCGGGGATCGTCGACTCGCACGCCGGGGCCGACAACACCATGGCCGCGGTACAGAGCAGGCCTCGTGACACCGCACCACGCCGCCCGGCTCGCCGCCACGCGCCTAGGCTAGGCTAGGCTAACGGTCCCGAAAGCTGCGAGCCGGCACGGACTCGCCCGAACGAGACCGCGGGGAACCGCCGGGAATTCCGGGATGCGAGCCAGCTTCTTCGGGTGATGTCGGCCCGTCTTCGACAGGAAAAGGGAAAGCGGGTACATGACGGCAGCGACTCCTGACTCCGGGGCATTCGCACGGGCGATCCGGCCCAGCCTCCGAGACGCAGGGCCGAAATCATCTTGCGTACTGCCCCAAAGTACGCCCCGAGACGTGGGTTCTTACAGGATCCACGACCTTCGATCCGCCGGTCCGCCGCCCGCCACGTTATCGTATCTTCCACCTAGAGCTCCCGATCCCCCCCGGCCACCGCCCCCCCCCTTCCCCCATCAGGACCACGCACCATGAACCGCCACCTCCCCAAGACCGCCACCCCAGCACCCCGCGCACGGAACCACCGCTTCCCGATCGGACCCGTCCGCGCGCTGCCGGCGCTGCTGGCCGCCCTCGCATGCAACGTCGACCGCAAGGAGGACGACGCCGCGGCCGCCACCGGCGACCCCGCCCCCGCCCCCCACGTCGCCCTCCTCACCTCCGGCCCCGTCTCCGACGCGGGCTGGCACGCCGGCGCCTACGAGGGCCTGCAGCTCATCGGCGACTCGCTGGGCTTCGAGATCTCCCACCAGCAGACCCGCACCCCCGCCGAGTTCGACGAGGCCTTCATCTCGTACGCCGAAGACGGGTACGGCCTGATCTTCGGGCACGGCTTCGAGTACCAGGACGCCGCAAGCCGCGCAGGCGAGCGCTACCCGGACGTCACCTTCGTGGTCTCCGGGGGGTCGCGGCCGTCGGCCAACGTGGTGCCGCTGCTCTTCCACCTCAACGAGGCGTCGTACCTGGCCGGGATGGCCGCCGGGGCCGTCACCGCGGCCGGGATCGTGGGCATGGTCGGGGGCGTCGAGATTCCGACGGCGAAGGGCACCTTCGTGGCCTTCGAGGCCGGGGTGAAGGCGGTGCGCGGCGACGCGACGGTGCTGGAGACCTTCACAGGCGACTGGTACGACCCCTCCGCCGCCAAGGAGGCCGCCGCCGCCCAGCTGCGCCAGGGCGCCGACGTGCTGATCCACAACCTGGACGCGGCCAGCTTCGGCTTCTTCCAGGCGGTGCGCGAAGCCCGCGAGGGCGGACGCGAGGCGTGGGCCTTCGGCATGAACCGCAACCAGAACGACGTGGCCCCCGAGGTGATCGCCGGCAGCGCGGTGATCAACATCCCGGCCATCTTCCTCAAGACCGCGAGGGCCTGGCGGGACGGGACGCTCGGCGGCGTGGCGGAGTACGCGGGACTGCGGGCCGGAGCGGTGGACTTCGTCCCCAACCCGGCGCACGACGGCCTGATCCCGCCGGAGGCGCTGGCCCGCATCGACGAGGCGCGGCGGGCGATCGTCGCGGGCGAGCTCGAGGTGCCGCGGATCGAATACCTGGAACCCGGCGGCGAAGATCCGCCGTCCCCCTGACCGGAACGCCGGCGGCGGGCGAGCGGGCCGGAGCGCGCGGAACCGGGCGCCCGTGACCGCGGCGGCGCGACTGCGGGGAGTCACCCGGCGGTTCGGGGCGGTCACCGCGCTCCGCGACGTCGATTTCGAGCTCGCCCCCGGGGAGATCCACGGCCTGCTGGGCGAAAACGGGGCCGGGAAGACCACCTTGGCCCGGATCCTGGCCGGCCTTCTGGTCCCGCACGCCGGCGGAACCGAGATCGGGGGCCGCCCCGTCGCGCTCCGAAGCGCCCGCGACGCCCGGGCCCTGGGGGTGGCCATGGTCCACCAGCACTTCTCGCTGGTCCCCCGCTTCACCGGCTTCGAGAACATCGCCCTGTTCAACGGGGGGGCGTGGACGGGGAGGGGCGCGGCGGCGCCGGGCTACCGCGCCCTGGCGGAGGCGCGAGCGCGGGAGCTGAGGCTGGAGGCGGAGCTCGACGCGCCGGTGGCGGAGCTGGGGGTGGGGGCGCGCCAGCGGATCGAGATCCTGAAGGCGCTGATGAGCGAGACCGGCGTTCTGCTGCTCGACGAGCCCACCGCCGTGCTGGCACCCCAGGAGGTCGACGGGCTCTTCGCCGTGCTGAGGCGGGTGGCCGGAGACGGAACGGGGATCGTGCTGGTGGCGCACAAGCTGGACGAGGTGCTGGCCGTGGCGGACCGCGTGACGGTGCTGAGGCGGGGACGGCGGGTGCTCACGGAGGAGGCCGCGACGATGTCGGCGGCGGGGCTGGCGGAGGCGATGGTGGGGGGGGCGGGGGGGGCTGCCGGACGCCGGCATCGGGTGACGGTGGAGGCCGGGACGGGCGCGCGGACGGGCGAGGGGGTGGATCCTCCGGGCGAAGCGATGGCGGGCGCTGCGGCTGCGGAGGCGAAAGCGCCGCAGGAGCAGCCGCTCGGGATCGGTCTTGGCGGGCTGGAACCGGGACCCGTGGCAACCCTCGAGGGCGTCACGGTGCGAAGCGGCGGGTCCCGCTTGCTGCGCGACGTAAGCCTGACGGTCCTCCCGGGCGAGATCCTGGGCATCGCCGGAGTCGACGGCAACGGCCAGCGCACCCTGGCGGCGGTGCTTGCCGGAATCCGAGCCCCCGACGAAGGCACCGCGACCCTCCCGAGCGAAGTGGGCTGGATCCCCCAGGACCGGGGAGAAGAAGGGCTTGTGAACGATTTCACAATCATCGAAAACGCGGCCTTCGCGCTTCACGGGAAGGCTGCGTATCGCAGGGGCCCGTGGTTGGACTGGGCGGGGGTGGAGAAGACGGCCGGGTCGCTGATGCGCGAGATGGACGTGCGCGCCGAGTCGCCGGACGCCACCGCCGGGACGCTCTCGGGGGGGAATCAGCAGCGGGTCGTCGCGGGGCGGGAGTTCCTGCGCAGCGCCGAGATGCTCGTGGCCGAGTCGCCCACCCGCGGCCTCGACGTGAAGGCCACCGTGGCCGTCCGCGCGCGGATCGCCGAACTGGCCGGGGGTCCGGCGGCGGCGTCCCGGGAGCACCAAACCACCCGGCGGCCCCCCGCAACTCCGAAGCGCCCCCCCGGAATCGTCCTGATCTCCGCCGACCTGGACGAGATCCTGGAACTCTCGCACCGAGTCGCCGTGATGGTGCGGGGACGGCTCGTCCCGGTCCCGCCCGACAAACACGACCGCACCGCCATCGGCGAACTGATGCTCGGCGCGCAACAGGGCGACGCCCCCCCGTGAACCGCACCCTCGCGCCGTTCCTCGCCGCCGCCACCGCCCTCGCGGCCACCCTGGCCGTCGCGGCCGCACTACTCGCGCTCGGCGGCCATTCGCCCGGCGCCGCCTTCGCCGCCCTCCTCCGGGGCGCCTTCGGCTCCTGGGACCGCTTCGTCTCCTTCACGCTGGTACGCGCCACCCCCCTGCTGCTGACCGGCCTCGCCGTCGCCCTGGCCTTCAAGGCGCGCGTCTGGAACATCGGCGCCGAGGGACAGCTCCACGCGGGGGCGCTCGCCGGGGTGGCCGCCGCCATCCTCCTTCCCGTGCACAGCCCCCTCCTCGTCCTCCCGGCCACCCTCGCCGCTGCCGCCGCCGCGGGCGCGCTCTGGGCGGCGGTCCCCGCGGCGATGAAAACCCGGATGGGCGTCGGCGAGGTCATCACCACCCTGCTCATGAACTTCGTGGCCGTCTTCCTCGCGCAGTTCCTCGTGCAGGGCCCCCTGCAGGAGCCGCGCGGCGTCTTCAACCAGACCGGCGAGATCCCGCTCGCGGCGCGGCTCCCGGCGCTGCTTCCGGACACCCGCCTGCACCTTGGCTTCCTGCTCGGGATCGCAGTCGCGGCGGTGCTCTGGCTCTACCTGACGCGCACGCCGGGCGGCTTTAGGCTGCGGGCCGTGGGGGCTTCGCCGCGCGCAGCCGAGGTGAGCGGGAGGTTCCGCGCGACGCCGGTCGTGTGGCTGGCCTTCCTGTCGTCGGGCGCGATCGCGGGGCTGGCGGGCTGGATCCAGGTCGCGGGCGTCACGCACCGCATGTACGAGGGGCTGTCGCCCGGGTGGGGGTACACCGCCATCGCGGTGGCGCTCCTGGCGCGGCTCAACCCGCTCGCCGTGGTCGTCACGGCGATCGTCTTCGGGGCGCTGAGCGCGGGGGGCGGAGCCATGCAGCGCGATGCGGGAGTGCCGGAAGTCTGGGTCCGGGGCATCGAGGCGCTGGTCGTCCTGGCCGTGCTCACCGTGGACAGAAGCTGGCAGGTCCTGGCAGCCCGTGGACAAAATCCCCCCGGCATTCGAACGGCGACGCATCCGCGCCGGCCGCTTCGCTTCACCCGGCTACGCTGTAAACTATACATTACACTATGTAATGTCTGCTATACATTTTGCCGCTCCAAGGCTTCGCTCTGCGTTGCTCCTCGGGCGAATAGCGCTGCTATTCCCCCTTCGTCGCGCCTTGCCGGCCCGGCGCCTCGCCGCTCTCGGTGCTCGGGCGGCTTTATCCACGGACTGCTGGCCCGCGGAGGTTCCCGTGGCTGACATCGCCGCCCTCTCCTCCTTCCTCGTCGCCGCCGTGGGACTCGGGGTGCCGCTGGCGCTGGCCGCTCTCGGCGAAACGGTGTCGGAGCGGGCGGGGGTGATCAACATAGGGCTGGAGGGCTCGGTGATCTGGGGGGCGCTCGGCGGGGCGCTGGGCTCGCTGGCGGCGGGACCCTGGGCGGGACTGTCGGCAGGCGCGCTGGCGGGGGGGACGGCCGCTCTGGTCTTCGGGCTCTTCTCGGTGCGCCTGGGGACCGACCAGATTATCACGGGAACCGCGGTGACGCTGGGGAGCCTCGGGTTCACGGGGGCGGTGTTCCAGAGCCGCTTCGGCGTCACCGGGGTCGCCCTCGACCTGCGGACGGTTCCGGCGTGGGAGGTGCCGGTGCTGTCGGGGATCCCGCTCGTCGGTCCCGCCTTCTTCGACCAGGCGGCGACGGCGTACCTGGTCTACCTGATGGTGCCGGTGCTGGCCTGGTTCCTCTTCCGGACCCGCTGGGGACTGGCGTTGCGAGCGGCCGGCGAATCGCCCGAGGCGGCGCACGCGGCGGGGGTGCCGGTGGTGAGGACGCGGTTGTTCGCGACGGTCTTCGGAGGGGTGATGGCGGGGCTGGCCGGCGCGCACCTGAGCCTCGTGCATACGGGAACCTTCGCCGAGGGCATGTCGGCGGGGAAGGGGTTCATCGCCATCGCGGTCGTGGTGCTGGGTCGGTGGAGGCCGTGGGGGATCGTCGCGGCCGCGCTCTTCTTCGGCGCGGCCGAGGCGCTCCAGTTCGCGCTGCAGGCCCGGGACGCGGACCTGCCGTATCCGCTCTTTTTGGCGCTGCCCTACCTGCTGAGCCTGGCGGCGCTGGCGGGGTGGTTCGGGAGGTCGCGGGCGCCGGAGGGGCTGGCGTTGCCTTGGCCCCGGGCGAGGGGTTGAGGGGGCCGTCCGCCCTCGACTCGCGCCTCCCCGTACCTCGTTACGGCGGACTTACGTCGAGAACGATCACCGAGACCTTCCGCCGAGCCTCGGACGGCAATTGTCGCGTCAAGCGATCCTGCAGCTCGTCCGGCGTTCGCGGGGGCTTCCCAACCGGAGTTGGGCGCTTCGCGTGTTCCGGGCCGTGCCAGAACACGACGTAGACGCCGTAGCCGTGCGTTCTCGGGTCGCGAGTATAGCGGGGCATCAACTGAGCCATGACAGCTGTCCACAGGTCGCGGCTTGAGCTCAGTTTTGTCTCGATGGGAACCACGAAGTCACGGAAGGAGACCTGCAAGTCGGCGCGCTTGTCGCCCGCATGCCTTACTTCCGCCTCCACTCGCACCCGCTCCGGGAGTTTCGGCCGCAGCGCGAGGAGGAGCGCCTGCCGGCAAGAGGGTTCTATCTTGGGCGTATTCGGCTTTCCGTGTTTTCCTTCGCTCCAGAAAGGACGCCACGCATCGGCGTCGCCGTCCCGCAACTGCTCACCGATAGCTAGGATTCTGTCCACCGCAAGCGCGGCCAGATCCGCGGCGCTGGCGGGATGGCCGTCCTTCAGCACGCTCGCCACAGCCGCTATAGTCGGCGGTTCGTACTCCGCGTCCAGCCGGGCGACCCTCTGGGCGTCGGATGCCTCGGCGATAGGCTCTCGCCAATCGGCAAGTTCCTCGTCGTCAAGCAGGGCCTGAAACAGCTCCGTGGCCTCCGGGGTGTGACGGTGCGAGAGGGCGTCGAGAGCCGCGCGGATCAGGCCGTCGGTTTGAAGCGCTTCGTCCGCTTCGAAAGACATGTGCCCGCGAACTCCTCCCGAAACCGGAGGGAAGTACCCGCCCAGCCGCCTGACGAGCATAGCCAACGATCGGCTCGGCAGAGACCGAACTCGCTTCGAGACCGCCCGAACCCTGAGAAAGGCCGCGAACTCGCGTGCCCGGCCATCCGAGCCGTCGGAGAGGAAGTGGTCCAGTTGTTCCGCCAACAGCGGGTCGCCCAGGAACATGCCGGTGGCCAACCACCGCAACCGGTGGCCGATTCGCAAGCTGGCCAATTCGAGCTTCCGGTGAACGACCGATGCCAACTCGTCCCGGTCAACATGCTCCAATGCCGCTGGAATCAGGTAGTTCAGAAAGGACACCTGTTCGGCCATCGCTTTGGCGGGGAACGACTTCAGCAGCCGTGGAAGGGCGGCACGGGCCACTTCCGCGTGCGATTCGGCACGAGTCAAGGCGCGCAGATGTCTGTCCACACCCGAGGATCGGCGAATCCTCGACCGGTACACCTTGACGAACTCAGCTGCGACGCCTTCGGGGTCGGAGCGGAGCGCCCTTCGATACCACGCCGGTTCGGAGCCGTCGTAGCCCCTGGCCAGGAAGAAGGAGCCGAGCGCGCGTTGCAACACGCCTCGCTCCAAGCGCGCGCGGTCCCGGTTGGCCGTCCGTTCCTCTTCCTCCAGGGCCGCCAGCAGCGGTAGGATGAAATAGGAGATCCTCCCGTCCTCGTCGAGCCGGACCAGGTCGTCCGGAGTTGGGAGATCGGTGCGACGAGCCATCCGCCGCAGGCCGTCCAGCGCAACGCGCGACAACTCCTCGTCGCCAAGGAAGAGACTGCGGACTCTCTCCTCGGAAGTGTCGCCGCGCACCGACCTGTTGACTCCCAGATAGGCACTCGCAACATCATGGTACAGTCTTGGCGGACCTTCGCCGCGCGCCAGTGCGCCGGCGTGCTGCCGCACCCAGTCGATCCATTCCTTCCGTTTCCGCGCCCGCTTCAGGGCGAGGGGATGCCGCGGGTTCGGCTGGGGGACCGGCGCCAACGCCGAGTCAAGGCATTCTTCGAGCGGCGGGTGCCCGGAAATGCGGACGCGGACTTGGTCGAGGGTGAGGCCGCCGACCCTCGGCGGGGCCTCCGGTGTGGAGGCCGGGCCCGCCTTCTTCTCCCACGGCATGCGGCGATCGTCGAGGAGTTCCGCCGACGTGCGCGTACCAATGCCGGTCCGGTGCAGCATGTGACACGCCAGTTGCGGGCGGGATTCCGACAGCGACACGGCTTGTTCCAGGAACCAGGGCGCGAAGTCGGCGACCGGAGCGCCGGCGAGTGCGTCGTCCAAGGTCAGCGAACCGGCGGGCGGGACAGGATCCGCCGCGACGATGATGTCATCGTCATTCTGGCGGTGAGCGATCTCCAGCATCAGCGCTTTCTGCGTCGACGGCCGAGCCCGTAGCCAGGCGTCGGTCCCGGACCTGATGTCGTCCTCCGGCGTGTCCTCACCAGTGTGACGTCGAATCAGATTTGACAATTCGAGATCGCCCTTGCTGGGCATCAGGGGAAGGACCGCCGCAAGCCAGTCGTACAACCGCTCGGTTTCGATATCGTCGCCGTGCTGTTCGAGGGCGCGCGCGAGCATCCTTGCAACGCCGTCGCGGGTGCAGGAGTCGTCAATGCCATGCGGCCTTCCGCTTAGCCAGCGGCACAGGCTGTCGAGAACCTCCGCAAGGCAGCCTTCCTCTTCGGATCGTCGCGGCAGCTCGTTCAGCCAGAAGTCCGCGTGGCCACTGCCAATGGCATCGGGTGCGGCCTGCCGCGCATAATCCCAGAGCTTTACCGGCGTGACGTGTCCCGGATACAGCAAGCCGAGCAGCAGTCCGGTCAGGCTCCCCCTCGGGTCATCCAACACGTCTTCCTCGATCTCCTTCAGGAGCCTCATGGCTTCGTCGATGGAACGCACGTCGGCGGACGAGCTCGCGATCCACGCCTTCATGGCTGCCGCCCGGGTCCCTGGCCACCAACGCGAATCGCGTACAACCCCGAGCAGCGGAGGCTGGAGCTCTCGGGGAATGGTCGAACCCTCCGTGTGGTCCATGGCACGCAACGCCAGGTATGCGAGCGACTGTGTCGCGTCGTCACGCTCCGGGGCAGAGATCATGTCCTGCACGATCGGAAGGGCTCCGGGCGCGGCCAGCGATGGAAGCGCGGAAGGCGGCCATTGCCAAATGTCGATCTCCCGGGCTCGCAAACGAAGGTTCGCCAAGAGCTGTCGCTGATCTTCCCGGGAGAACTCCGAAGGGTCCCCGTAGCTGGCCACACCAACCGGATCGTCACGGATCAGGGAAGGGCGAGCTGCCGGGCTATGGACCGCGATCCATGCCGCCAGACCACGTAGCGATGGCGCGGGCGCACCGTCGTCGCCCGCCATGAGCGCGCGCAGCCGGAGGGGCGACACACCGCGGTTTTCCGCGAGCCCGCCCAAGAACCGGCCCCCGAGAAACTCTGCGACCTGCCGGTGAATCGGTTCGAAACGGCAGGACGCGGAAAGCCTGAAAAGCCGGGTACGGAGCGCGCCGTCCAACTCCGCGGGGACTACGCCGGAATCAGCAGTCTCGATTTCGCGAATCGACGGGTAGCAAGGGGTCGGTTCAGCCGGATCAACAGCCCATCCGAGAGAATCCGTCAGAAGGCTCAGGGCACAGAGCCGGCCGCTCGCATTCAGCAACGACGCTTCGGAGAGACGAGACGCCCCCCGCGTAGCGGCGCGGTGCGCTGGATTCCGCTCCCGGATCATCGACTTGCAGGCCGATTCGAACAAGCCCCGGTTCCCGGAGATTCGGTCGGCGCCCATTCCGGCTTCCAACAGCAAATTGACATTGAGGGGGTGCTGAAGAAACCCGTACAGGCCATACTCGATCGCGTAGCTCATGAGCTCGTCGGCCCGCTCCGGCCCGGCGCTGTCTTCGAGAATCTTGCGGACCTCGTCTTCGTCCAGAAGATCCAATCGGAGCACGACCAAGTCACGGTACGAGCCGAGCCGTCCGAGGGCGGCGGCGTCATCCTCGCCCAACCACTCGCCGGCCCTGCACGAGAGACGAAAACGCGGGTGACCGAGACGCTCCAAACGTCTCCGAATGGTGTCGAGCGGTTTGCGCCAGTTGCCGGACGCCGTTCGCATCTCGTCAAGCCCGTCGATGAAGAGCGTCTTTCCGCACCACTCTGGATGGCTCCCTACCTTCAGCCCCACGAAATCCCTGGCGCTCACCGGCTGGCTACGCTCCGGATCGGCACCGCATTCCGTCTCGAACGCTGTGGTCTTACCCGATCCGGGCTCGCCGAGCAGCACGTACGCCGGCGCGTCGCGGTAGTCAGCCAACCAACTCGCCTGCGCGGACGAGGCCGCATCGGGCTCCGCGGACGGGCCCGGACCGAGGCTCGTCTCGTGTACCCGCCGGGGCACCCGAAGCGTCTTCATGGTTCCTTCTCGAGCCAGTAGCCGGCGGGTTCGGACAGGAACTCGTGGAGCGCGACGCCGCCCGTGCCCACCACCTCGGTGCGGGTGGGCTTGAACCGCCTCGTGAACTCCTCCATTCCGCTCACCGCTCCGCGCCGCATGCCGGTCTTCACTTCTATCGCCGTCAGGCGCGGCCCGCGTGCGAGCACGAAGTCCACCTCCAGACCGTTGCGGCGCCAGTAGTGGAGCCTCACTCCCGGCGCGCGGGTGTTGTGGAGATGGGCGCCGACGGCGCTCTCCACGATCCGGCCCCAGAAGGAGCGGTCGGCCCTCGCCTCCTCGAAGGTGTATCCCGACGAAGCCGTCATCAGGGCCGCATTGAGCACGTTGAGCTTCGGGCTGGAGGCTCGCCGGCGGTGAGTTTTCGGGCTGTACCGGCTGAGCCCGGTCAGCAACCCCGCGCCACTCAGCAGCGCGAGGTAGCGCGCCAGCGTCGTGGTGTTGCCGGCGTCCTGGAGTTGCCCGAGCATCTTGTTGTAGGAGAGGATTTGTCCCGAGTACGACGACCCCAGCTCGAGCAGGCTGGAAAGAAGCGCGGGCTTGTCCACTCGGGTCAGGGAGAGGATATCCCTTTCGACGTTGCGTTGGACGATTCCATCCTCGACGTAGATCCGCCAATCGTCCTCGTCTTCCCATCGTTCCGCTCCCGCGGGGTACCCGCCGAAGAACAGATACTGGTCCGTGCTGCAATCGAAGGCGCGCACCATCTCGGCGAGCGACCAGTGGCTGACCGGAAACGGCAGGAACCTGCCGACCAGCCGCTCCCCCAAACCGACCAGCAGCTGAAGCGGCGCGGATCCCATGACGACCACGCGGAGCGGACAGCCGGTCGCCTGGTCCTGGTCCCAGAGACCCTTCACCGTTCGGGACCACCCGGGCACGTCCTGGATTTCGTCCAACACCAGCACGGCCCCGCGGGGCGAGCGTTCGGCCGCGTAACGCGCCTGCTCCCATATTCCGACGAGCCAGCGGGAGTCGCGTTGACCGACGAAGGCGCGACCATCGGCGTGCGACGGTTCCGGAAACTCGGGCCACGAGTGGGTGTCGCCTGGCTGCAGTTCCGGGCCCGTACCCGGAGGCGCGTCCACAGCCACATATCGCCAGGCGATTCCCGATGACTTCAGTGCCGCCAGCGCCTGGCGCGCGATCGTCGTCTTGCCTGTCTGGCGGGGGCCGGTCACAGCTATGAGGCGTCGCCGTCCGCTCTCCGCGAGGAGCTTGACAAGGCGCTGGACATGGGCGCGTCGGAAGGTGCTCATGCGAGCGAAGATAAGCAGTGAGTGAAAATACTCAATAGCCGACCAACCGGCTCGCGGCCGGCGCTCCTCACCCCAGGGCTACCGGGGCCGCTCTATCGTGGCCCGCACCACGGCAGCGTTCCCCACTCGCGAAGAGGCGGAACAAGTGATCTTAGCACTGAAGAAGGCACCCGAGGGCGCTTCGAGTCCGGGCACGAAATCACCGCACTGCGATGTACGCCACGTTGATCGCGCTTCTGCGCTCGGACGTGAAAGCGATTTCGGTCCCATCCGGGGACCACGCGGGTTCCCGTGCCCCGTCGTCACCGTCGTTCGTAAGTCGCTCCGCATCACTTCCGTCCGCATTCATCACGTAGATCTCCGTGTTGCCGTCGCGGCCGGACGCGAAAGCTATCCTCGCCCCGTCCGGGGACCACGTGGGCCACGAATCGGCGGCACTGTTGTTCGTCAGCCGCTCCATGTCGCTCCCGTCCGCATTCATCACGTAGATCTCCGTGTTGCCGTCGCGGCCGGACGCGAAAGCGATCCTGGCCCCGTCCAGGGACCACGTGGGCCACCTATCGGCGGCACTGTTGTTCGTCAGCCGCTCCACGTCGCTCCCGTCCGCATTCATCACGTAGATATCCAGGCTGCCGTCGCGGGTGGAACCGAAAGCGATCCTGGCCCCGTCCGGGGACCATGCAGGATCCCAGGCACCGTGGTTCGTCAGCCGCTCCACGCCGCTCCCGTCCGCGTCCATCACGTAGATCTCCCAGTTGCCGTCGCGGGTGGACACGAAAGCGATCCTGGTCCCGTCCGGGGACCACGCGGGATCCACATCCCAGTCACTGTTGTTCGTCAGCCGCTCCAGGTCGCTTCCGTCCGAGTCGAACGTGTAGATCTCCGGGCTGCGATCGCTATAGGAAGCGAAGGCGATCCTGGTCCCGTCCGGGCTCCACGCGGGCGACGGATCCCAGATGCCCCAGCCGTTGTTCGGCAGCCGCCTGATGACCGGAGCCAACGTCACCATGAACTCCTGGTCTGCCGTGAGTCCCCCAGGATCATGGGCCGTCACCGTCACCGAGGCCTCTCCCCAGGCCAGCGCCGTCACGGTCAGCACGCCGCCCGCCACCGCCACCCCGGCCTCCTCGGGCGCCGAACTCTCCGCCTCGTACCGCAGGACATCCCCGTCGGGGTCGTCGAAGTGGCCCGCGAGATCCACCGTAAGCGAGTCCCCCACGAACACCTCGGCACCGGAGAGGTCGTCCGTCACGACGGGCGCGCGGTTCGCCACCGGGCTGTCTCCGCAGGCGACGGCCACAAGCCCCGCGATGGCGGCTACCAGGACGAAACGGGCGGCGGCCCCTCGACAACGGCGCCCGGCGGAACGGCCCGCGGCGGCCATGTAGCCGTGAGCACGAGCGGCGAGGATTCGCAGGTTCTTCATCGTCGGGTTCCCTTCGTTGGCGCTACACTCCCAGGGCGCGGCGCTCGCCGCAATCCGATTTGTTCCTTCTACGATGGACGGTCGCCTGCGTTACACCCTGATTCGATTCGGGCGCCGCGGGTCCGGGCAGAACGGCCTCCCGCCACGACCGCGCGGTCACGCGGCCGCGTCGCGGCCACTAACCGGCCCCTCGTCGCCCAAGCGGGTGTTGCCACCGGAGTGCCGGGAAACGCGCGAAATCGGAATCGGTCGAAACCATGGTGCATCCGTGCTCCATCGCGACCGCGGCGTGCCGGGCGTCCGCGACCAGCTTTCCTGTGGCTCCCGCCGCACGGCACAGGTGCTCGAGGATCGTCATGTGATCTGGACCGGGACCGACGATTCGAGCGTTCGGGCGCTCCGTGAGCGAGGACACGAAGGCGAAAGCGTCGTCAAGCGTGGATGGAGGATCAAACATCCGCGCGTTGGTCACGATGCGAACGAAACCGGAGAGAACGAGCACCGAGAGCGCGAAGGGCTCCGGCCCGGTGGCCATGCGAGTGACCCACCGCGCGTACGCGTCGTGCTCCGGGGTCGAGCCGTCGATGTGTGCGTAGATCAGTACGTTGACATCGGGCAGGAGCACGGAGAATCAGCCGCGTCCGAAGCGGGCGGCATCCTCTTCGACCTCCGGCACCCGGGGTCGGTCGAGATCGACGCCGACACACGGACGGGAACGGACGGTTACGAGTCGGAACGGCGGCACCGTTGTGCGATCACGCCGTTTCAACGCATCGTCCAACGTCTTGGCGATGAAGGCGCTCACACTCATCCCCCGGGTGGCCGCTTCGCGGCGCACCTGTCTGTCAAGTCGGTCGCTGAGGGAGATCGTCGTGCGCATGATGAAGAGAATAACGCACCCGCATCACTGCATCAACCATCAGCCGCCGGCTTTCACCGGAGGCACTCATCGTCTCCTGGCGACGCCATCCGGAGTCCCGCGCGGATGATGGTGGCGCTGCTGGTGAAAGGCTCTACCCGGCAGCCGCCACCTGTGCCGAGGCCAGCTGCACAAAGCGCTCGGCGGCTGCGACGGCGTTCGTCGCCTGCTCCTCCGTGAACGCCATGAAGGGAAAGCCGCCGGGCAGCCCGTTGGGATACCGTGTGGGGATGTAGTACTGGTCCAGAACCCCGGCTACGTCCCGTAAGTCCGCCAGCTCCGGGACGCGCCCGGCGTAGCGCCCGGCGAGAACGGCGACGGAATGGCCCAGCACGGTTCGCTCGCCCATGAGGTAGCCGATGGCCTTCACCGCCTTTTCCGCGCTTTGCTGGGTCAGGAAACACACCTGCGCGTGGAATCCTTCGCGCAAGCCCAGGCGAGCGAAATCGAGATCGTTCTCGGCCTGCTTCAGCCAGCGTTCCGCTTCGGACCTGCTATCCCACATGGATCGGCCTCGCGGAGGCCATCGCGTGTGACAGGAACGGGCGCTTCTCCGCACGCATCAGATCGAACTCCTCGGGCGTGTAGACCAGGAGGTCCACGCCGACGCCGACCGCCAGAATGGCCGGCAGATAGTCGCGGAAACGCTCCACGAAGGGACGGTCCGAGGGCGCGACGAGGATCACATCGATGTCGCTCTCGGGTGCCGCGTCCCCGCGAGCACGGGAGCCCACGAGCCACGCCGAATGCACGGCGTGCTCCTGCAGCAGCGGGCCCAGAGCAGCCAGGAACCGTGGCAGTTCGTCGTCCGTTCGGACGTGCCCGGCCCGGCGCGCGTCGAACCTGCCGACGCTGATGTGGTCTCCGTGCATGTCGGACATCGGTGTACCCGGAATGGATGGCGCGTCCTACAAGCTATCCGCCGCACCGACCGTCCGCCAACACCACCTGTTCGGCCACCGGATCGGCGCGGATCGCAAGCTCGCGGGCCTGGCCAAGACTCCGCGCCTAATGCCGCCCGCGCGTGCCGGATTCGCGCCCTGACCGCGGCCGTTTCCCTCCGGGCCGCCTCGTCCCGTGCGAATGACGGGAACGTCCCGCGGATCGCATGCCGCGTCCGGCGCGGGGGCGCGGTTCGCCACAGGCAGGCTACCTTCCCGGTGCCGCCTCGCGCGAGGTGTGGCGACCGGACAACCCAACCATCACGGGACAACGAGCATTGAAGCACGGGAAGATACTCACGGCGGTCGCGCTCGCGGCCTTGGCCGCGCCGGCCGGCGCCCCGGTCGTCGCCCAGCAACAGGGCGGCCTGGCCGGCACCGCCCTCCTCATGCGCCAGCTTGACGGCGTCAAGCGCGTCCTGATGATCGCGGCCCACCCCGACGACGAGGACACCGGCCTGCTGGCGGCGCTCGCGCGCGGGATGGGTGCCGAGACGGCGTACCTGTCCCTTAGTCGCGGCGAGGGGGGCCAGAACTTCATCGGACCCCGTCTGCACGAAGGCCTGGGAGTCATCCGCACCGGCGAGCTCCTCGCGGCCCGCGCCCTGGACGGCGCCGAGCAGTACTTCACCCGGGCCTTCGACTTCGGGTACTCGAAGAGCCTGGACGAGACGCTGGAGTTCTGGCCGCTCGACGAGGTGCTCCGCGACGTGGTGTTCGTAGTGCGCAAGTTCCGCCCTCACGTGATCGTGTCGGTCTTCTCGGCGACGGCCCGCTCCGGACACGGACAGCACCAGCTCGCCGGGGTCGCGGCCCGGGAGGCCTTCGCGGCGGCCGGCGACCCGCAGCGCTTTCCCGGGCTGGCCGCGCACGGCGTCACCCCGTGGGCGCCGTCCAAGCTGTACCGTTCGGCCCGCTTCTCCCCCCGCGAAGCGACGCTCAGCGTGCCTTCGGGCGACTTCGACCCCGCGCTGGGGCGGTCGCACTTCCAAGTGGCCATGGAGAGCCGCAGCCGGCATCGCTCCCAGGAGATGGGATCGGGCCAGTCGATGGGGCCGCGCGCCAGTCCGCTTCGCCTCGAGGCGTCGGTGGGGGAGGGAATGGAGGACGACGGCATCTTCGCGGGGGTGGACACCACGCTGATCGGGCAATTGGGCACCCCGTTGCCTGCGGGATGGCCGGCCGACACCGAGCGGCGCCTGGGCCGGTACCGCGGGGCGCTGGCGGAGGCGGGGCGGGGGCTCTCCGGGGCGAGTTCGGACGGGGCGGTGGCGGGGCTGGCGGAGGCGGCGGCGATCCTGCGGGGCCTAGTGGAGGACGCGCCGGAGGGCGACGGGAAGCGTGTGCTCGAGCGGCGGCTGGCGCAGGTCTCGGAGGCGCTGCTGTCCGCGGCCGCCGTCGTGACCGAGGTGCGGGTCGGCCGCGGGCTGTTGACGCCGGGGGAATCTGTGCTGGTCGACGTCACCGTGTGGAACGGGGGGGCGGCCGGGTTGGCGGGGGTGGAACCCCTGTTGCTGCTTCCCGACGGTTGGGAGGCATCTCGTACGGAAGAGTCGACGCAGGCGGGGTCAGGGTCGCGGTTCCGTCGGAGGCCCGCGGTCGAGACACCGGCCGACGGGCGGATCGGGGCCGGGGAGGTGGGGCGGTGGAGCTGGCGCGTGACGGTGCCCCGGGACGCGCCGCCTTCGGTACCGTACTACCTGGCGGAAGAGCGCGACGGGGCGATGTACGAGTGGCCGGACGGGGCGGAGCTGTGGGCGTTGCCATTCGACGCCGCTCCCGTGCGGGCGGGGATCGGGCTGGAGCTGGAGGGGGTTGCGCTCAGGGTGGAGCGCGACGGCGAGTTCATCGGCGTGGACCGCGCGATCGGCGAGTACCGCAAGGCCGTGCTCGTCGCCCCGGCGATCGACGTGGCGGTGGACCAGCCCTGGATGGTGTGGCCCGCCGGAGAGGAAGAGGCGCGCGAGATCGGCGTCGTGCTCACCAACACGTCCACCCGGGCGCGGTCCGGTTTTCTGCGGCTGGGCGTCCCGGAAGGGTGGTCGGCCGAGCCCGCCAACGTGCCCTTCGTGCTGGAACCCGATGGCGCGAGCGGGTCCTTCGCCTTCGCGGTGGCTCCGGCGACGGACAAATTGGTGGGTGATTTTGTCATCCAAGCCGTCGTGGTGGGCGCCTCGGCAGCCCCGCCGGAGACCCCGGTGGCGGTCCATGACAGATTGTTGGACAGATTCACGGTTGATTTTGACACACAGGCCGACATCATCGACTATCCGCACATTCCGCGCGCGATGATGGTCCGCGACGCCGCCGTGCGCGTTTCGGTCGTCCCCGTCACGGCTGACACCGGGTTGCGGGTCGGCTACGTCATGGGCTCGGGTGACGACGGCGCCGCGGTGCTCAGACAGATCGGGATGCAGGTGGACGAACTCGGCCCGGAGGCGGTGCGCGCGGGCGACTTCTCCCGCTACGACGTCCTCGTCCTCGGCATCCGCGCCTACGAGACGCGGCCGGACCTGGCCGCCGCCAACGAGGCGGTCCTGGAATTCGCGCGGGCGGGCGGCACGGTGATCGTGCAGTACAACAAGTACGGGTTCCCCGCGGGTGGGTTCGCCCCGTACCCCGTCGCGATGAGCAGGCCCCACGACCGCGTGACCGACGAGACCGCGCCCGTGACGCTGCTGGCCCCGCGGTCGCCCCTCTTCACGGCGCCGAATGCGATCGGCCCGGCCGACTTCGAGGGATGGGTGCAGGAACGCGGGCTCTACTTCCTGGGCGAATGGGACGAGCGCTACGCGCCCGTCATGGAGATGGCGGACCCGGGCGAGGAGCCGAAGCGCGGCGGGCTGGTGGCGGCGCGGGTGGGGGACGGGCTCTACGTGTACACCGGGCTGGCCTTCTTCCGGCAGTTCCCGGCCGGGGTGCCGGGGGCGTACCGCCTGTTTGCGAACCTGGCGTCGCTCAGGGCGGGGGATCCGTGGACGAATTTGTTCGAGCGCCGTGAGGTGAGGCAACGGGCCACAGGCCGCAACCCGCACCGAGGCAACCCGACATGACAAGATCCTGCTCGCACGCGCTCGCTTCAGCCAGCTTCGCACTCGCGCTCGGTGCCATGTCGCTTCAAGCCCAGAGCGTGATCGAACTGCCGGGCCGCGACCGTCAGATCGAACCCGGCTTCGAGGAGGTCCATCGCGTCGGAGTCCTTGACGGCGAGTCCTGGGAGATGTTCGCCCAGGTTACCGGCGTGGCCTTCGACGCGGAAGGAAACCTCTTCGTGTTCGACGCGCCGGGATCCGGGAGCGCGAGGGTTCTGGTGTTCGACTCCACCGGAGGTTTCCTGCGCGAATTCGGCACCTCGGGCGAAGGTCCCGGTGAGCTCAACTACCCGGTCGGTTTCGCGGTGTTGAGGGACGGAACCACGGTCGTGAACGATCTCGGCCACCGCGCCTACCAGCTCTTCGACCGTTCCGGCCGGTATCTGCGCATGGTGCGCACCAGCGAGTCGCCGGGCGGCGTTGCCAGCTCGCGTGCAATCCAGGGGGATCCGCGCGGTGGAGCCGTGTTCGCCGGCGGTCTCGGTACCAGCGTCGGCTTCCACGGCGGCGACGGCGGTGCCCTGGCTGCACCCCCGACTTCCCGGCCGGTCACGTGGGTGGGGCTCGATGGCGAAGTCGTCGAGACCGATACCGTGGCCAACGGTTGGCTTCCTCCCCGCGGGGAGCCGGTCAAGGGCATGGCTGAAGAAATCAGGATAGGAGGCGGTTCGCTCGCCGACGCGCTTGAACAGGTTGCCTTCCCGGCCGTCTTCGAGCCGCTGCTCCTGGTGGGGGTCCTTCCGGATGGTGGCATCGTCCACTCCGACTCTTCCGCCTACGCCTTGAAGCTCACGCCACCGGGCTCAAGAGGAGTGGCGCGCATAATCCGGTGGCCGTTCGAGCCCGAGCCAGTGACGCCCGCAATTAAACGGGGCTACGAGAAACGGCGGGCGGCTCGCGCGAGTGCGCCGAGTGCCGGCGGCGGCAGCATGAGGTTCGCGGTCGAGAGACCGTACTACCACGAAATCCCCGTCCTCCACGGCCTCTCCACCACCTGGGAGGGTCGGATCTGGGTGCAGCGCCGCGGTGACGAACCCGAGAGCGGCGGACCGATCGACGTGGTGACGCCGGAGGGGGAGTACATCGGCACCTACGCCCCCCAAGCGACCGAAATGCCGGACGCCTTTGGCCCGGAGGGACTCGCCGCGTTCATCGAGCCGGACGAATTGGACGTGGCCCGCGTGGTGGTGCGGAGACTGCCGGCCGAGGTTCGCTGAGCCCCTACCTGCGGCCGCGGCAAGCGGCTCTCCGGGACTCCCGGGGGGCCGGGACCGTAGGACGGGCGGGCCGGGGACGCGTGTCGTATAGATCGCTCCTTCCCGAACCGCCGTCGGGACGGTTAACCGATTCGGGGCCGGGGGCGGCCGTCGCCGCCGCCCCCGGCCCCGGCTGTCCGGCGGGCTTCATGGGTGCGCGGCCTCGATCGGCCGCCATCTCGTGCGCCGGACGCGGCAAGCCGCGTCTCGCGCTAGCTGCTCCGCCTGACCTCGATCCTCCGGCTGAGGGCCTCGTCGGCCTTCGGAAGCCGGACGTTGAGGAGGCCGTTGTCGAACTCGGCCGTAATCCCCTCGGCGTGGATCGTGCGCGGCAGGGTGAAGGACCGGCGGAACGACCCGAAGCTGCGCTCGACGAGGTGGAACTTGCCGCTTTCCGCACCCTCCTCGCGGGACTCGCGCTTCTCGCCCGAGATGGTCAGGACGTTGTTCTCCAGGCTGATCTCCACCTGGTCCTCGGTCATGCCGGGAAGTTCGGCGGTCAGCAGAATCTCGTTGTTCCGCTCTTCCACGCTCACCGGAGGGAGCCAGTCGGAGGCGTAGGCCAGGTTCCCGAATTCCGAGTCGCCGAAGATGCGGTTCATGCGGTCAGCGAGCGCGTCCAGGCGGTTCCAGGAATCCGGACGGTAGGTGTGCTTGGTCAGTGCCATTTTGCGGTGTCCTTTCTCTGATAAAGGTGAAGGTGAACGGCCCTGGTGCGGCCGCGCACCCGACCTTGCAGGCTACGTGCCAACGCGGATCTGCCGCCTTGGCGGACGGGAGCGAGGCGAATGGCGGAGATTCTCCGAAATGACAGAGTGGGGACTGCCAAGATGGCAGACGGACCCCGTGGGACCGGGAGACGATTCCGGGGGAAGGACGGAACGTTCCTGCCCGCGTAGAGGTCCGTCGATCACGCCGGCTTCGGTGGCCCGCGGCCTTATCGGCGTGCCGGCGGAACCGCTTCCCCCACCCGCCGCCACGGCACGAGGCGTCCCGCGCCGCGCTCCTGAAGGCTGCCGCCACCGTAGACGACGGTCACGCCGGGAAGCGGAACACCCGCCCCGGCGGCGTTCGCAAAGTGGCCCCGCACGCGCTCCAGACCTCGGAACAGGCTCGAAGTCGGCGTGGCCGCGGCCTTTGCCTCCAGAAGCGCCAGCCCGGCGGGCGACTCGACGACCAGATCGGCCTCGGCACCGTTGCGGTCCCGGTAGAAGAAAAGGCCCCCAGGTTCCCCGCGGTTCGTCCGATGCTTGACGATCTCGGAGACCGTCCACGTCTCGAAGATGGACCCGCGCAACGGGTGCGACCGAAGCTGACCGGGCTCCCGAATTCCCAGCAGCCAGCAGACCAGGCCGGTGTCGTGAAAGTACAGCTTGGGCATCTTCACAAGTCGCTTGCGCAGGTTGGCGCGAAAGGCCGGCAGGCGATGCGCGACGAACGTGGTCTCCAGGATGCTCAGCCAGGCCTTGGCCGTGGGCTGGGAGACGCCGCAGTCGCCGGCCAGCGAAGAGTAGTTCAGCAGCTGCCCCGTGCGGCCCGCGCAGAGCTGCACGAAGCGCTGAAACAGCGCGAGGTCGCCCACGTTCGCGACGGTGCGCACGTCCCGCTCGACGTATGTGGCGACGTACGACCGCAGCCAGCGCGACGGGTCCAGCGCCCGGTCGAAGATGCGCGGGTAACCGCCGCTGAACATGGCTTCCTCGAGGGTCGCGGGATGAGGATCGAAACGCCGGATTTCGTCCCACGCCAGGGGCAGCAGGTTCAGGACCTCGGCGCGCCCGGCCAGCGACTGGCCGACGGACTCCAGCAGCGCGAGGTTCTGCGATCCGGTCAGTATCCAGCGTCCGGGCGCCGGATCGGCGTCGATGACGCCCTGGAGGTAGGAGAGCAGTGCGGGAACACGCTGGACCTCGTCGATCACCGCGCCTTCGGGAAACCGGGCCAGGAACGCGCGAGGGTCCTCGGCCGCGAACGCCCGGGCGTCCGGAGCTTCGAGCGTGCAGTAGGAATGCTCCGGAAAGAGGGCCCGGCACAGCGTGGTCTTGCCGCTCTGGCGTGGCCCGGTGACCGTGACGGCGGGCATTTGGGAAGCCGCCCGCACGAGTTCCGGAGCGAGGTCGCGATGGATCATACGACAAGACTACGGAATCGGTTAGGCTAAATCAAGATTGGATCTTGAATCAGCCTGTCGCAGGCCGGTGTCTCCCGGAGGACCGGCTCCCGTGAGGAGAGTCAGCTGCTTCACCGGGCGGCGGCGGCTCTCGCGGCGCGAACCGTCGCCTCCCGTCCCGACCCCGCCTTGGCGGCGGGCCGGGCGGATCACTTGTCGTCCCTCTTCACCCGCAACCTGTCCTTCAGACCCAAGTCGTTCACGGCGTCGGGCGCGAGCATCTCCTTGCCGATCCGCGTCGCCACCTCGTCATCGCCTCCGATCCATTCCGTCCCGGGATCGACGACGACGAGCCTGAGCCGGGCCGAGTCGGGCACGTCCGCGCCGGACTGCGGGAAACACGACGCCGGCACGCTCTTGTCGCCCTTGAAAGCCTTTTCGACCACCTTCCGAATTGTCGGCCTGATTTCCGTCTCGTCGTCAAGCGAAGCGCGGCGATCGCGGACTACCTTCTTCAGCGTGGCCTTGTGGTGGATTCGGTATCCGTCCGTCCCCACCTTGCGAATGAAGAACCCCGTGCGCTCCAGCGCGGCGGCGGCGTTGTCGACGCTGGTGGTGTCCACGTCCGGCTCACCCAGGGCGAACCGCAGCTCCGGCAGATGGGCGACCTTGTCGATCTGGCCACCCGAGGATTCGAACAGGGCTGGGCCCGCCTTTCGAAGCACCACTCCGCGTACCTTCTGGCGACTCCGCCACGGAGGTGGCGGTGGAATGGCTCGTGACACGGGCTCGCCCTCGAACCGTGGGGCTTCGATCATTGGTCCGGCGAACGGCCTCAAGTCAATGGCCGGATGGGACGGGGGGCGGCGTCCCGCTCACGTCAATCACGATCACTCGCAATCGGTGGCTCGACGGGCCGACGAGCTGGGCTTCCAGACGCGCACGCAGCGCGTCAGGCGTCTTCGGACGACGACCGCTAGGTGGAACCTGCATGTCCGCTCCCCCGAACCACATCACGAGATAGATGCCGTGACCGGAGGACTCGGGAGCACTGGAGTACAAGGCTTCGAGCTGGTCGGTGGCGGCGCTCCATAGGCTTCGGTTCGAGTCCTTCTTGATCTCCACGGGGATCGCGTTGCCCTTGAACGAGACCCTGATGTCCGCCCGCTTGTCCCGGGCGTAGTGCCCTTCGGGCTGCGCATCCACGCCGGCGGGCAATCCATTTCGCAGCGCCGACAACAAGGCATCGCGGCACGAATCCTCGTGTTTGGGCCGAACCAGCTTGCGGCGGGCGTCCTCGTTCCAAAATGGCCGCCAGTCGTCCGTGTTGTCGCCCCGGATTCGGTCGGCCAGCACATCGAGCTCCTCGGCAACAAGCGCCGCCAGATCGGAGGCATTGGCCGGCTCTTCGTTCGCCAGGGTTTTCTGAACGGCCTCGACGTCGAGTATGATGAAGGTGGCGCTCCGGCGGGCAAGAACCTGTTCATCGCGCTTGTCCTTGAGGAGGACGTACCACGGCTCGAGCGCGGGGTCGTCAACCAGCGCCTGAAGAGCGATGCATGCATCTCGGTCGGTGCGTGATGCGAGCGTGTTCGCCCAGCCCGTGATCAGACTCTCCACCTTCATCCGATCTTCCTCGACATACCCTGCCATCCCGAAGGACTCGGGCCGCCAGGGCGTGTAGCGATTGCCCAGCATTTCGATCAGCGTCTTTAGTTCCTCGCTCTCCCTGGGCATCGGTAGCCGGTCCATGTCGGAGGGCGCCAGGAACCTGAGCACATGCCGCGACCGGGCCTCCTCGCCGTCCTCGACGAATCTCACCAGGTCCGGCAGGTACCGCTCCGGCGACATGAACAGTCCCGTAGCGAGCAGGAGCGCCTGCTGCGAAACGTCCAGATCGGCTTTCGCCAGCCTTCGATCGATGGATTCCCGCAGGCCCTCGACCTCCCACCGTATCGCAGCAAGGAGAATCTCGCTCAGCGCCGAGATCTGTGGTTCGGTACAACGTGTGGGGAATGCGCGCAGGAGGGGCGGCACCGCACGGCGAGCAACGGCCCGGTACGCCTCTTCGCGCGGGAGCCGCCACAGGTAAAGGCAATCTTCGCGCCTGCGAATTCGCGAGCGCGTCACCTTGATCAGCGCCTCGGCGACGGCATCCGGATGGTTCTCAAGCGCCCGGATGTACCACTCCGGGTGTGCCTCGACGTTGAGGGGGGTCAGCAGGTAGAGCCCCGCCGCTCTCGCGACCTCCGGAGGACCAAGCAACTCCAGCGACCCGGGATCGTCGTCGAGGCCGGCCAGTAGCGGGAGGGCGAGGAGCGACACCTTGCCCTCCTCGTCGAACCGGATGACATCCCGGAGAGTGGGAAGATCGTCCCGTTCCATGACGCGCCGGAATCCCTCGATCGCGGCGTCGGTCAGGTCCCGGTGCTCGCCCAGGAGTTTTGCGACGCGCTGCCGTGGCCGCGACTCCCGGTCTTCGAAGAAGAAATCGTGGTAGGCAACCGCAATGTGATGCAGCAGTCGTGCACCGCATGTTCCCGCTCTCAACTCGGCGGCGTTCTCCCGGACATAAGTGATGAACTCGGCCTGCTCCCGTCTCTGTTTCTTCCTGCGCGCGCTCCGTTCCTCGCCCGCCCGCCGACCGGCTTCCGATTCCTTCTGGCCCCGGAAGAGGGGCGACACTTCTTGGCTGAGTGCGGGGATCCCCTTGGTTGCCGCTCTAACTTGGTCAATGGAAAGCCCCTTGCCGAGATCGCCCTCATGCCATGGTCGGCTCCAGTCCAGCAGTTCGACAGCGACCTCCACGCGTGATCCGGCCACGTCCACGGCCTTGCGGAGACACCACTCGGCGAAGTCTTCCGGCACGCCCGCCTCGAAGATCGCCCATCGCATGTGCCAGGCCCGGTACGCCGGGGTCCCCCGGTCCTCGCTCGCTCTCGGACGGTCGGGGTCCCAGAGGCGGTACAAGCCCTCAAGCGCGAGACTTTTCTGTAACTTGGGGCGCTCCGCGATCCACCTGCTCAAGCCGACTTGGCTCTTGCGACGCGCGTGGCCCGGCAGCGGCTCCAGGAAGTTGATGGCCTCCAGCCAGTCGTAGACCGTCTCCGTCGCGGTCCGCTCTCCGACTGCGGACAACACTCGATGCAGCAGTTCCTCGACCACGCGAAGCAGCCGGTGCTCGTCCAGGAATCGCTTGCGGAACCGGGGTCCCCGCTCCGCTAGGGACTGGAGCAGGGTGACCGCATCCCGCGTGCTCGTCCTCTTGCCCAGATGATGGTACCAGAATTCGTTGAATCTCGCTCCGCCCGAGTAGACGCTGTGGGGCTGCCAATAGTCCCAGATCCGCGCCGGGCCGACTCGAGCCGGATAGAGACTTTTCAGCAGCATTCCCTGAAGCTCGCGATCGTCATCCCGGACTTCTCCCCGGCGCAGATCCCCCAGCAACGCGATCAGCGGTCGCGCCCGTCGATCCCCGCAATGGCGGATGAGGGCGTGCAGAGCATACTGTCGCACCCAGGGCTGCCAGGTGGGGTCCCTTACCGCACCTTCCACGCTGTCCGGACAGGGAAGGGATCTTTCGGCATGAGAGAGTGCGCGAAGCAGCAATCCGGCCACGGCCTGTCGGCCCTCGGACCGATCTTCGTCCGACAGGTACCGGTCTAGCAGCCGAAGCGAATCCCGGCGGATCAGAGACCTCAAGGCAACGGGCGTCCAGAACCAGGGCCGAATCTCTTCGCGCCGATTCGCCAGTGCGTGCAGCAAGTCCTCCAATTCGTCGCGGTGGAACGCGCTCACGTCCCCGTAGAGTGCCGTACCGACCGGGTCGGTTTCAATGAGATGGCGCCGGGAGTCCTTGTCGAAGGCCGCCAGCCAGGCGGACAGGCCCCGAAGTTGCGTTACGACAACTCCGTCCTCCCCGGTCATGAGCGCGAAGATGCGGCTGGCGGGAACGCCGGGTTCGGACGTGACACGGCCGTGGAGAAAACGTGCGGCCAGGAACTCCGCGAGCTGGCGGTGCACCGGCACGAAACAACCGTCCGAACGGTCCGCGAACAGGTTAGACGTCAGAGCCCGCAGGATCGCAGGCTGATCTCCGTCCGGAACATCCTCCGGGCACAGGGCCTCCGGGTCTTCGGATTCGTCAAGGGACACGTACTCCTTGTCGGACAAGAGCAGAAGAGCGGACAGGCGGCCGGCCGCGTCCATGATCCGGTCGACCGGTAGTCTCGGTGCGGACCGGTGGGCGGCGCGGTGAGGGCGGTTTCGTTCGCGGGCCAGTTTTCGGCAAGCGAGATCCACCGTGCCGAGCCGGTTGTCCGGCCACTCGTCATCCTGGGTTGCTTTGACGAGAAGACGTAGCAACAGCGGGTTGTCGAGCATCGCCTCCAAGCCGCGATCGCGGGCCTTGGCCATGAACCTGTTCGGGTCCTGAACATCGCGGTCGGCGAGGATCTTGCGAACGGGTCCGTCCGACAGAGGTTCGATTTGTAGGAGCCGTGCATGCTCATACCCCGCGCGGGCGACGATTTCGTCAAGATCGTTGCGACCAAGCCAGTCCGCGGCACGGCATGACAGTCTGAAACAGGGGCTGCCCAGCCGTTCGAGTCGTTGGAGTATCCGGTCCAGAGGGCGACATGCGTCGGGCCTCCCGGCCCGCACCTCGTCAAGGCCATCGATGAAGAGGGTTCCGGCTATCCACTCAGGGTGCCGGTCGGGGGTGCTTGCGATGAACCGGCGGGCCGTGACTACAACGCTGTCCGGATCGCAGTCGGCCTCCGCTTCAAACGCCGTAGACTTCCCCGCACCCGGATCGCCCAAGAGCACATAGGCCCTGGCGGACCGAAAATCGGTGAGGGAAGCGGAACGGCGGTCGGTTTCGGCAGCCGCACCGGGTTCGACAACCGTTACGGTTCGCGGGACTACCAGCCTCACGATGTCTCCTCCAGCCAGTCAGTTGCCGATTGGCCCAGGAATTCGCCTACCGGGACCCCGCGTCTCCCCCCGACCAGCAGTGTTCGGGCTCGCGGGAACCGCTGCTTGAACTCTGTCAACCCCCGCGCGGGACCCGCCCTCCGTCCGCTCTTGACTTCGATGCCGAGAACGTGAGGCCCTTGGGAGAGGACGAAATCGACCTCGTTCGGATCGTCACGCCAATACGAGAGGTGCATGCCCGGTTCGAGGGTGTTATGGAGGTGGGCCCCTACCGCACTCTCGACGACTCTGCCCCAGAACGTCCGGTCGGCTTGGGCTGCCTCGAAGGAGTAGCCTGACAGGGCCGTCATCAGGCCCGTGTTCAGCACGTTGAGTTTGGGGCTGGAGCCGGATCTCCGCACGGCGCTCCCCGAGTAGTTGGGAAGCTGGGCAACGATGCCCGCGTCGGACAGCAGGTCGAGGTAGTGTGCGACCGTAGTGGCGTTCCCGGCGTCTCGAAGCCTGCCCACCAGGTGATTGTAGGTGACGATTTGGGCGGAGTAGGCCGGCACAAGGTCCACGAGCTGGCGCATAAGGGCGGGCTTGTCCACTCGGGTAAGGGCTACGATGTCCCGTCCGAAGACGGGTGCGATGATGGAGTACGCGACGTAGCGGCGCCAGGACGCCATCTCGCGAAGCAGCGGCGCAGCGCCGGGGTAGCCTCCGAAGAAGAGGTACTCGTCCAAGGTGAAATCGAAGGCCTGCACCATCTCCTGAAGCGACCAGTGACGGATGTCCAACGGCATGAATCTTCCGGCCAGGCTCTCGCCCCGGCCGGTAAGCAGCGACCAGGGCGCGGATCCGAGGACGATCACCTTGAGGGGGCAACCGGTCTCGCGGTCCCGGTCCCAGAGGCCCTTTACGGCGCCGGACCATCCCGGGATGTCCTGGATCTCGTCGAGCGCCAGCACGAAGCGGTCGTGTTGCCAAGCCCGGTCGCGAGCCAACTGCCAGACGCTCGTCAGCCAGGTCACATCGCGGAGTCGCGGATCAGGAGCAACGGTGGTAGTGGTCGTTGTGGTTGGAGGAGGGGGCGAAGCCCCCGTTTCGGATCCGAAGACGGGCGGCCGGAAGCCCGGATCACTCGCCGCCTGCGGGTCATCGACCGCGACCAGCCGACCGGGGACGCCGGTCGCGTGCAGACGCCGGAGCGCCTGCCGCACAATCGTCGTCTTGCCGGACTGGCGCGGACCGGTCATAGCCACAATCCGGGCCGGAGCGGTGTCGTCGGCGACGAGGCGGACGAGGTGTTCCACATGGGGACGTTCGTAGAGGGTCATGGAGGAATGATAACTAGGTGCGTGAATATGTTCAATGGATAATATAGTGGGTTTACGGCGGGTTTCCAGCGAGAGGTGAGCCCGCAGTCCTAACGAATCGCAACCGGTGGATGTCGTTCCCGGCGAGGATCATTCAACACGGCCGCCATCAGGCGGGAAAGGAGCCACGGATGAAACGGAAGCGACGGATCGAAAAGGCAGCTGTGACGGGCACGCTCGCCTGTCTGGCGGTGGCGTGCGAGAGCGGGGGGCCCGATGCGATCACCGAGGAAGACGCCATGGCCATCGTCGAGTTGGTGGGCAACGTGACCATCGGTCCCCTGGTCGGGCTGTCGGTGGGTGCGGCGGACCTCGGCGGAGGCGCAACGAACGATAGAGATCGGGGCCGGTCCGGAGAGTTCGACCGCGAGCGGGAGTGCCCTGGGGGTGGTACCGTGCGCATTTCGGGGACCATGAGCGGAGAGCGCGGCGAGGACGGCGGCACCCGGGAGATGAGGGTCACAACGGAGTTCGACCACTGCACCAGGACGAGTCGCGACGGTGTCACGATGTCTCTGACCGGGACCGTCGAGAAGGAGCTCACCAAGACGGTCACCTACGCGGACAACGTCGTCTCGATCAGCATGGACGGCACTTGGACCGGGAGCGTCGCCTGGGAGAATCCGGACGACGGCACGAGCGGTGTCTGCGAGATCGACGTCACCATCGACATCGACATGGTGATCGACCGTGAGAACCGCACCCGCGAGGTCGAGGGCGGTGTGACCGGTACGGTGTGCGGAATGGAAGTGGACACGAAGAACCGGCGGGGGTGGCTTAGGCTGCTGTTCTGAGCCATCGGCGCCGGGGTCTCCAGGGAGCTTGCGCCGCGGACGCCCGCAGCCACAAGCGGCTTCTGCGGCGCAAGTTCCTTGCGGTCCCCCGCGATCCCGGCCGCCGTCGGTGGAAGGGGCATGAAGGGGGTGTCCGATGAGGCGGTAATGTGGTCCGCTGGAGCTCCCGGGTGGGTGGTCTAAATCTGGCAGCCCGTGGACAAAATCCCCCCGGCATTCGAACGGCGATGCATCCGCGCTGGCCGCTTCGCTTCACCCGTCCACGGGACCGGGGCGCCATCGGCGGTTACGGGATCATCTCGTCTCCACCTCCTCCTCCCCGGCCGCAATCCACCCGCCGAACCCCCGGATCGGCGAGCTCCCACACTCCTCTGGCGGAGTCGACGATTCCGAGGCGCTCAAGCCTCCTGAGCGCCGCCTGCACACGGGCGGCGGAGGGGACATCCTCCGCCATCGCGGCACCCAGCGCCGCACGATAGTCCCGGCTGAACGGGCGTGACGCACCGTTCGCCAAGGCGCGCGCGGTTTCCCGCTAAAGCGGCGTGAGTCCCAACCAGACCTTCGGGTAGCCAAGCTCCGCGGCGATACGCTCCCGGACGTCCTGTAGCGCGGAATCAACGGTGTGCTCCGGATCGTACAGCATCGTCTGGACCAGCAGGCGAAAGAAGAAGGGGTTGCGATGAAGGCGGTCAAAGGCGTCGAGCATCCGGTCGCGATGCGGCTCTCGCTCAATTATCTCACCATGGACAATGGCGGCTAGCGGGGACCTTCGGCAAGAGGCTGTCCGAGCTGTAGGGCGACAATCAGGATGAGAAGCCAGCGACAATCAGGGTGAGAGAGCGGGTCCGCCTCTCAGTCCAAGCCTCGTTGGCCATCCCCCTCCCCCCGCGCCTCGCGCGCCCGCCGCCTCAGCCACACCCCCGTCCCCACCACCAGCCCCAGCGGCAGCAGCGTCAGCAGCCCGGTCGTGGCCAAAAAGGCGATCCGCGCCTCGTCGTCCCGGTCGAAACACACGGGGCACGCGTGCGCGGCCTCCGGAAATACGGCCGCCAGCACCAGCACCGCGAGCAGGGCGGCTCCACGCATCGTCGTCCGCCGCCCCCCCGCGATCCCGCCCACGCGGCACGCAGACCTCGGCGGCCCGGCGGCCGTCCGCCGCCGGATCCGGGTTCCGTCCGGCGCATCGCCACCGTGGTTTCGCTCCATCATGCCCCTACAGGTACACCAGGAAGTACAGAAACGGCCACACCACGACGACGAAGTACCAGAACAGCGACACCGTCGACATCGCCTCGCGCGACAGCCCGCCCTTCGTCCGCCGCACCCACGCCCACGCCAGCGCGCAGACCGCCGCGACCGCGTGCGCCGCGTGCGCCCCGATGATCGTGTAGAAGAGCGCGCCGTAAGTCGACGAGGTCAGGGTCAACCCCTCCCGGATCAGGGCCACCCACTCGACGCCCTGCAGCGCGACGAACGCCCCGCCAAGCAGCGTCGCCACGGCGAGGAGCCCGCCGATCGACCGGTTCCCCCGCCGGTATGTTCGGTGCGCGATCAGCAGCACGATCCCGCTGGCGAGTAGCGCGGACGTGTTGACCGCCGTTTCCTCGAAGGGCAGCCGCGGCTGGTTGGGCGGGGGCCACACCGACCCCGCCGCCCGCGCCTTGATGATCACGAAGGCCGCGATGAAGCCCGCGAAGAGCATGACCTCGACGAAGACGAAGAGCAGCATGCCCAGCACGCCGTTCGAGACCAGCTTCTCGGCCCGGCGCGGCTTCGGCCGGAACGGCAGGATCGTCGCCCGCGCATTCATTTCCCGCCTCCTTCTCCTCGCCGCCCGCTCACGGCCGGCTTGCCCTTGACGGACGGCATCACGTTCACGCCCGCTTCCTGAACTACGCCTCCAGCACCCCCGCCAGCCGCGCCCGCAGCCCCCTCACGCCCGGCAGCCTCGTCGCCATCTCCACGACCGGCCCCAGCAGGCGCCGCACGAGCGGAATGTGGCTCAGCGTCTCGAAGGCCAGGAGGAGCACGCCGACCGAAAGCATGATCGCCACGGCGTTGGTTCCGATCGCGACCAGGACCAGGACCGTCCAGAACCCCGCGTGCGCCAAGTTGTAGCCGCCCGGCAGCAGGTTGTCGTTCGACTTGCGGGTCGGCACCAGACTCGCGCCGGCGTGCGCGACATCCTCGGCGTGCGCGACATCCTCGGCGTGCCCGTCGTCCTCGGCGTGACCGGGTTCCGCGATCCCCCGCGCCACGGCCGCCTTGGCGTCCAGGTTCTCCCACATCCTTCCCTCGTGCAGCTGCACGTCCGGGGCCACGCCGCCCCATAGGAGCGCCAACAGGAGCACCGACGCCGCCAGGAAGATCTTCGCGATCGGCCGCTCGATGGACAGGTGCATGAAGTGCTTCACCACCAGCGACGCCTTCCACACCGCGATCCCGAAGGCGGTAATCAGCGTCAGCGTGACGCCGAGGCCGATCCGGTACCCGAAGATCGAGATCTCCGTGTCGATTCTCTCGCCCACCAGAGGTCCCGCGACGCTGACCGCCAGCAGCGCCAGCAGCAGCGCGTAGATCCTCACGTAGTGGTTGCCGAGGAGTCCTCCGCGATCTTCAGAGTGACCGGCCATTGGCTATTTCGCGATGTAGAGGAGGGGGAAGAGGAAGATCCAGACGATATCGACGAAGTGCCAGTAGATCCCGATCA
>JAPPNM010000074.1 GCA_028873825.1 Gemmatimonadota bacterium | reverse complement strand
AAAGCCGCCCGAGCACCGAGAGCGGCGAGGCGCCGGGCTGGCAAGGCGCGACGACGGGGGAATAGCAGCGGCGGGGCTACCGAATTCGAGGGGGCGGGGGACGTTCCGGCCGAAGGTTACAGCCGCAACGCCCCGATCACCTGCGCCAACACCGCCACCGCGATCTCCTCCGGCGAGCGCGCGCCGATGGGCAGGCCGATCGGCCCGTGGATCCGGTCCAGGTCGGCGTCCGGGAATCCCGCCTCCGCCAGCCGCTCCCGCCGCGCCGCCTGCGTCTTCCCGCTTCCGAGCGCGCCCACGTAGAAGGCGTCGCTCTCCAGGGCCGCGATCAGCGCCGGGTCGTCGATCTTGGGGTCGTGGGTTAGAGCGACGACGGCCGTGCGGCCGTCGAGCCCCAGGACCGCCATGGCCCGGTCCGGCCACTCGCGCGCCAGTACCGCACCCGGAAAGCGGTCCGGCGTGGCGAACCCCTCGCGCGGGTCAAGCACCGTCACCCGAAATCCCGCCACGGTCGCCATCGGGACCAGCGCCTGAGCGATGTGAACCGCCCCGACCACAATCAGGCGCGGCGGCCGGACGTAGGGGCGAAGGAAGACGGGCCCCTCGCCGGTCTCGACGGTGCGCGATTCGCCCGCCCGAAGCACCTCGGTAACCGCCTCTTCCGCCAGCCCCATGACGCCCCCGCCCCCGGCCGTCCCAACCAATTCCTGAAACCCGTCGCCCAGCCGTGTCGCGAGCACCACGTCGCGACCCGATTCCTGTGCCGCAACCAGCTTGCGCAACAAGCCCGCATTCATGAGTTCGCGGCGCGTGGGAAGGGACGGCGGCCTGCCGAGGGATTCAATGCGTCCTGCCGGTCACGGGCGGCGGGGTCCGCCGGATTCCCCGACCACCGGCTCCACGAACACGTGCATCCTCCCCCCGCACGCCAGCCCCACCTCCCACGCCATCTCGTCGGTCACCCCGAACTCGAGCGTGCGGGGCTCGCCCGACCCGATCGCGTCGATCGCCGCCTGGATGACGGCCCCTTCGACGCACCCCCCGGAGACCGACCCCGAGAAGTCCCCGTTTGCGGCGATCGCCATGTGGCTCCCGGCGCGGCGCGGCGCGGACCCCCAGGTGCGAGTCACCGTTGCCAGGGCGATCCGGCGACCCTCGTCCAGCCACTCGACGGCTTGCGCGAGGACCGGGTCGGCGTTCGTGTGTATCGCGTTGGGATGGTCCATGAGACCGGAAGCTAACCCCCGGCGAGGCACTCGACAATTGGCGGCGAGCACAGGCGAAGTACTCAACCGGGAGGTGGTTCGGGACCACTTCCGGCGGCCCCGAAACCGGGGCTCCCTGGGCGCCCCGGCCACCAGCGGCCACGCCCACAATCCCTTCTGCGGCGACACGGTCAGAGTCTGGGCGAGGGTCGAGGACGGCCTCATCGCCGAAGCGAGCTTCGACGGCCGCGGGTGCTCGATCTCGCAGGCCGCGGCGTCGATGCTGACCGCGCTCGTCGCGGGAAGCGAAGTCGGCGCGGTCGCCGGTCTGCGGCGTGCGTTCACCGAAGGGCTGGCGCCGGACGGCCCGGAGCTGCCGAAGAGGCTGGGCGACCTGCGGGCGCTGGCCGGGGTCAGGCGGTTTCCCAGCCGAGTGAGGTGCGCGGTCCTGCCGTTCGATGCCCTGGAGGAGGCGTTGGCTCCGGCGCGGGACACGGAGGAGGAGTGACCCGGAGGGCCGCCACGCGTCCCTGGCAGTGGATAAGGTCCCGCGAGCATCGAGTGTGGCGAGGCGCCGGGCGGGCAAGGCGCGACGAAGGTCGCGGGACTTCGCCGGCCAGTTGAGGACGGCGATCAGGAACTTCAGGAGAAACGGCTGGACCGGTGGGGCGCCCGGATCGCCTCGCTGGTGCCTGCGCAATCCTTCGGGGGGGATTTTCCCCTCCGGACTCCGGGGACTTTCCCGTCGCAACCGGGATTCCGGATGGTGCAATGTTGAGGAGCAATCGAGCTGTCCTATGACGGGACGGCCGGTCCACAACCTCCCCTGTCCGGCGATGCACCATTCCATCCTCCCTGGGTTCCATAATCACGACGAATACATGTAACTAGGCAGTTCGAACATGTTTCAGTCATACAGAAGAACGGTCTCAGCCTAGCAAAGAAGCACTGTTCATAATTATTCGCAATCCGCGGGTTGCGAAATGGACACGTGACAGGTACAATAGACGGTTCGCAGTGGTGGGCTGGAGTCGCATGATCGATTCGACCGTCGTAAAGGAGCACGCCGTGATGTTGAAGGTCCGAGCCGGCAACCATGGGCGGGGACGATGGGCGTGTCGAACCGGGGCGGCGGCGCTGGCGCAGGAGATTGGCGAACGGTACGACGGTGGCCCGAACTCGGGAACTCCGGGGCCGCCCCTGGGGCTGCCCTCGGATCGGTAGCCCGGCAAACCGGCATCGGGGGGATAACGCGTGTTCCGTACGATACCTGACTTTTTGGATCGGAAGCGGAAGCGGCGGCTGTCCCGGATGAAGGTGACGGCGGCCGAGAACGAGCGGAAGCATCTTGCCCGCGAGCTGCACGACGAGTTCCTCCAGTTCCTCGTGGCGTTCAAGATCAGGGGAAAGCTCCTGGCGAACGAGGCGGACCGGGAGGAGAGAGAGCGGGCCTGGGCGGTGGTCGCCGACGAGATCGGCAACGCGATCCGGGGGGTGAAGCGGATGATTCGCGGGCTACGGTCCCCGAGACTCGAAGAGCAGGGGCTTGTTTCCGCGCTCGCCGCCCTGTTTCGGGATGCCCGGAGGGTGCGCGGATTGACGATCCACGCCAGCGTCGATCTCGAACGGGTGGCAGACGAATTGGATCCGACGACCGCCCTGGCCGTGTACCGGATCGTGCAGGAGGCCGTGACCAACGCGGCAACGCACGCAGGGGTGAGCGAGGCTTCCGTGACGCTCGGATTGGCGGGCGGGATGATCGTCGCGGAGATCCGGGACGAGGGATGCGGGTTCGAGTTGCGCGATCCCGGGGCGGCACCGGACGAGGGCCACGCCGGCGTCGGCCTCGCCGGGATGCGGGAGAGAGCGGAGCTGGTCGGGGGCAGCCTCGCCGTACGGACCTCGCCGGGCAAGGGAACCACGGTTCGGGCCGCCGTGCCCCAACCCGAAATGCTGACGAGTCTGACCAGGAACCTGTTCGAGCGCCGGGTCCCGCAGGTGCTCCTGATCTATGCGGGCGCGTCGTGGGCGATCGTCGAGGCCACCGCGTTCATGGTCGACGATTTCCTCCTCTCCCCGCACTGGACCAGAATCGTCATGGCGGCGCTCGTCCTCCTGTTGCCGAGCGTGGCCATGCTCGCGTGGTACCACGGCCGTCCCGGCCCGGACGAGGTGCCGATGGCCGAGAAGATCGGGATTCCCGTAAACCTCGCGCTGGCGGTCGCGGTCCTCGTCCTGCTGTTCCGCGGCGCGGACTTGGGTGCGCGGACGACCACCGCCTTCGTCGAGATGGGAGGGGAGACGGTCGAACGCACCGTGGCGAAACCCGAATCCCGGCAGCGGACGGCCCTGTCCCGGTTCGACGCCGCGCCTGGCCTGGGCGAAGACGAGCTTTGGCTCACCTACATGGCGCCGCTCGCGCTTGAGCTGGATCTTGCCCCAGACGACTTCTTCGAACCGATCTCGCTCTCGGTGTTCAACGAGCGCTTGGCGGAATTCGGGCTCCAGCCTGCGGGCGACCTGCCGCTGCCGCTGAGGTGGGCGGTGGCGGAACCGCTCCATGCGACGTTCATCGTCAGCGGCGCCATCGACCGGACGGGAGGCGGATACACGGTGACGATGAACGTCGACAACACCGAAAGTGGCCAACGGGTCAGCGAGACGGTGCACGAGGGACCCGACTTCCTGGCGCTTGTCGATGAGATGTCCGGGACTCTCGCGGAGGCTTTGGGCCTCCCCGGCCGGGATGGGATCGAGGATCTCCCGGTCCGCGATCGTCTGACCGGGGATGACGCGGCTCTGGAAGCCTTTGGCCGTGCCTATGCGCAGCTGATCGCCGGTCCGGCGGACGTGGAGGCCGCCATCGACGGGCTGCGTACCGCGACGGCGCTCGATCCGACATTCGCAGTCGCCCAGTACGAGCTGGCGGTCGCGTACCTGAAAGACCGGCGGGGGGAGGAGGCCACCGCCGCCCTGCGGGCTGTCCTCGACCACCTTTACCGGTTGCCGGAACGGATAGGCTTTCTGGCGCGGGCCGACTACTACTCTTGGACGGAGCGGCCGGAGCAGGCGCGGGCCGTCGTCGAGATGTGGGTCGCGCTCCATCCCGAGGACCCGGTCGCGCTTGAGTACTACGGCTTCTTGCAGTCGATGCGGGGAGACTGGGCGGGTCTGATCCAGACGCTCGAGACGCTGTACCGCCTGAGTCCCGCCAATCACTCGCTGCTCAAGCAATTGGCCGAAGCCCGCGAGAACCTGGGCGACGACGACGGGGCACGGGCAGCGCTCGAACAGTACGCGACACGGATGCCGGCAGACTACACCGGCCATTTGGACCTTGCCCGGATCCACCGGCGGCTCGGGGCGCACGACATCGCTCGCGAGCACGTCGAGCGGGCGATCGTCGTCGAGCCCTACAAGCCGGAACCCGTGAGCGAACTGGCGTTGCTCGACCTCCACCTCGGCCGCTTCCACGAGGCGTGGGCGGGACTTGAGCGCGCGAGGGCACTGGCTCGCACGCCCCGGCAAAGGGCCCACGTGCTCGACCAGCAGAAGGAGCACTACAGGTTCCGGGGGCGGATGGAAGACGCAATCCGGACTGCGGAGGCCTGGTCCAGGACGGCAGCCGACGCGTTCACCCCACTGGAAATCACCTTGTGGCGGTTCGCGGACATCGCCCTCTACCTGGAAGCGGGTCGGCGCGAGGACGCCGCAACCCTGTTGGAGGCACTGCGGTCCCAGCTTGAAGCGTTCGAGAGCGATCCCTTCTACGTCGTGCGCCCGGAACTCCACATCGCGCTCGAAGCGGGAGAGCTCGCCCTTGCGCGGGCCACGCATCTGGCCGCAACGGACTGGATCGAGAACTGGGACGCCGACATGCTCCAGTCGATCCTGATCGCCGACCTCGGCCGGATCGAGGAAACGGCCGGCAACTACGAGGAGGCCATCCGCCACTACCGGGATGCGCTCTCCCAGGATGATGGGATGCTCGACGTGCAGGACGTGCACCGGCGGCTTGGGGGCGCGCTGCGGAAGGCGGGCCGCCTGGATGAGGCCGAGGCGCAACTTCGCGAAGCGCTTCGCCTGGTGCCCTCCGATCCGCACACGCACCTCGAAATGGCGACGGTGCTCGAAGCGCGCGGTGACATTAAGGGTGCCGCGAGCCACCTTGAGAGAGCGCTGGCGGCTTGGGAACCGGCGGACGAATCGTTCAAGCCCGCCCGCGAGGCCCGCGCGAGGGCTGGCCGGATCTCGTCCACGGGGCGGGCCGCCGTGCCGACGGCGGGTCCGGGCAGCGGACAATGGTGAGAGCGCTGCTGGTCGACGACCACAAGGTGGTGCGCGCCGGTCTGAGGGCTTTGCTCGAATCCACCGGGCGGGTGGACGTCGTGGGCGAGGCGTCGTCGGGAGAGGAAGCGGTGAACGGGGCCCGGACCCTGGAACCGGACATCGTCATCATGGACCTGGCAATGCCCGGGATGGGCGGAGTCCGGGCGACCCGGCATGTTACCGCACTCGGCCTCGAAACGAAGGTCCTGGTGCTCACGATCCACGACGAGGACGAGTTCCTCGTTCCCGCCCTCAACGCCGGCGCCGCAGGCTTTTTGAACAAATCCGTCGCCGACACCGATCTCATGGGCGCTGTCGAAGCGGTCATGCGCGGCCACTCCTATCTCCCCCACCGCGCGGCTGCATTGATGGCACGGCACAAGACTCAGGGCGCCGCGAGCGCCAACCCGGGGTCCGAGGCGCTCTCACCTCGCGAGCGTACCGTGATCGAGTTGTACGCCCGAGGGCTTTCGGCCTCCGAGGCGGCCGAGGAGATGTTTCTCAGCCCGAAGACCGTCGAGGGCTACATCGGCCGGGCCAAGACCAAGCTGGGCCTCAAGAAAAGGCGCGAGATCGTGCGCTTCGCGCTGGAAACCGGACTCCTGCGGCGCGAAAGCGACGGCTGATCCCGTCCGTCTAACCCAACCCGAGCGCCCTCTCCAGGTCGGCGTGCGAGAACGCCGACTCCATCCGGTCGGACTCCCGGCGCGTCGCACCCATCCGCTCGGCCACCTCCCGCCATCCCCCGGCCTCCCGCCCGACCTCGCCCGCAATTCGCTTCGCCTCAAGCTGGCCGAGTCCGTAGTACCCGGCGGTTGCCAGCGCCATGTCAAGCGACGCCGTGCCGTCGTACTCGTCGATGTTTGTGGCGAGTACGCGGGCGCGTTCGTCGCTGGGCGTAGGGTTCAGATCGAAGGCCGGAGACAGGCGCCAGCCCAGGCCCCGTTCGTACAGGAACCCGTGATTGCGCAGGTGGTCGTCGGTGTTGGAGACGAGAACGCTGAATACGACCCGCCTCCACAGCTCCTTGAGATCCCTCGCGGCGCCGCTCCGTGCGACCGTAGCGCGTCGGCGACCTCCAGGTACGAGCGCCGCTCGTTGTCGGCGGCCCCCAGCATGCTCATCGCCGAGAGGAACGGCACGCGCCACCCGCCTCTTCGGTCGAACCGGCGCACGACCAGGACTCGCCGCCCGGCCACCCTTTCGATGCGCCAGTCGGAGACCGCGATCCCGGCCCGACCCGCCAAGGCGAGCGCCACCGCCTCCCAAAGCACGACATCCCGGTCGTCGTCCGCGTGCGGGAACTTCGCGATGGCCGCCCGTCCGTCGCGGTCCCGCACCGCGGCCTTCGGGCGGGCGCCTCCGAGCGACGATCCGGGTCCGATGAGCAACCGAAGGTCTTCGTCCAGCTCGTCGCGCCGTGTCACCCGTTTGCAGGCGGACAGCAGTCGTCCCAGGTCCACGAGCGGCGGCACCCGGCCGGGTCGCGGTTCGGCCAGGAAGGGGCCATCGCGGCCGGCCCGGAACCGTAGCGCCCCCGCGCGGAGCTCGTCGTCCACGAGGAGGAGGAAGTCGGACTCGAAGAGTGTGCGAGGCGCGCGCTTCTCCATTCTCGCACGCCGGATTTCGCCGCGGCGGAGCAGAACGCGCCCCCACCGGTCGGGCGCCGAGTCGCCTATAGCGCCGAAGAGGGCCTTGCGGGTGTGAAACGCGCCGGGTCCTATCGAGAGCGCCGGTTCGAGGGAATAGCTGTCGGGGCGCCTGAGCCAGGAGCGGTCGTATTCGAACGACGCAGTCTCGCGACCGTTGCGCACGCGGACCCACAGGCGCCCCACGAACACGGGCAGCCCCTCCACGTCCGCGTGGACCATCACTTCGCGCTCCATGGCGGCGGCGCCCTACCGCCCGTCGGTCGGACCCGGCCCGGCGCTCGCGCGAGGTACCCGGACCCGCTGTGGCAACCGTTCCTCCATGAGGTCGAGCCCCAGCGCGTCGCGGCCGCGATCGGCGAGCTCGGAGATGCCGTCGTGGAGTCCGAGCACGAAAAGGACGGTCGCGTAGTTGCCCATCGAGACGCCGCCGGCCCCCCGTTCGATCCTGTGGAGAGTGGTCCGGCTGATGAGCGCCCGCTCGGCCAGGGTCGCCGCCCGGATGCGCCGCCGAAGCCGGGCGTCCCGGATGTCGTTGCCGAGCTTCCGGAGGAGCCGCAGGACCGGCAGCGGGATGGTGGACTTGATGGGTGTCGTCATCGTTGTGGCCATTATAATATACGGAAAAGATGATAAACATGATAATCATGTACACAATTGCTCGGCAAGGCTCCGACGGGGCGCGAGCCGCGGCGGCGCAGCTACCCCTTCACCGCGTATACCAGTTCCGCCACGCCCGCGGAAGCGACCGGACGGAGGCTAGCCTGCGGGGCCTCCGTCCGGTTCGCGCCGGAACGTATGACGACCGTTGCGGAGGGGCAATCCTGCAAGCTGTGCCTTGCAGGAACGGGGGAGAGGCGGTACTGTTCAACTCCCTCCCGGTCGCGTTGGGGGGGGTTAGGAGAAACTCCGGGGGTAGCTCCCCCGGGGAAACAGGGAGGCTGGAAATGAACGTTTGGAGAGGGGTGTTCGTCAGGGTGTGGGCTACGGCTGCGGTCGCGGTTCTGCCCGGTTGCGTGGACGGCTTCGGCCTGGAACCGCGTGCCGGGGACTGGCCGGAGGCCGGAGCCCCGGAGTGGTTCAAGTATCCCGACGCTGCGTCGGAGCTCTACGTGCGGGCCACCGAGGAATGGGAGAGTGCCCAGGAAGCCGTGACGGAACAGTATAGGGCCGGGGTTATTACCGGCTGCGAAGCGGAACGGATTTTCAATGACAGCGAGTCCTGGCTAAAGCGCCGAATAGCCTACCGGCGGCTTACGGTAGAGGTGCTCAGGGGACCGAACGGCCCGGCGTGGGTGGCTGAGCTGGAACGAAGGGGGGGGGCGCCCGCGGAAGCCAGCTCTATTCCGCGGTTGATCGGATTTCACGAGCGGGGAATCCAAGGGCTCGCCGCACGCCTAGCCGATTCCCACCTCGTTCCCCCGAACCTTATTATGGGTTATGGGAGATAATCCTGGGACCCCTCCCTCCGGGGACGATTGTGCCGCTGACGAGGACGAATGCGGAGAGGCCGCGCAATTCGGGGATGCGCGCGCCGGGGTAATCGGGGTGACGGAGCCCCAGGACGGCTGGTATGTGTAATAGGGGAGGGGCGCCAGGAACCCGTCTATCCGGCACACCAGAAAATGACCGTAACTACGGGTTCAAGGCCAATTGACAAACCGTCGGGCGGCAATCTTCGATGGTTCGCGTACCTATGGATGGACCGGTTGCCAGAGTTCTCGCTTCGAGAAAACCCTCCGGGTGGCGCGGTACCTCCATAAGGGCGTATGTGAATTGGTATGCCCGTATACCGAAGTGGATCACCGGCTTCGGACTAACGGCTCGCGGGCTTCTAAAAGGAGCATGATAGAATCCCCCGATTGTCGGTGGCGGTGCGGGAGTAACAGTGACTGCAGCGGGGGACCCGGCGACGATATCGACCCGGAGTGCGTTGAGGTCCGTTGACTTGAAGCTCCCCCTTCCCGGTAGCTCCGGGGGGGTACGGGACTCCGGGGGTAGCTACCCCGAGCCAAGGAGGAGGGAATGTTGCTGACTATACCCCAGGTTAGGGTAATGCACTAGTACTAGCCAGCTAGCTAGCTGGCTAGTGACCTTCCACTCCGGACCGAGGCCCAGAACGGCATCCAGCCAGTCCCTCCCGGCCATGTCTGCGAGTTCCCTTCCGTCTCATCGTGGGACGGACAGGTGCCGCGGGCGAGCGGTCCGCGCGGCCTGTCCACGTGTCCCGGAGGGACTTGCGCAGGAGGGGCCGCAGATCAGCATGGGTCAAGTGCTCGATCTGCTCAATCAACGGTGCGATGACATCAGCCTCCAGCTTGCCGGTGGCCGTGACTAGGAACGGTTTGGCACCACGACCCACCTTCTTCGTACCGCGCTCCAGTTCAATGTATCCAGCTTGCTTCAGTGGGTAGAGAACCTGTTTGGGGAGATTCTTTTCGTTGAAGGTCACGCCGTAGGTGGCGGCCGCGAGTCGTTCGATGTCGTTGGATGGGTGCGGGCCACCCCCGTCGATGTTGGCGAGAGCCTTGAGATAGGCGCGCTGTTGCGGTGAGAAGACAGCCAATGCCTCGAATTCCTCGATGGCGATGCCGAGAATCTCGTTGAGGCGCGCCTGATCGACTCGGTAACCGGAGACAAGCACTCCGTCTTTCTCAAGCCAGAGGCGCATCGTGCTCATGTGCTTCCCGCCGCGTGGCACAGAGATACCTCGTTCCTGAAGCCACTGGCGGAGCTTGATGAAGGTTGATTCGTTCACCCGCAGCATGCATGTCCAGCAGGCCCTGAACGAAGCTCGTTCCGCGGCAGTTTTTGAGAATGTGGCGAGCGAAGGCCTCGAACAGCGCTACCGGGTCGTGGCGGGTGGAGTAGAGTGCCTTCCCGGTCTCGGTGAGAGTGGCATCCGCCTCGCCGATGAGGCCGTAGGCCCGGAGGGACAGCTTTGTGTTGTTGGCGAGTTTCCGCTTGTTGTAATCGCTGGTCTTGTGCCCAGCGAATACCGATCTCTCACGCCCTCCTCGAAGGCATTCCAATCCGCACCGTGCTCGTGCGCCAACTCCAGAAGGACCGCGAGATCGATCCGGTCTGGAGAGAACTCGCTGCCGAACGGAAGGTCGCTGCGCGGCATGTGACCTCGGCTATGTGACCAGCGCGGAGTTTGCGACTCCGCTGATCGTTCGATCTGGCACGGATGCGGGTGCTCCGCTCCCGAGGCCGCAGCCACCGTGAGAGTCGATGAGGATCACGGCAGGTCGGTCCCGATCCTCTTCCCGACCTGTACGCGACACGTGGGTAGCGGCTGTCTTCGGCCTCTTCGGGGTCGATCCCCACCCGGACCACGCCTTCCATGCGAAGCGGGCCTGCCAACCGCAGCTCCGATGCCTGACCCTACTCGGCGGCATGCGTGCCGAAGCGGAACCGCGTATCGCGACCGGAAACGCAATGCCCGACCGGTTCGGGTTCGGTGTCGTCAAGTCTGCGGCCTCGGCTTCCTAACGTCAAACGGTCCGTCAGGCGGCCCATGGATTCTCCCCTCTAGGTTACGAGTTGACTAACCAATATAGCGCCGTCGCGCCGCCGGGCACCCGGTGCGCATTCCGCTGATTCCGATCACCTGTTTCGCCGATTCCGATCACCTGTTCCGGAGGATTCCGATCACCGATTCCAGAGGATTCCGATCACCGTGGTGAAGCGGAGGTCCGCGGCAGTGCTGGAGGCTCGGTTCATGGGGTTGAAGTCTAGGGGTTGGAGGGGGTCTTCGTCGAGTGCCGGGGGGGGTCGCGGGACGGCTGCGGGCGGTTTACCGGAGAGGTGGAGGGTGAAGGGGCTCGGACGACCTCTACGGAGCTCTGGGAGACCGGTTTTGGCTTGCGAACGGGGCCATTTGTCCCGGATTGGGCGGATTCGGACGGGTTCGGGCCGTCGGCTACGGACGGCCTTTCGGCGGATCAGGCGTCGCCGGGGACGGCGCGGACCATCTTCGTCGAGTCGTAGAGCCGTCTCATCAAGGCGCCCTTGAGGTCTATGCGGTGCGCGTTGTTGACGAGACGGTCGAGGATGGCGTCGCCGAAGGTGGGATCGCCGACGACCTCGTGCCAGTGCTCGACGGGGACTTGGTTGGCGAGCAGCGTGCCGCGGCGGGCGTAGCGGTCGTCGAGGATCTCGAGGAGGTCGTGCCGTCCCTGTCCCGAGAGCGAGGCGAGCCCCCAGTCGTCGAGGATGAGGAGCCAGGTCCGGGCGAGCCGCTGGATGACCTTGGGATACGACCCGTCGCCGCGGGCGAGGGAGAGTTCGTCGAGGAGGCGGGAGACGCGGTAGTAGCGCGTCGAGATGCCGACGCGGCAGGCCTGGTGGCCGAGCGCGCACGCGATGTACGACTTGCCGGATCCGGTCGCCCCGCTGATCAACACCGTTTGGCCGTCCCGGATCCACTGGCCGGAGGCGAGGTGCAGGACGAGGGAGTGGTCGAGACCTCGCGGCGCCTTGAAGTTGATGTCCTCGACGGTCGCGTCGAGATGCAGCCTGGCGTGGCCCTTGAGGCGCTGGTAGCGGCGCTGGTCGCGTTCGGTCCTCTCGCGGGGCGGGCGTCAGGCATCGGGAGGCCTCGGGGCGCGGTCACGCGAGGTCACGACGGCGCACGTCCTTCCTTCCGGTATGCCGTGGCGGGCGGCGCGCGCGATCCCGCGCGACCGGACGACCCGGCCCGTTCACCCTATGGGTATGGGTGTGTCCGCCGGTCTGGCGCTCACGTTCGAAGACGGCCACATCGTGTTTCGGAGCGAGCGAACAGGCCGCTCCAAGACCCGAGATTCCGGTGCCCACGATCTCTATCCTCATCCCCGAAGTTACCCGATATTCGAAGTTGGCCCCCACCCCGGTGGCGGGGATTTCCCGGGAGCCTGCGGAACCCCCCCCGGCATTCCACCGTCCGTGCACCCCGGTTACCCCATGAGACGAGAATCCATCCGGAGTTTCGCCGACCGCGTAAGACGGGGTGAGAGATCGGCCCGCGACCTCGTCGAAGACGCGATCCGCCGCCACGAAACCAGCGAACTCGACGCCTACGTCGTCTTCGACGCGGAGGGCGCGCTGACCCAGGCGCGCAGGATCGACAGCGCCGTGGCGCACGGCCGCGACCCCGGTCCGCTGGCCGGGATCACGGTTTCGGTGAAGGACCTCTACGGCGTCGAGGGTCTTCCGATCCGGGCCGGCACCAAGCGGGAACTCCCCGCCCGCTGGCAGCGCGAAGGCTTCCTCGTCCGCACCGTCCGGCAACTCGGCGGGGTGATCGTGGGCAAGACCCACACGGTCGAATTGGCCTTCGGCGGCGTCGGATTCAACCCGAACACGGGTACGCCGGTCAACCCTTGGGATCCGTCGCGGCACCGGGCACCGGGCGGATCCTCTGCGGGGGCGGGCGTGAGCCTGTGGGAAGGGTCGGCGATGCTCGCGCTGGGGAGCGATACCGGAGGATCGGTTCGCATTCCGGCGTCGGCGACGGGCGTGGTGGGGCACCGCCACACGACCGGCCGCTGGCCGACGGCCGGCGTGGTCCCCCTCAGCACGACCCTGGACACGGTCGGACTGCTGACCCACACGGCCGAAGACTCCCGTTACGCGTTCGGGGTGATTGATCGGCTGGCGGGTGCGGCGCCGAGAGCCGCCATCAGGTCACCGTCCCGCTACGAAGACGCGGGCGCACGCCACACCTCCGCCGACGGCATCACCGGGCTCCGCATCGGCGTGCCCCGCTCCAACCTCTGGTCCGGTGCCACTCCCGGAATCACCAGCGTCGTCCGCGGCGCCCTGAACGAGCTGGAAGCGGCCGGCGCACATGTCCTGGAAGTCGAAGCCCCGGAGCTGGACGAAGCCGGCGAGCGCTACCTGGCCGGACAGCTGGTGCCGCCCGAGCGCTTCGAGTCCCTCGAACGCGACCTTCCCGGCTGGATGGCCATCCTGGATCCTACCGTAGGCAGGCGACTCGAGTCCGCGCTCGACGTCAGCGCCGTCGACTACGTCGCCGTCCTGCGCCTCCGCCACCGCCTCTCGGCCACCCTTCACTCGCGCCTCGACACCCAACGCATCGACCTCCTCGCCACCCCCACCCTCCCCGTCACCCCACCACCCATTGCCGCGCTCTCGGACTTGGACGTCTACCGCGCGGTCAACCGCGACATGCTCTCGGGCACCAGCCCGGCCAGCATGCTCGACATGTGCGCCGTGAGCCTCCCCGTCGGCGTCGACGAGCACGGCATGCCCGTCGGTCTGCAGCTGATCGGCCGCACCGGCACGGATCACGACCTGCTGGACCGCGCTGCCGCCGTGGAGTCGGTGCTGGGTACCAACGTGGAGCGGCTGGGCATGCCGCCGCGGGTGGGCCTGCCTGCGGAACGATGATGTAGGACTGATCATCAGACGCTATGTTGTTCGCCTCACGGTCAAAAGGAGGGACGCCATGGCGTCGAAGGAAGAACTCACCGGAATCAGAGACATCGTGGAACGGGCCTTCGCCGGTCACTTCGGCGAGCACGACGTGGAGATCACCCTTGAGCCGTGGGTGGACCACTACGGGTACGAAATCGTCGATGTCGTCTTGGTATTCGACGAGATGCCCAGCGAATTGCGAGGGCGCAGGATGGAGGAGTTCCGCGGACAGATCGACGATGAAATGGTCGACCGGAACCTCCTCATCGACACGCTCTTTCGGTTCCACCTCCGGGAGGAACTGGAAGAGGCGATGCGGGAATAGTTGCCGTGAATCCGAGCCACTGGCTGGAAGCCGCCGAACAGCTTGTCGATGAGGATAGACGTGGGGCCCCGCGGCAGGTCAATCTCCGTTGCGCGGTGAGTATGACCTACTATGCTCTCTTTCACCGGTTGGCCAACTCGACCGCCGACGCGTTCGCCGGGGGCACCAGACAGAAGGACTGGAGTTGGACCCGGGCCTATCGTGGCATTGATCATAGGCAGATACGGGACCAGTGCCGATCGAAGAGAATTCCCTGCAGTTTCTCGCCGCGAATTCGCCGTTGCGCCATCGAGTTGGCCGCGATGCAAGTCCACAGGCATCGAGCCGACTATGATCCGGAGGCCCGGTTCTCCAAAGCGGAGGCGATCAAGCACATCGAGAACGCGCGGAACGTCCTCACAGGGATCGAGGCCGGGAATCCCGCTGAGAAGCGGGCGCTCGCCATCCACGTGCTCTTCAAGGAGAGGTCTGCCTGACCCTCATTCGCGGCAGGGCCCCGCCCCTCACCCCCCCGAATACCGTTCGACATACCCGCGCACCCGGTACTTCCGCGCCGTGTTCGCCGAGCTCATGTAGCGGATCTTCCCGAATACGGGCCGTTCCGGCCCCCACGCGCGGTCGTGGAGGCCGAGCACCCAGAGGATTCCCGTGTACGAATTCGGGTCCCGCCCGTCCAGCGCGTACTTGTCGTTCAGCCCGATCATGGTTTGCAGCGCCGTGCGGGCGCTCTCGCTCCACTCGAGGATCTTCTTACCCCAGAGCATGCGCAGGTAGTTGTGGATCCCGCCCTCCCGCCGCAGCTGATTCTGCGCCGCGTTCCAGAGCGGATCGTGGGTGCGGGCGAATTCGAAGTCGTCGAGGCCGTAGATCGCTTCGCGCGGGTCGGACGCATGTTCGGCGAGCGTCTTGCGCGCCCAGGCCGGCAACGCCTCGTACCGGTCGTAGCCTTCGACGTGAAGACACCGGTTGAACCCCAGCTCCCGCCAGGTGACGAGCTGGTCGAGGAACGCCTCCGAGCTCTCGGTCATGCCCCACCATCCGGCGCGGCGGCCTTTGGCGTCTTCGGCCAGATCGCCACGGGTCCAGCCCTCGCCCGCGGCGATGCCCGCAAAGACCTCGTGCGCGGAGACATGGCCGAAGTGCAGGTACGGGGACAGGCCGCTGGTGGCGTCGGCGTCGGGGCGGTTTCGATCAGTGGCGTAGCTCGCCAACCGCGAGTCGACGAAGGATGAAAGCCGCGTGGCCCCCGCGCCCGAACCGCCTTGCAGGGCTACTGGACCGACCGTGTGGTCGATCGGGAGGCCGGCGATCAACGCCGCCGGATCCCGAAGCTCGGCGCTGGGCCACTGTTCGAGAATGGCCGGAGGGATTGCAACTGGGGCTCTCAGGGAGAGGGCGGCCAGCGGGTCCGGGGAGGGAGCCTCCGCCAAATGCCCGGCGAGCTCCCGTTGCAGAAAGCGCCGGAAGGCGTAAGCGGTGGCAAAGGTGCGGCCCGCCGCGCGCATCGGAAGCAGGCCGTTCGAGTCGACGGCCTCGAGGCGAACCGGCAGGCGCGGCGCCGCCGACCGCAGCATGCGCGGCAGAAAGAACGCCGGATAGTCGTCGGTCACCACGACCGCGGCGCGCGCTGACAAGGCCTCCAGGAGTCCCTTCCCGGCTCCGTCTCCGGGCTCGACATACGGATAGTAGCCCACGCCCTTCCGCTTCAGGCGTGCCTGGTTGTCCGCCATTCCCTCGATGACAAACCGGTGGAAGCGGTCGCACGCCCACCGGTATCCGGCGCGGAGCGGCTCCAGGACCAGCAGCGGCAGACGGAGTGCGTTGCCGTGCTCGACCGCCCGCTGAAGTGCGAAGTTCCACCGCGTGCGCCGGGAAGAGGTCATCCAGTACAGCACGAAATCGCCGCCGGGGGCTAACGGTGCGTCGTTGGCTTGCGCGATCCGGACCGCCGGTGTCGCCGGCGAACCTGGCGTAGGTCGCGTCCCGCCACTCTTTGGCGAACGACGCGGCGCGCACCCGTACTTCGTTCCAAGAGAGGCGCACCCCGCTACTCCTCTGTCTTGCGGATCACGGGACATGGCCACCGAGAGGCGAAGTGTCCAGCAACCGTCGGACCGGACGAGACCGGGCTACCGAGGGACCGCATCCCGTTCCCTCATGTCCTCCCGCCATCCTCGTGCCATCCGTGCCCGCGCAAGCTCGTAGCTCGCCTGCATTCGCATCCAGTGATCGGCCGTCCCCCAGCCGAGGGCTTCCAATGCGAGGGCCATGTTGGCCGACACGCCCGCCTTGCCGTTCAACAGTCGGGACAGGGTCCCGCGCTCGCATCCGAGACGCGCCGCGGTCTCGGTTACGTTCCATCCGACTTCATCCATGCTTTCACGGATCAGTTCGCCCACGTGCGGGGGGTTGAGCATCGCACCCACGCGCTCGCCGCCAGTGCCATTCATGATCTGTCCTCCTTCCCTTCAGTGGTAATCTATCAGGTCCACATCGACGGCCTCGCCGTCCTCGAAGCGGAACACGACGCGCCAGTTGCCCGACACGCGTACGCTCCATTGGCCTGCCCGGTCTCCCTTCAACGGGTGCAGCCGGAAGCCCGGGGCGTCCGCGCTCCTCGGATGTGTCGCTTCCTGCAGCCGGAACAGGATGCGCCGCAGGCGCGGCACGAGATTCGGCGGCAGCCGAGCCCGGTCATCGCGCTCATGGAGTGCCCGCAGCTATCCGGCTGACGGGCCACTTGCGACACCTGGGGATTCCCCACCCGGAAGGCAGGAGCGATAGGGTCTGGTCCTATTATCTGGCGGACCTATCGCCCGCAGCCGAATTGGGGGACCTGGAAGGGGCAAGAAGGTTGCATGAGCAGACCAACGTCAGACTGTGAGGGGGTGCCTTACGCACCCGGCACGGCCGACACGTCGGTACCTCCGCCCGCTACTCCACCAACCAGCTAGCCCGGTCCTCCTTCTCGGGCTCCCCTACCCTCCGGGTACAATGACGCCAGGTGTTCCAGAATCGGCGGCAGCGAGTCGGACTGCGTGCAGTGCTCGTCGACGGCGTCCCCGTCAACGAACCCGGCGGCGCCTTCGACTTCGGATCGCTGACCACCGACAACATCGAGCGCATCGAGATCGTCCGCGGCCCCGCGTCGGCCCTTGGGTGGGCGGGGGTGGATGACGGCCCCGCCCGGCGCTGATTCCTCCCCCTTGCCCCCCCGCCCCGCCTCCGCTACCGTCTCCATCACATCACAAATCGGCCGGAGGGGCCAACGGAAGCCGGTGCGAATCCGGCGCGGCCCCGCCACTGTGAGAGGTCCGGGAACTTCCCGGAACGCCCGTCCGACATGCCACTGGGAGCCTCGTTCTCCGGGGAAGGCGGGCCAGGCGGCCTCGAGCCAGGAGACGTGCCCGTCCGGCGCCCACGCGCGGTCCGCACCTGAACCCCGCGGACCGCCAAGCACCTCCGCGGGGAGGTGAGGGTGCGAGCGGGCCCAAGGCGAATTTCGCGCTGGACTGCTCGAGGTGCCGCGGCATCTCCCTTTTCTTCCGCGCGGATAGGGAGAGCCGAAATGACGCGCCGCGCCACCCCCCCGTTCACCGCCGCCACCCGTTTGCCCGCCGTCCTCGCCGCAACGGCTATGGTCGCCGTAGTACCCCCGCCCACCCTTGCCCAGGACCCGGTCGAGCTCGAGGGGCTCGTCGTCACCGCCGACCGCCGGGCCGCTCCCGCATGGACCGTCGCAGCCCACGCAACCGTCATCGAAGGGGTCGCGCTGCGGCGCGCCGGAATCGAGTACGTCGCCGATGCGCTCCGGCGCGTGCCGGGCCTGGCGGTGATCAGGAACGGGTCTTTCGGCGCGGTCGCCTCGGTGTTCCTGCGCGGCGGCGAGTCGGACTACGTCCAGGTGCTCGTCGACGGGGTCCCCGTAAACGAGCCCGGCGGCGCCTTCGACATGGGCTCGCTGACCACCGACAACATCGAGCGCATCGAGATCGTCCGGGGCCCCGCGTCGGCGCTCTACGGATCGGACGCCGTGAGCGGGGTCATCCAGATCTTCACCCGCCGGGGTGCCGGGCCGGCCAGCGGCAGCCTGTCATTCGCCGCGGGCAGCTTCGCCACGCGCCGCTCGCAGGGCACGCTCGCGGGAAGGAGCGACGTCCTCTCCTACGCTTTCTCACTGGGCCGCAACGACACCGACGGCATCCTCGAGTACAACAACAGCTACCGGCAGACCACCTTCACCGGCCGGGTCCAGGGACAGCTGGGGCCGCGCGCCGACGCCACGCTCAGCGTCCGCTACGACGACCGCCGCTTCCACTTCCCCACCGACGGCTCCGGCGCCCTCGCCGACCGCAACGCCTACACCTACGGCGACGCCCTCACCCTGAGCCTCGACGCGGGCCGCCGCTGGACCGACGCCTTCGAGACCCGCTTCACCTTCGACATCAACGAGACGGACCGGGGCAGCGACGATGCCCCCGACGACCCGGCCGACACCTTGGGCTTCTTCGGCTACGCCAGCCTTAACGACATCCGGCGGACGGGCACCGGCGCGCGGGCCGTCTGGCGATCCCCGGACGGCACGGTCGTGGCCGCCGGATACGAGCTGGAGCAGCAGTCCGTCCGTGCCTTCAGCCGGTCGTTTTCGCAGTACGGTCCCAGCGCGTCCAACTCCGAGAACGACCGCCGGAACCATGCGGCCTACGCCCAGCTCTCGTGGCAGCGGGACGGTGTCGCGCTCACCGGCGGCATTCGCGCGGAGAGCAACGAGCGCTTCGGCACGGTGGCCACCTGGAAGACCGGGGCGGTCTGGAGGTCGCCCTCCGAGCGCACGCGCCTGCGGGCGGCGGGCGGGACCGGCATCAAGGAGCCCACCTTCTTCGAGACCTACGCCAGCGGCTTCACCAAGGGCAACCCGGAGCTGGAACCGGAGCGCTCGACCAGTTTTGAGGCCGGCGTGGACCAGGATCTCGGCGGCGGGGCCAGGTTGTCGCTGACCGGGTTCAGCCAGAGCTACCGCGACCTGATCCAGTACACGTCCTCTCCGCCGACCCAGGGTGGGCCGAACTATCACAACGTCGCGAAGGCGAGGAGCCGGGGAGTGGAGGCCGAGGGGGTGGTGGACGCCGGCCCGGTTAGGCTCACCGCGACTTACGCCTGGCTCGCTACCGAGGTCGAGGACGCGGGGTTCGACGAGGGAGAGGGAGCGACCTTCGTGGCCGGCGAGCCGCTGCTCAGGCGGCCGAAGCACACCGCCGGCGCCGCGGCCTTCGTCCGGATCGCCGACGCGGCCGGGCTCGAGTTGGGTTTGCGCCACACCGGGGAACGGTCGGACCGGGACTTCGCCACCTTCCCCGCAGCAACGCCGGTGACGCTCCCCGCCTACACCGTGGTGGACTTGGCGGCGGAAATCGAGTTCGCGCGGGCGCGGGCGGGAAGGCCGGGTCTGGAGCTGACCATCCGCGCCGAGAACCTGACGGGCGCCGAATACGAGGAGGTGTGGGGGTTCGCCGCGCCGGGACGCGGGGTCTACGTGGGGGGCAGGGTGGCGGTGGGCGGGGGCGGATGAGGTGACCTGCGGTGGGAATGCTGACGGGGCGTTGACCCCGTTCCCTCATCATGGGACTCGGAAGAGTCCGTCGAGGCCGCACTTCATCAAACGCACGGGTCGCCGAAGCCGAACCCCCATGTCCGCGTCGGCTCCACCAACCGGCAGGCCGACGCGCAGCTCATCGCCGAGATGCGGCGCTTCGCCATCGGCGAGGCCTTTGACGAGTGGCCGATGCCGGAAGTAAACTCGGAAGCGCTGGACTTCCGAGCAGCTTCCGAGTCGTTCGCGCCGGTGCGCAGGCTGAGGCGCAGGAACCTGGAGACCCTCCGGCTTCTGACACCCTCGGCGCAGGTACCTGCTCGCGCTGGATTGACCGGGCGGCGGGAAATCCCGGCTCGCCGACAACCGCTCGATGACGCGCCGCTTATCGCCCCGCGTTAGATTCGTCTCGCCTCAAACCGAAGGGAGGGACGACATGGTGGCCCGGGAAAGTCTGTCGAGAATCAGGACCATCGCGGAGCGCGCCTACGCCGATCATTTCGGCGCTCACCAGACGGAGCTGACGCTCAAGCCGTTCGTGGATCACTACGGGTACGACATGGTGGACATCGTCTTCGTGTTCGACGAGATGCCGTCCAGGATGGGGGGCGGCGAGTTGCTGGATTTCCAGGACCAGATCCGCGACGCGATGCTCGAAGAGGACCTGCTCATCGACACCGGCTTCCGCTATCAGCTGCGGGCGGAACTGGAAGAGGCGATGGCGGAAGCGACGGGTTGTGAACCCTGAACACTGGCTCGATGCGGCCGAGCTGCTACTCCACCGGTCACGACGCGGGGCGCCCCGGCAGGTGGACCTTCGGTGTGTCTTGAGTCTGGTCTTGAAGAGTGACGTGGCGGCCTTTCTGGCTAGGGCGAATCGCGTCATTCGGGATCTCGAGGGTACGACGCCTGCCGAAAAACGGGCTCTCGCCATACACGTGCTCTTCAGGGAGCGGACCGCCTGAAGCGGGACGCCGGTCGAGGCGTCCCGGTGCAGCATCCTCCCCGTCGTCGGCTTCCGCTCGCGCCGCTGCCGGTGCGGTCCCCTCCTGCGCCCCTTCTTTCTCCAGCCCCGCCTCCCGGAGGCGGTTCCTTCATCCAGGTGTACGCCCGCGACCCGCCGTGCTCCACCACATACACTGGTTCCGGCTGGGACTGCGACCGGGACTGCACGCAGAGGGCGGCGGGCTTCTGGTGGTCTTGAACGGCGCCCCCTACACTACCCTGCATGTCCCGATCGACCATGGCATCGCCCGGTCCGATCCGATCGCCTGGGGATTCGTCGACGAATCCCCGCGGCTCGGTCCGCCGGGTCATACGCGCCCTCCTGGCTGTCTCCGCCCTCGTGGCGACGGCAACCGGCTCGATCGCGGCCACGGCTCCGCCGACCACCGCCCCTTCCGCTCCCGACACCGTCCTCCGCGTCACGCTCCTGGATGTGGGACAGGGCGACGCGGTGCTCCTGCAGGCGCCCGAGGGACAGACGGCACTGATCGACGCGGGCCCGGGCAACGTCGTTTCGCTCCTTGGCGAGCTGGGCGTGGAGCGGATCGACCTGCTCGTCGCCACCCACCCCCACGCGGACCACATCGGCGGGATGGCCGGCGTGATCGCGTCGTTCCCCGTCCGTTTTTTCATGGACAACGGAGATCCGCACACGACGGCCACCTACCGCGGACTGATCGCGGCCCTCGAGGCCAGGCCCGACATCACGTACCTGGAGGCCACGCCCCGGACGATCTCCCTGGGCTCCGCGACGCTCGAGGTGCTTCCGCTCCTCCCGCGTGGCGCCGCCGGACTCAACGACCGTTCGGTCACGCTGCTGGTCCGGTTCGGCAGCTTCACCGCGCTGCTCAGCGGCGACTCGGAGGTCCGCCAGCTCAACCACCTGGTCGGGCTGACCGCCGTTCCCGCCCTGACGCTCCTGAAAGCGCCCCATCACGGCAGCTACAACGGGTTCACCCGGAGCTTTCTCGAGGCGGCGCGGCCCCGGGTCGTGGTGATTTCGGTCGGGCGCAACAGCTACGGCCATCCGCACCGGGTCGCGCTGGAGGCGTACGCCGCAACCGCGGGCGAGATACTCCGCACCGACCTGCATGGGCATGTCGAGGTTCGCGGTCGCGATGACGGGAGCTTTGCGGTGGTGCGGGGGGACGGGGTGGCTTCCGTGCGCGGCGGCGGACGCGCCACCGTGGCGGCGGGCGGGGGGGACGGACGACGAGAGAGAACGGCTGTCGTCGCGACCGGGGCGGTATCCGCCGCACACCTGCATACGGGTCTGCGGATCACCGTGCAGGCCGACGCACCGGGCAACGATCACCGGAATCCCAACGGCGAGTACGTCGTGGTGGAAAACACGGACGCGGCGGCGGCCGCCATCGGGGGCTGGCGGCTCTGCGACCTGTCGAACCACTGCTTCCGGTTCCCGCCCGGTGCCGTGATCGCGGGGGAAGGCAGGATTGTGGTGCACTCGGGGGTTGGCCAATCCGATGGCGAACGCTACTACATGGGCCGACGGCGGGCCGTCTGGAACAACAACGGGGACACTGCCACGCTCTACGATGCCAAGGGGGCGGCGGTGGTCGCATTCAGCTATTGACAGGCCCCGAGGAAGGTCGCGGCGTGGGCGGGGAGGCAGCCGCCCGCATCTGGGTGGTCGACCGCGTTGAGGGACGGGTCGCGCTCCTGGTGGCGGACGACGACGGCGCCCGAATCGATGTGCCGCTGGCGCGCCTGCCCGGCGGGGTCGGCGAAGGCGCGGTGTTGCGGGTGCCGCAGTCGGGCGGACAGCCCGCGTGGAGGCGGGCGCGGGTGGACGAAGAGCTGCGGCGGGTCCGCCTGGATGAGGCCGAAGGCGCGTTGAAACGGCTCCGGCACCGCGATCCCGGGGGGGACATCTCCCTGTGATGGCGGTCGCCGCCGACGCGATGGCGGGGACACCCGCGAACGCTCCGACGAACCCTGTCAATTCGATCAGACGCATCCGTTGGGGGATTCGCAGTATCGGCGTGGCACGAGCCGAGGTCCTTTGCGCGCCAGCGGATGGCCGAGGGGTTATCTTGGGTAGCCGTATCCGCCGCGGCGAAAGCACCGACACCCAAACGGAACGAACCATGACGAACCAGACCCTCGCACCCGTCAAGAACGACACCCAGTTCAAGAGCTTGGGTAATAACCTCGCTGCTCACCTCTACATCCCGGAAGGATTCGACGAGAACGGCAGCTGCCCGGCAATCATCTACTCCGGACCCTTCAACCAGGTAAAAGAGCAGACCGGCGCCGTCTACGGTCATCGTCTCGCTGAGCGGGGCTACGTCACCATCGTCTTCGACCACATCGGCTACGGCGACAGCGAAGGGGAGATTCGCAACAACGAGAACTCCTTCATGAAGATCGAGAGCATCCGTGACGCGATCAGCTTCATGGGAACGCTGCCCTTCGTCGATCGTCAGAGGCTCTTCGGGCTGGGCGTTTGCGCCTCAGGTGGCTACATCGCCCTCGTCGCCACGACGGACAAGCGCCTCAAGGCCATCGCTTCCGTCTCCGGCATGCTCGGCAACCAACAGTCCTACTTCGGTACGATGGATCGAGAGACGATCACCGCGCTGATCACGGCACAGAACGCCGGTCGGCAAAAGACCTACGAAACCGGTGAGGTCGAGTATGTGGACGCCTTGGGGCTGGAAGCGGCCAAAGATGCCCCGGAAGGCGCCCTGCGCGACGGTTACGACTACTACATGACCGCGAGGGCCGGTGCCCAGACCTACCCAAACTACAACCACTTGGCACCGTCCTTCATGTTGGAAGCACCGATGCTCGCCGATGCGATGAGCTACGCGCCCTACCTCTACACGCCGTTCATTGGCATCCATGGTGAACACGCCGACACTGCGCCTTTGACCACCTCATTCCATGAAAAAGCGTCTGATCCCAAGGAGTTGGTTGAGATCACCGGCGCTACGCACGTGTCGCTCTACGATATCCCGGAAGATGTTGACCGGGCGGTAGAGGCCATGGACCGCTTCTTCAAGAAGCACTCGGCCTAACGAAGAGCCGGACCCTTGGGGACCCCCGAGGTCCGGCTATCGACCAAAGCGAAGGGGCGCAGAAATAGGCGGTCGGCGCAGTCCTCGGGACCGCCGGTCGCTTCGGGGTTCCGCCAGAAGACCGAAGAACGCCCCTCGGGGTGGTTGAGGCGCTCGATATGGCCGTCGATCACCCGTTCGCCGAAGGCGATCAGATTGGGGACGGAGAACCATGCCGGCCTCCGGGAGTACGTATCGGGATTCGCTTTTCTGGCCACCCGTTCCATTTCCGCCGCGTAAGCTGGGCCGGTCGGCCCCTTGAGCACCTCTATGCGGAGCCGCTCCCATGACACATCGCGCGCGGGGACTGGACGGCAAGCTGCTGCGGTACGCCACTCTCCAGGCCGAGACCGGACACTCCCCTTTGGCTGTGTGATTCAAGAGGGGTTGACAAAATCTCATAATTCGTTAAGGTTATATAAGAATGCAGCCATGATATTGTCTCACAAACTCAACAGGAGAGCGACCGTATGCAGGACCGTTACGTGGGGGATATCGGGGACTTCGTCAAGTATGGACTTCTGAGGGCCATCCGAGGAGGAAGAAGTCTCGGTGTCGCTTGGTACCTGCATCCCAACGATGGACCGGTCGGTGACGGGCGACACACTGCGTATCTCCGTAATTCGCACGAGTGGCGACACCTTGACCCCGACCTGTTCGAAGCGCTGAGGGAGTTGGTTCCCGACCGGCGATCCGTCGCGAACATCCAGGAGTCGGGCATTCTTGGCGACGCTGTTTTTGCCGCTGATCGCCTTGCGGTCAACGACATCAATATCCGCGACCGCGAGTGCTGGCGGCAGCAGTGGTTTGACCGAACGAGGAGTCAGATCGGCCAGTGCGATCTCGTCTTCGCCGATCCTGACAACGGACTCTTCCCGGACGCACGTTTTGATCCGAGGCGAAGGGAGAGTACCAAGCGAATCCCGCTCTTTGAAGCAATGGGACTAGCCGATGGGCGAGCCGCCGTGATCTACCACCACAACGCAAGGCACATGGGTGACCACGCCAATGAGATTCGGTGTTGGAAATACCACCTCCCTTACGGTACGATGGCCTACTACTGGCGCCGCCTGAGCAACCGGACGTTCTTCATCATCAATCCGGACAACTATATACGCCGGCGACTTCATGAGTTCATGGACAAGTGGGGTGATCGAGGTGTGTTGGTGTGAACGCGATCGTTTCGGGAGGCGTGGTGGGAATTAAATCCTGAGTATGGTTACTCACGTATGTAATTCCCCAAGCAGGCGGATGCCTTGCTCGAAGCGCATCGGCGCCGCCTGCGGGCGCATCCGCCCGAGGAAGGCACCACGCCCAAAGGAGGGACGAGCAACGGTCGTTTTGCGCCCCACCCCTTCCCCGCCTCGCCACCCGCCCGCTACTGTAGCTGTCCGCATCCATCCCAGCACTTCCCCGAGCTCCGAGAAAACCCCGTGAACATCGGCCCTCCCGCACATTCGCCGTCCCGCTTCCCAACTGCTCCGGCCACGCTCGTCGCCCTCTCGGCCCTGGCCGTTCTCGCCCCCCCCACTCCCGCCGCCGCCCAGCTCACCACCCCCGAGGAGCAGTTCGGCTTCCGGATCGGCACCGACTACCGGCTCGTCAACTACGAGCAGCTCACCGACTACTGGCACGTCCTCGCCCGGCAGTCCGACCGCATGACGCTCGAGTCGATCGGCCTCTCCGAAGAGGGGCGCGAACAGTGGATGGCGACGATCACCTCGCCCGCCAACATGGCCGGCCTCGCCCGCTACAGGGAGATCGCGCGGCGGCTGGCGCGGGCCGAGGGCGTCGGCGAGGATGAGGCCCGCGCGCTCGCCGCCGAGGGCAGGGCCGTCGTGTGGATCGACGGAGGTCTGCACGCGAACGAGGTGCTGACCGTCCAGCAGCTCATGGAGCTGGTGTGGCAGATGGTGAGCCGGGACGACGCCGAGACGATGCGCATCCTGGACGACGTCATCCTCCTGGCGGTCCACGCCAACCCCGACGGGCACGCCCTGGTCGCCAACTGGTACATGCGGCACGACGACCCGCTCGAGCGCTCCAGCCGCGGCGTCCCGGTCCTCTACCAGAAGTACGCCGGGCACGACAACAACCGCGACTTCTACATGGCCTCGCTCGCCGAGACCGAGAACATGAACCGGGTCATGTACCGCGAGTGGTTCCCGCAGATCGTCTACAACCACCACCAGACGGCCCCGCGGGGCACGGTCATGTTCGCACCGCCCTTCCGCGACCCGCCCAACCACAACCTCGACCCCATCGTCCTCACGAGCGTCGACCAGGTGGGCTCGGCGATGCACCACCGCATGGTCGTCGAAGGCAAGGGCGGCACCACGATGCGGAGCGGCGCCGGCTACTCCACCTGGTGGAACGGAGGGCTGCGCACGACGCCCTACTTCAAGAACATGATCGGGCTGCTCACCGAGACCGCCGGCCACCCCACGCCCATCGAGATCCCCTTCCTCCCGGACCGCCAGCTCGCCCACGGCGACCTGCCGCTTCCGGTCGCCCCCGGTCGCTGGCACTTCCGGCAGTCGGTCGACTACTCGCAGACCGCCAACAGGGCCGTGCTCGACTACGCGTCGCGCAACCGGGAGCACCTGCTCTTCAACATCTGGCGCATGGGGACGAACTCGATCGAGCGCGGCAGCCGCGACTCGTGGACGGTGCTGCCGGACTGGATCGACGGAGTGGCCGAGGAAGCCGGCGGGCGCCCGTCGCTGGAGGACTACGACCGCTACCTGCGCGATCCCGCCAAACGCGACGCGCGCGGCTACATTCTGCCCGCAGGCCAGCGCGACTTCCCCACCGCCACGCGCTTCGTGAACGCGCTCCTCAAGGGCGGCGTCAAGGTGCACCGGGCGGCGGCCGGCTTCAACGTGGCCGGAAAGGACTATGCGGCCGGCTCGTACGCGGTGACCGCGGCGCAGGCCTTCCGGCCCCACGTGCTCGACATGTTCGAGCCGCAGAACCACCCGAACGACTTCCGGTACCCGGGCGGGCCGCCGATCGCGCCCTACGACAACGCCGGGTGGACGCTGGCGCTCCAGATGGGGATCGAGTTCGACCGCATCCTCGACGGGTTCAGCGGTCCCTTCCAGGAGATCGAGGGGCTGGCCGAGCCGCTGCCGGGCGTCGTCGCCGGCGCGGAATCGCCCGCCGGGTACGTAGTGGACCACATCAATGCGGCGTACACGGTTGTGAACCGCGTGCTGGCGGGCGGCGGCGAGGTTTTTTGGGTCGAAGGGACGTTCGACGCGGCGGGAGTGTCGTTCCAGCCGGGCGCGTTCTACATCCCGGCGGCGGCCGCCGCGCCGTCCCAGCTGGAAGAGTGGGCCGAGCAGCTGGGGGTTTCCCTTCACGGCGTCGCGGCCGCGCCCGGGGGCGCCTTCGAGCTGACCCGCGCGAGGATCGGCCTCTGGGACCGCTACGGCGGGTCGATGCCCTCGGGCTGGATCCGGTACGTGCTGGAGGACTTCGAGTTCGACTTCGAGGTGGTCTATCCGCCCGAGATCGACAAGGGCGGCCTGAACAAGCGCTTCGACGTGATCGTTCTGCCCGACGGGGCGATGGGAGGCGGGGGCGGAGTCCGTCGCTTCGGCGGTTCCGGCGACGAGCTGCCGGCCGGCCTGCCGGACTCGTTGCGCGACCGGGCGGGGTCGCTGACGACCGAGAAAAGCGTGCCCGCGCTCGGCGAGTTCGTCGAGAAGGGCGGCGCGGTCGTCGCGATCGGCTCGTCCACCGCGCTGGGGGCCGAACTCGGCCTTCCTCTCGCCGACTTCCTCGTCGACGACGAGGGACGGCCCCTCGGCCGGGACGACTACTTCACCCCCGGCTCCATCCACGACATCCGCGTCGAGCACGTCAGCCCGGTCACCCACGGGCTCGGCGACCGCGTCAACGTGCTGCACAGCCACAGCCCGGTCTACCGCATCGAGGACGGCGCGGAGAACGTGCGCCGCCTGGCGTGGTACGACACGGCCGAGCCCCTGGTGAGCGGGTGGGCCTGGGGCCAGCGTCACCTGGAAGGCGGCGCCAGCATGATCGAGGCCGACATCGGGGCCGGAAAGCTGTTCCTCTTCGGGCCCAAGATCACCTTCCGGTCGCAGTCCCACGGGACCTTCCCGCTCCTCTTCAACGCGATCCACTACGGGGCGGCGAAGCGGCCGGGGCCGGCGAGCTGAGCCGGAGCGTTGACGGAGCCGTTCGAGCCGGCGCCGACCGGGAAGCCATCCGGGATTCCAGCCGAGACCCGCCTGGCAGAAGAGCCTCGGAACCCTTTCGAGGCGCTCCGGACCCGCACGCTCATCCCGTGGATGATCCTGGGGGGTGCGCTTCTCTTTGCGGCCTTGCTCCTGGCGTCCCTGGTGACGCCGCTCAATACCGACGACCCGGCAACCGGACAGGTCGCTTTCATGCTCTCGGGCTACGGCGTCCTGCTGGCGTGGATCGTGTGGGCTTGCCGGAGTTCCGGAATCGGCCTGCGCCGTCTGGTGGGCAGGTTGCCGGCGCGGCACAACTGGCTGGCGACCCTGGGCCTGCTGGCGGTGACGATGGCCTTTTCCATCGGATCATGGCAGGTCTTCGCACGCGGCCTGGCCTCGGCCGCCCCGGGAGTGCTCGAGTTTCTGCTCGAGGCGTTGGAGGGCGTACCCGACCCGCCGCTCGCTTACAAGGTGGCCATGGTCATCGTGGTGGCGATCCTCGCGCCGGTGATCGAGGAGGTGCTCTTTCGAGGAATCCTGCTCAACCGCTGGGCGGTCAAGTGGGGCGTCGGCACGTCCGTGGCCGCGACCTCGATCGCCTTCGGGCTCCTGCACGGCAACCCGGTCGGCATCGCGATGGTGGGTCTCGTCGCGGCCGTCCTCTACCTCAGGACCGGGTCGCTCGTCGTCCCCATCGCCTTTCACGCCGCGAACAACCTCGTCGCGACAATCCCCGAGTTCGTGATGGGTCCGATGGAGCCCATGGACGTGGCGGCCGAGATTGAGGAAATCCGGGAGGCAGGCCTCTGGGGGGTTGCCGTCGTGACGGCCACGCTGCCGGTGCTGGCGTGGTACGTGCGGCGGTATTGGCCCGGGCGCGGGGCGGAGATTCCGTACCCGGCGAAGGACCGGAGGGCTGCAGGACCAGGAATTGCGGAAACTCCGTAATTTCCGTATCTTGGGACATGTCGAAACGAATCGTGAGACCGGACCGCTCGCGCGTGGTCAGCGCCACCGAAGCCGCAAAGAACTTCGGCGAGGTTCTGGCGCGCGTTCGCGAGAAGCGCGCCGTCTACGTCGTGGAGCGGCACGGAAAGCCGGTCGCCCAGATCGCCCCGGTGGAGGACCGGATCTTTACCGGTCGCGATTTTGTCGAGCTGATTCGCTCCGGAAGGGTCCCCCCGGCCGGTCCCGAATACGCACGTGCGGTGGAGGACGGGATCGCGCTGTTCAACCGCGTCGAGGTGCCGAAGAGTCCTTGGGAACCCTGATCGACGCCAGCGTCCTGATCGCCGTGGAACACGGACTGCCGGACGAGGATCGCCTATTGGCGCGACCGGGTCCGCGGGACGGACCCTTGGCGATCGCCGCGATCACCGCGGCCGAAGTGCTCCACGGCCTCCATCGCGTGGCCGGAGCCCGGCGCGTCGCGGCGGAGGCCTTCGCCCGGACATGGCTGGAGGTTCTCCCCGTGGTTTCCTTCGATCTCGAAGTCGCCCGGGTGCATGCGACGCTCGGTGCCCAGCTGTCGCGCTCCCGCACCCCCATTGGCGCGCACGATCTCATGATCGCGGCCACGGCATTGCACCTCGGCTACCGCGTGGCCACGCGGGACCGCCGCAGCTTCCGCCGGGTCGAAGGTCTGGAGGTGGAGTACTGGTGAAGGCGAGCAGTCCCTGGAAAAACCCGCGCCGCGGCGCGCGCCCGTCATGACGCGCGTGGCCGCCATCGACGCCGGATCGAACGCCATCCGCTTCGTAGTCGCCGACTTCGACACGCCGGCATCTTACGCCGTCGTCCACAGGATCCGCGAACCGATCCGGCTCGGCCGCGGGGTCTTCACGCGCGGCGGCCTCGACGAAGACGCGATGGATCGCGCCACGGCGGCGTTTCGCCTCTTCCGCCGCGACATGGACGCGCTGGGCGTCGAGCGCTTTCGGGCGGTGGCGACCAGCGCGACCCGCGAAGCCGAAAACCGCGACGCATTCCTAGCCCGAATCCTAGCGGAATCCGGCATCGAGCTGGAGCCGATAAGCGGGCGGGAGGAGGCGCGTCTGGTTCACCTGGCCGTAGGAAGCCGCGCGGACCTGTCGCAGGGAAGGTGGATCCTGGTCGACCTCGGGGGCGGCAGCGTCGAAGTGTCTCTGGTGGACGACACGGGGATACTGTGGAGCGAGTCGTACCGGGTGGGGACGGTGCGTCTGCTGGAAACGCTGGCCGAGGCCGAAGGCTGTCACGACTCGCTGCTTGCTTGGGTGCGCCGCCAGCTCCAGCCCCTCACCATTCCGCCCCCGGAAGCCTATCCGGGGCCCACCGCCTTTGCCGCGACGGGCGGAAACATCGAGGCGATCGCGCGGCTCGCGCTCAGCTGCGTGGACCCTCTGAAGCCGGCGATCCTGTCGCTCAACCGCCTCGATGCCGTCATCCGCCTCCTCTCCGCGATGACCGTCCCGGAGAGGCTTCACGAGCTGCGCCTGCGTCCCGACCGCGCCGACGTGATCCTGCCCGCCGCGCTGGTCTACAGGCACTTCGCGCGGGAGGCGGGAGCGGGGCAGGTCGTGGTGCCGAGCGTGGGAGTGAAGGAGGGGGTGTTGCTGGATCTGGCGGCCGGCCCTCACGACCCCAGCTCCCCGCAGATCCCCGCCAGACTCGCCGCCTCCACCCCGTCCCGCAGCGGATAGCTCTCGTCGCCACCATGGACCACGAGCTTGCGGTCCGGCATGACATCCTCGCAGGCAGCACGAAACCCTCGCGAAACCTTCGGAACCGGCCCCCGCTTGATTTCGACCGCCCACACCTCGCCCGCACCCAGCTCCAGCACCAGATCGACCTCCGCGGGATGGTTGTGGGCTTCGACGACGGCCTCTCGCCGGGTTCCGCCGGTCGGCGCCACGCACCGCGGCCGCCATGAAGTGTAGTTTCCATGATGTGATGTGCAGTCTACATTCGGGCGAGTACATCTCACGCGATCGGGGGGCACCGGCAATGCGTGGAGCGAGGTGGGCCGGGGCGGGATGGCTGCTCGGCGCCGTACCCGGCAATGCCCAGGAGGTCATCGAGCTCCCGGCCGAGGACCGCTGGCTGGAGCCCGGCTTCGAGGAGGTCCGCGCCTATCAGCTCTTCGATGCGGACGGCGGCTTCGAGCGCGCCGTTGGCATGGGAGGAGATCCCTCGTTCACGATCATCACCGAACATCTTGCCCTGCGTGGTGCCGGCGGGCTGGCCACCGTTCCTGAAGATGTCCGAAGTGTCTCCTGGTCGGGCGAGCCCCCGCAACGCCTCGACCCGTCGTCGCGGCCCATTGAGCGCATTACCCTCGTCGGCGAGGTGGTTGCCGCGGTGGGAAAGGGTGTGTCCCGCATTCTGACGCGGCCGCTCCGGCCGGAGCCGGTGACGGACGACTTCATCAGGGAATGGAAGGCCGACAGGCTGAAGAAACTGGAAGAAATGTCCGACGAAACCCTGGAAGGGAGCGCCGAGTTCAGGGACAGGTCCGGGCGGCGGGTGCGCGGCAATGCGGACAGGGAGAGACGGCGAATCGGAGAGGGCATCGAGAACACCCTCTTCTACCACGAAATCCCCGTCGTCTATTACCTGCGCACGACCTGGAACGGGAATATCTGGGTTACGCGACGCTGGACGGACCGGACACCCGCGGTGGACGTGCTGACGATGGACGGCCGGTACGTGGGCAGCTACGACGCGTGGGAGATCGCGATCCCACGGGCATTCGGGCCGGACGGCCTGGCCGCCTTCGTGGAGATGGACAAGCTATCTGTCCAGACGGTCGTGGTTAAGAGGATGCCCCAAGTTCCGAAGGCGAGAAGATGAGACTCCGGCACATATATCCGACGTTGCCAAACTACGCCGCTCCCCGCTTGCGCCGCTCCGGCCCAGGATTCCCGTGCGGCGCCGGCGGATCCGAAACCTTCGACCGCCCGTTCCGTAGGTTTGCTACCGTCCGCGTCGACAACCCTTCCGGACCGGACCTGCCCGGTCCCGCCTCCGCCCGGTGCGCGGACTCCTCTTCGACCATTCGAACAAGGGAAAACCCGATGCCTTGGAATACCGCGCCCGACAGCCGCCCCCCGCCGCGGGAATCCGGGAAGCCCCTCGCCCGGCGGCGCCCGAAGGGGTTTCGCGCCCGGCTCGTCGCGGTCGGTGCCGCAGCGGCGGTCGCGACCGTCGTGCAGTTTCCGCTCGCCGCCCAGCCGTCTCAACCGCCCGAGCTGGCCGAGACCCTCTCGGCCCCGGCCGCAAACCCGGCGGGCGACACTCTGCAATCCGGTTCTCCGTTGAAGGGTTCGCAGAGCGGCAGCGACTCCCTGCAACCCGACCCCGTTCCACCGCGAATGCTGTTCCTGGGTGCGGCCGCCGCGGACGCGCGTACGCTCGCGGCCGGGCGAGGGTACGCCGGAATCGGCTACGCCGGCGCCGACATTTTCGCGCAGCTGGCAGACTTCGGCGAGTCCCGGCCGCTGATCGTGCACGTCGCCTACGGCGTCACGGACGATTTCACACTGGCCGTCGGCTCGGGTATCTGGAACTACGACTCCGGCGGTTACTTTAGAAGGCGGCACTGAAACGATTTTCTTCCACTATGTGGCGCCAAAGTTGCGCGTCCTGAAATCCGGGGGCGTATCCGCCAGCCTGGGAGGTCGTCTGATCGTGCCGTCCGGCGAAGATGCGGAAGGGTACTTCTACGGGGTCACCATGGCATTTTCCGCAACCCTGGAAAGGTTGGCGGGACACCTGTCCCTGGGAGTTCACGGATCCGACAACGCCGATTTTTTTGGCCCAGACGATGACTTCGCGGTGACGATCGGCGCGGACTATTCCGTGCCGCTGGAGGACCGCGCCGAGTACGACTTCAAGCCGTTCGCGGAACTCCGGATATTGGGAATTGAGGACGAAGAGCTCGAAATCCTGATTGCGGGCGTCCGGCTTGTGAGCGGCGGCGGCCTGGCGGCCGAGCTGGGGTTCGCCAAGTGGTTCGAGGATAATACCGAGACCCGTCCCGTCGTCAGTCTCGCGTACAGGTTCTGAGGCAGGGGGCCCTCCCCTCACCGCTTCGACGCCAGGTGCCGTATCTCCTGAATCGCCACCGACAACCCGGCCAGACTGACCGGCTCCTCCGCCTCCACCTCCTGGAGGATGGCGTGAAAGCGCGTAAGGCCCGCCTCGTCCCCTCCCCCGAAACCGAGCGCGCCTGCGAGCAGCCCCTCCCCGCCAAGCGCCCCCTCGGTCAGATTGCGACGGATCGCCCCCAGGTCGTTGACGAGTCCCAGCGCCCAGCGCTGCTGCCATTTCCCCTCGCCGCTCGACCTCTCGATGCGATCCACGAGCCACGGAATGCGCAGCTCCTCGGTCACCCAGTAGTACATCCGGGCGGCGCTCACCGGATCGGTGCCGGTGGCGCGGGCCACGCGCAGGATCTCGAGCAGGTGGTCGAGAAAGCGCAGCGCCACCAGGTTGCGCACGAAGCCCTCGTCCCCCACCTGCGGCATGAGCGCGGCCACCCGGTCCCGGAAATCCTCCCTGTCCCGGCCCGCCACGATGTCGTGGAATCGTTCGCGCAACGACTCCAGCCCGTCCAGGCTCCCCTCGATGAGCGCGCTCGTCGGCTCGTCGGGGTCGCAGTTGGCGAGGACCCAGCGGGTGGTGCGCTCGAGCACGCGCGCAAGACCCATCGTCCAGCGGTAGGTGACGGCGGCCGACACGGTGCCCTCTTGCGAGCGGATCTTCTCCAGGAGCGAATCGTGGCGGGTCAGCCTGGCGGCGACGAGCCAGGCCCGCGCGATCTCCGCGGCGCTCCTTCCCGTCTCGCGCACCAGCCGGCCGATGAACGCCGAACCCATCAGGTCGACCAGGTCGTTGGTGAGCTGGCAGGCCACGATCTCGCGGCGCAGGCGGTGGCCGACGGCCATCTCCCGCGGGACGGCCGCCACCGCTTCGTGCGGAAAGTAGCCGAAGAAGTAGTCCTCGGCGGAGGGGTCGTCCGGCAGGCCCGAGGCCAGAAGCGCCGCCTTGAGGTGTAGCTTGGCGTAGGAGTGCAGGACCGACAGTTCGGGCCGGGTGAGCGACTGGTTCGCCTCCTTGCGGGCGGTGAGTTCGTCCCACGACGGGAGTCCCTCGGCGTCGCGGTCCAGGAGGCCGGTCCGGATCAGGTCGCCCATGAGCGTCCAGTAGTGGTCCATGCCCCTGCGGGCGCGGTACTCGTCCAGCGAGACGGCCTGGCAGCCCGACTCGTTGTCCGCCACGACCAGCGCGGCGACGGTGTCGGTGAGGCGCTCCAGCAGCCGGTTCCTTTCCTCCCGCGTAACCAGGCCGGCGTTCAGGGCCTCGTTCAGGAGGATCTTGAGGTTGACCTCGCGGTCGGAGAGGTTCACGCCGCCCGAGTTGTCGAGCGCGTCGGTGTTTATACGGCCGCCGCCGAGCGCGTACTCCACCCGCGCCGCCCGGGTGAAGCCGAGGTTGCCGCCTTCGCCCACCACCTTCGCCCGGAGATCCCCGACGTCGATGCGCACCGCGTCGTTCGAGGCGTCGCCCGCGTCGGCGTGGCTCTCGCGGTTCGCCTTCACGTACGTGCCGATCCCGCCGTTCCAGAGGAGGTCGACCGGTGCGGCGAGCACGGCCCGGATGAGGCTCTCGCCGTCCAGCGTGGCCGTTTCGGGGCCCAGGCCGAGAGCCTCGGCGGCCTCCTCGGCGAGGTCCACCGACTTGACGCCGCGGGACACGATCATCCCGCCCGGCGACAGCTTCCCCCGGTCGTAGTCGTCCCATGAGGAGCGGCCCAGCCGGAAGAGCCGTTCACGTTCCCGAAACGAAGTCTCCGGATCCGGGTCGGGATCGATGAAGACGTGCCGGTGATCGAAGGCGGCCACGAGCCGGGTTCGGCGCGACAGGAGCATGCCGTTGCCGAACACGTCGCCGCTCATGTCGCCGATCCCCGCCACCGTGAAGGATTCCTCGCCGATGTCCCTGCCCATCTCGCGGAAGTGCCGCTTGACCGATTCCCACGCCCCCTTCGCGGTGATCCCCACTTCCTTGTGGTCGTACCCGTTCGAGCCCCCGGAGGCGAAGGCGTCGTCGAGCCAGAAGCCGTACTCGGCGGCGACCGCGTTGGCGGTGTCCGAGAAGGGCGCGGTTCCCTTGTCGGCGGCCACGACCAGATAGGGGTCGAAACCGTCGTAGCGGACGACGCCCTCCGGCGCCGAATCCTCCCCGTCCAGGTTGTCCGTGACGTCGAGCAGGCCGCGCATCAGGGTGCAGTACTGCTCGCGGGCCTCGCGAGCCGTTGCCTCGCGGCCGGGCAGCTGCCGCAGGCAGACGAACCCTCCCTTCGACCCGCTCGGCACTATCACCGCGTTCTTGACCATCTGGGTGAGCACCAGCCCCATCACCTCGGCGCGGAAGTCGTCGGGCCTGTCCGAGTGGCGGATCCCGCCCCGCGCCACCGCCGCGCCCCGCAGGTGGATCCCCTCCATCCGCGACGACCGCACCCACACCTCGTACATGAGCCGGCTCTTCGACACGGGCTGCAGCCGCTCGGAGTCGAACTTGAAGGAGAGGTACGGAACGCCCCCCGAGCGGACCGTCGGCGTGCGCGCGCCGCCGCGGTAGTAGTTCGTGCGGACCGTGCTCTCGATGACGGTCTGGAAGGCCCGCAGCGCCCTGTCGTAGGCGAGCGAGCTCACCCCAGCCAGCTCCTCGCCGATCTCGCTCCTCAGCTCGGCTGCCTTCGCCTCCCGCCCGCGCGTGCCGTCTCCCCTCGCCGGATCGAAGCGGGTCTCGAAGAGCCGAAAGAGGAGGAGCCCGATTCTCGGGTGGTCCTTCAGCGCGGAGCGCAGCACCTGCCGGCTCGGCACGGCCCCGATCTGGAAGGCGTAGTGCGCGTATGCGCGCAACACCTCGACCTCGCGCCACGCCATCCCGGCGCGCCGCACCAGCCGGTTGAAGGAGTCGTTGGTGGCGTCGCCGGCTCGCACGGCCAGGATCGCTTCCGAGAGCACCCCGCCGAGCGCGTCCACGTCGACGCGGTCCCCGGCCGACGTCTGCACGTCGAAGGCGTAGATCGAGGAATCGGCTTCTCCGCCTCCCTCGCGCAGCTCGAAGAGCGAGACGGCGATCACCCGCAGGCCGCAGTTCTCCAGCACCGGCATGAAGTCCGACAGGATGATCCGGTGCTCGCGGATGTACACCTTGAGGTCGAATTCGCCGCCGGTCTTCGAGTCGTCGAAGAACAGGACGGACTCCATGCGCCCCTCGGCCTTCATGGCCTCTAGCTCCACGATGTCCCGCACCGCCGTCGCGGGATCGGTGGCGGCCCTGTATTCGGGCGCGAAGGCGCTCGCGTAGTGCCGGGCCATGCGACCCGCCACGTCGGGCGGACGCTCCTCGGCCAGCAGGTCCCGCACCTCGTCGAGCCACGACCGCGTAAGGCTGGTGACCGTGGCCCTGAGCTCCCGCCACTCGATCTCGTCGAGGCGCTCGGGCGGACCGCCCAGATAGAAGTGGAGGCGCGCCTGGTGTCCCTCGCCCAGCGCGAGGTGATAGTTCAGGACCTCGGCCCCGTAGCGATTGACCAGCTCGCTCTCGAGCTCCCGGCGGAAGGTGCCCGAGAAGCGCGTGCGCGGCAGCACGACCATGATGGACACGCCGCGTCCGAGCTGGTCCCGCCGCACCGTTACGAACACCTCCGAGGTGTTGTAGCGGCTCGAGATGGCGCGGATGTCCTTCGCGATCTCCCCGGCGGTCGCTAGGAAGAGCTCCTCCTTGGGAAGGGAGCCGAAGATCGTGATGATCTCCTTGTAGTCGTGCGACCCCTCGGACGCGCCGGCCAGCTCGATGATCTCCGCCAGCTTCCGCCGCAGGATGGGGATGTCCTGCGCGGGCTCGGAGTAGGCCCTGGAGGTGAAGAGCCCCAGGAAGCGGTGCTCGCCGGCGATCGAGCCGTCTTTCCGCATCTTCCTGACGCCGATGTAGTCCATGCGCGCGTGGCGGTGGACGGTCGATTCGGCGTTCGTCTTGCTGATGATGAGCACCGGGCCGGAAAGCGCCCTCTCGCGCATCCCGCCGGAGAGCTGGCTGACGGGGACCGGTTGCGCGTAGGCCGACGACTCCTCCTCCTGGAGCACGCCCAGCCCCGACCCGGGGTCGAGGGTGACCGCTTCCTCTCCTCCCGGTTCGAGCGGCCGGAAGGTGTAGGAGCGATACCCGAGGAAGACGAAGCCCCCGTCGCGCAGCCAGCGCAGGAACGCCTGGATTTCGCGGAACTCTTCACGGCGGCCGGGCACGTCGCGCAGGCGGAAGCCCAGCTCCGAAACCACGTCGCCGATCTTGTCGACCATGAGGCCGAAGTCGTCGGTGGCCTTCACCACGTCCTCCAGGCGCCGCGCCGTCTCGGCCCGCAGCGACTCGCGCACGGCCGGGTCGGCGACCTGCGCCACCTCCGCGTAGACCATCGACTCGGTGCGGGTACGCTCTCCGGGGGCCAGCAGATCGGCGATCCGGCCTTCGTCGTCCCGTTCCACGGTCATGAGCGGGTACGCGAAGTGCATGATCTGCAGGTCCTGCGAGGAGAGGAACTCCCGGATGGTGTCGACGATGAAGGGCCGTTCGGAGACGTTGGTCCGGATGATCGTGACCGGTGCCGACCAGCGGCCCCCGTCCCGGACCGGATTGGCGACCTCCACGTCGACGCGGTCCGGACGGCTGCGGTCCAGGAAGTCGAGCGAGTCGACGCACATCCGGCCCAGGTCCTCGGGCGCCCGTTCCTCGAGCAGTTCCGCGGTCGCCTTGCCCAGGAAGAAGGGGACGAACTTCTCCAGGAGGCGGTAGCGGTCGTCCCCGGCCGTGCGGCGCAGGGTCCGGAGCACTTCGCCGACGACTGTTGAATCGGCCGCGGTTGGAGCGGCGGGACCCGGCTCGGTCATTTCGTCACGCGGTGGCTCTGGATAAGCGGTGCGAAGCGAGGGAGATTCGAACGGCGCCCAACAGTAATCCGGCCGCCGCCCCCGCCGCCAGACGTTACCTTTCAACCCGTCGGCGCCCACCAAAGCTCCGGAGTCGGCCGATGCGTTTCATCCACATCGCGGACGTTCACCTCGACACCGCCTTCGGCGGCCGCTCGGAGGCCGTGCGGAACCGGCTGCGCCAGGCCTTGCGCGACGCCCTCGCCCGGTGCGTGGACCTCGCGGTCGCCCGAAAGGTCGACGCGGTGCTGATCGCCGGCGACCTCTTCGACGGGCCCCGTCCGTCGTTCGCCACCGAACGCTTTCTGCTGGCCCAGCTCGAGCGGCTCGGCGCCGCGGGCATCCAGGTCGTCTACGCCACCGGCAACCACGACCCGGGGAGCGGGCCTCGCGCGGGCGCCCTCGGCCTGCCCGGCAACGTCACCGTCGCCTCCGGCGAGGAACCGGTCGCGGTCACGATCCGGAGGCCGGACGGCTCCGCGGCGGGGTACGTCACCGCGGCCGGCCACGCCACCGGGCGCGTCACGAGCGACCTTTCGCGGCGGCTTCGCCCGGTCTCCGGCACCCCCCTCCCCCAGGCGGCGCTCCTGCACACCCTGGTCGCGTCCGCCCGCGGGGGCGCGGTCCACCGTCCCTACGCCCCCTCCGACCTCGGGCGGCTGCGCGCCGCCGGCTTCCACTACTGGGCGCTGGGGCATGTCCACCGGCGCCAGGAGCTCTCCGGCGATCCCCCGGTGCACTACTGCGGCAACCTCCAGGGACGCACTCCGGGCGAGACCGGTCCCAAGGGGGGGCTGCTCGTGGATCTGGGCGATCCGGCCCACCCCGCGGTTCGGTTCCGCGAGTTCTCGCGGGTGCGCTGGGAGAAGCTGGCGGTGGGGGGGCTGGGGGAGGCGCGCACGCTCGGGGCGCTCGTGCGTCCGGTGGCGGCCGCCTGGGAGCGCGCGCGCTCGGCGGACCCGGGCGAGAAGGACACCGAGTGGATGATCGTGGCCGAACTCTCCGGGCCTTCGCCCCTCTGGCGCGAGCTGCGCGAACCGGAGGAGCTGGAGGCGATCGCGGACGACCTTGTCGAGCGGCTGGACGTCCTCGGTTGCGAAGTCCGCACGGCCGGCGTGCATCCTCCCGCCCGGGTCGAGGACCATGCGGGCCGCCACGATGCGCTGGGCGCCGCCCTGCGGCTGTGCCGGGAGGTACGGGAGGGGGACGAGCGCCTCGGCCTTGCGGAGACGGATCTCGCCGGCTTCGACGCGGAGCGCGACGGCTCCGCCGACGACTACCTGCGGCGTCTGCTGGAGGGCGCTCCGGAGGAGATCCTGACCCGCATGCTCACCGCGGACGGCTCCGCCGAATGAGGTTCGAGTCCGTTCGCGTCGTCCGCTACGGTTGCCTGGCGGAACTCTCGACCGGGGACGATCCGCTACCCTCGATCGTCGTCGTGATGGGGCCGAACGAGAGCGGAAAGTCAACTTTTTTTGACTTTTTGTCAACTTTACTTTACGGTTTTCGCCCCGCGACGCGGGCGCGTCACCCCTACGCGCCGTGGGCCGGGGGCGATCCGGAGGGAGGGGCGGTCCTTCGGCTGGACGACGGCACGACTCAGCGGGTACGTCGGCGCCTTCTCTCGTCCGGCCGCTGCACGCTGACGGTTGCGGGACATACGGAGAACATCGGCAACCGGCCGGTGCCCGCCGCGGGCCATGTGGCGCGCGTCGTCTTCCGGCAGGTGTACGCTCTCACCCTGTCCGAGCTCGCCGGGCTGGAGCGCGAGAGCTGGGAGCTGGTGCAGGACCGGCTGGTGGGGGCGATGGCCGCTCCCGACCTGCGGCCCGCGCGGGCGGTGGCGGCGGAGTTCGACGACGAGGCCGTGCGGCTCTGGCGTCCCGACCGGCGCGGGCGGCCCCGTGCGCGAACGTTGCAGCGCGAGCTTCGGGAGCTGAGGGCGCGGCGGCGCGAGGTGCTGGAGCGCGACCGGACCCTAAGGGAGAAGGTGGCCGCGCAGGCCGCCGCGGAGGACGAGCTGAGGAGTCTCCGGGAGGAGCGGGAGGGGGTGCGGGAGCGCCGCGGGGTGCTGGAAGACCGGCTGAACCGGCTGCTTCCCGTGCGGCGGACGCTGGAGCGAATCGGAGAGCTGCGCGCCAGGGGCGGGGCGGCCGGGGAGCTGGAGGGGCTGCCCACCGACCCCGAGGCGCGACTGGAGGAGCTGCGACGGGCGGCGCGCAACGCGGCCGGGCGGGTGGAGGCGCTGAGCGGCGGGGCGGCGGGGGCGGGCGGGGGCCCGGAGGAGGTCGACGAACGCCTGAGCGAGCTGCGGGAACGCCTGTTTTCGGTGCCCTGGGAGGAGGTGGACCAGGAGCTGCTTCTGGCGATTCCGGTCGGCGACCTTCGCGAGATGGTCGGCGTTTACGAGATCAAGCGGGAACAGCGCAAGATCGCCGAGGAGGGCCTGCGCGAAGAGGCGCTCGACGGCCTCCGCCAGGCGGCCCCTTCGGGCCGGGGGCGGCTGTGGTCGGGGGTGGCGGGCGTCGCGCTCGGGGGCGCGGCGGCGGTGGCGGGCCGTTTCTTCCCGGGTCTGCTGCGCCCCGCCCCCGCGGTCGAGGTAAGCCCGGAGATGGTGTTTCTGGTGGGCGTCGGCGTAGGCGTCCTGGGGTTGTTCATGCTGGTCCTGTGGCTCGACACCGTACGCCACGCCAAGCGTTACGGGAAGGCGTTCGCGGCCGCGGAAAAGGGCAGGCGGACCGAACTGCGCGGGCTCGAGGAGAGCGAGGAGGTCGCGAGGCGCGCGGCCGTTCAGAGTCTGCGCGGGCTCCCCGTGCGGGCACCCTTGCTGGAATCGCCCGGGTACGACCTGGTCACCGCGATCGAGCGCATGGTGGAGCTGCTGGCGGACCTGCGGAACCGCAGCCGAATCAAGGGGCGGGAGCTGGACGCCACCCTGGCGGCTGGCCGTCTTGCCGCCTTCGAGGAGCGGCTGCTCGGCCTCGGGGACGGGGATGCCGGGCGGGGCGCGGCGGCGGCGCGGCGGCGCCTCGACGACCTGCACCGTGCGGAACAGCTGCGGGCCGAGCTGGAGCGGCAGCACTCCGATCTCGCCGAAATCGAGGGCGAGATCCGCGGGGCGGAGGAGACCGGGGAGCGGTGGGATTCGCTCTCCGGGCGGTTGGACGAGGCCGACGCGCGGGTCGACGAGCTGACCGGACGGGCCGAGGAGCTGCAAGGCGAGGCCGGCCGGCTGGACTCGGAGATCCGCCACCTCCGGGAGGGCGACACGGCGGATCGCATCGAGGGCCGCGTCGCGGCGGTCAAGCGGCTGATCCGCGATGCTCGGGAGCGCCGGGACCGGGCCTTCGTGCTCGCTCGCCTCGTACGGGTCGCGGACCGCCGCTTCCGCGACGAACACCAGCCCGACCTGCTGCTCCGGGCCGGGGGACACCTGCGCCACCTCACCCGGGGCCGCTACGACCGCATCGAGATCGGCGATCCGGGCGACGAGTCCTTCTACCTGCGCGGCCCGGCGGCCCCGGAGCGGCGGCAGGTCGGCGAGCCCCTCTCACAGGGCACCAGGGAGCAGATCTACCTGGCGCTCCGCCTCGCCATCATCGACCACCTCGACGCCGGCGGGGAACGTCTGCCTCTCTTCATGGACGAGGCGCTCGTCAACTGGGACGCGTCGCGCCGCGACCGCGCCTTCGAGCTGCTGGAGCGGGTGGCGGAGGAGCGCCAGGTGTTCCTGTTCACCTGCCATCCGGCCATGGCGGCGGACCTGGAGGACCGGGGGGCGAGGATCGTCGCGCTGGGAGCGGGGTGAGCGAGAGGGCGGACGACCCGGTTGACGGGCTGCCCCTCTTCGACCGCCGCTCGCGCATCGAGTCCCTCGCCGAAAGGCTCGGCGACTTGGCGAGCGAATTCGAACAGGGCGGCTTCGCGACCGGGCGCGATGTCGTGGACCGCGTCCTCCTGCCCCTCCTGCGCCACCTCGGATGGGACGTCGGGGACACGGACGCGGTGGCGCCCGGTTTCGAGACCCCGGCCGGCGCCGTCGACTTCGCGCTGTGCCATCCTCCCGGCGATCCGCGCATCCTCGTCAAGATCGGAGCGGTGGCCGAATCGGCGCCGGCTCCGGGGGGTCACCCGTTCGACGACTGCTCGATCCGGGCCGTCCAGCTGGCGATTTCGGAGGACGGTCGCCGCTGGAGATTCCACTTCCCGGCGGGACGGGGAAGCGTCCGCAACCGGCAGTTCGCCCGCTTCGACATCGCGGACAACGTGAACGAGGACATCGCCGAGGTCCTCGACACCCACCTTTCGTTCCACGCCGCCAAATCGGGGGAGGCGTTCCGCGAAGCCGAGCGAACCTACGCGGAGAGGCGCTTTCCGGCCGAGGCTCGCGGAGCGTGGCGCCGCTCCCTGGCCGGGCGCGAAGTTGCGCGCCGCTTTCTGCGGGAGATGGAGGACGCCGTGGGCGTCCCGGCCGACAGGCGCCGGGCGATGAGCTTCGTTCGCGGCCAGCTCGGCTCGATGAGGTGGCCGGCCGATCCGCCGGATCCGAAGCCCGCGCGCAGGGTGGAGGTGGGAGACAGGGTCTGGGTGTACGACTTCGAGACCCGCGAGATCGTCGCGCGTACGGTGGTCGGTCGCGAGCCGGACTGGGACAGGGGGGAGGTTTCGCGCGACTCCCCCGTCGGCCACGCGCTGTTCGGAGCCCGCGAGGGAGAGGAGAAGGAGATCGAGCTGCCGGATCGGAAGGCCGAGAGGATCCGAATCGTGCTGATTCGAGGATCGGCGGGATGACCGAACGCCCCCATTGAAGGCCCCTAACAGCCCGTGGACAAAATCCCCCCGGCCCGGCGCCTCGCCGCTCTCGGTGCTCGGGCGGCTTTATCCACGGACTGC